>NZ_JAUFNS010000006.1:0-336361 GCF_041060445.1 Pseudomonas sp. W2-17 | reverse complement strand
AGTTACTGGCCTGAGGAGGGCTTTTTTTCTCTTTGCATAAATAAAGAATACCCCGAGTTGATCGGGGCATTTTTTGATTAGCTGCTGGTTATTTCGTTTTCACACGGTCTGCACAATTGGTTCGTCGCCAGTGCCACTGGATGCACCCGGCTTATTAGTGGGACCGGCTTCAGCCGGGAAGAGGCCAGCCCAGACACCGTCAGATTTGGGGTGTCACGCCGGAAGCATTCCCGGCTAAAGCCGGTCCTACAGTGGGTTGAGCCAGTCCGACTTCTGCCTGGCAGTCGGCCCTGCCTCACCCAATGACTCCAATCTGTCACATCCCAGCCCCTGAATTGCCACATTGACGCCGTAAGGTCCTCGCCAATGAGATCGATCTCAAGCGAGTGAACATGAGTGACCTGAAAGAAGTCGCACGGGTGGCAGGGGTTTCCAGAGCGACCGCCGCCCGCTGTTTCGCCTCTCCCGAAGTGGTGCGTCCGACGACCCGTGACCAAGTGTTCGCCGCCGCGCGAGAACTGGGTTTTCGCCCCAATCTGCTGGGGCGCCAGTTGCGCCTGCAAACCACCCAGCTCATTGGTGTGGTCGTACCGAGCCTGCTCAACCCGGTGTTCGCCGAACAGTTTCAAGCCATGGAGCGCGCCGCGCGGTTGCGGGGCTACAACCTGCTGCTGGCGACCACCGATTACAGCGCCGAACGGGAAAGCGCGGTGGTTGAAGAACTGCTGCGCCAACGGGTCGATGGACTTGTCCTCACCGTCACTGACGCCCACAGCAATCGCGTCCTGCAAAGCCTCAGCACCGAAGACACGCCCTTTGTCCTCGCCTATCACCAGCCCAATAGCACCGAATACAGCGCCGTCTCGGTGGACAACCGCGCCGGCATGGCCCTCGCCACGCGCTATCTGCTGGACGCCGGTCACCGACGCATCGGCATGGTCGCCGGGCCGACACTGCAGTCCGACCGGGCGCGCCAGCGGTACGCCGGTTATTGCGACGCAATGGCTGAACACCGCTTGAATGCCATGGCCATCATCGAAATGCCCAGCCACACCGAGGCCGATTTCACCGCGCTCGCGCCGTTGCTTCGAGGCCCTCACGCGCCCACCGCGCTGGTCTGCTCCAACGATTTGCTGGCGATCAGCCTGATCGCCGAACTGCGTCGCCACGGTTGGGCGGTGCCGCAGCAGCTGTCGATCATCGGTTTCGACGGCATCGACATCGGCACCCAGATGCACCCGACCCTCTGCAGCGTGGTTCAGCCGATTGCCGCCTTGGCCACCACCGTCATCGATCAATTGCTGGCGCAAATCGCCGGCGCCGCCCCCACTTCCCACTGCCTGCCGTGCCACATCCGGCCGGGCGAAAGTACTCAGCCCTACGAGGAGACGCTCCATGATCCGCTTCAGTAAAACCCTGGCGGCCCTGCTGCTGTGTGGCGTGGCCAGCCTGACCCACGCCGCCGAAACCGCGATTTGCTACAACTGCCCGCCGGAATGGGCGGACTGGGGCACCCAGCTCAAGGCCATCGCCGACAGCACTGGCGTGCAAGTGCCGCTGGACAACAAAAACTCCGGCCAGTCCCTGGCGCAACTGGTGGCCGAAAAAGCCGCCCCGGTGGCGGACGTGGTGTATTACGGCGTGACCTTCGGCTTGCAGGCGCAAAAGGCTGGCGTGGTCGGCACCTACAAACCCAAAGGCTGGGAGCAAATTCCCGCAGGCCTGAAAGACCCGGAAGGTCACTGGTTCGCGATCCACTCCGGCACCCTCGGCATCATGGTCAACGTCGATGCACTGGGCGGCCTGCCGGTCCCGCAAAGCTGGGCTGATCTGCTCAAGCCGGAATACAAAGGCATGGTCGGTTACCTCGATCCGTCCAGTGCCTTCGTCGGCTACGTCTCCGCCGTGGCGATCAACCAGGCCATGGGCGGCACCCTGGATAACTTCGCGCCGGCCATCGACTACTTCCAGAAACTGGCGAAGAACGCGCCGATCGTGCCCAAGCAGACGGCCTATGCGCGGGTGCTGTCCGGCGAATTGCCGATCCTCGTGGACTACGATTTCAACGCCTACCGCGCCCGCTACAAGGACAAGGCCAACGTCGCCTTCGTCATCCCGAAGGAGGGCAGCATCAGCGTCCCTTACGTGATGAGCGTGGTCGCCAACGCGCCGCATCAAGCCAACGCCGAGAAGGTGCTGGATTTCGTCCTCTCGGAGCAGGGTCAGGCGCTGTGGGCCAAGGCGTATCTGCGCCCGGTTCGCACGATGAAGATGCCGGCGGACGTCGCCGCGCAGTTTTTGCCGGACAGCGATTACGCCCGCGCCGGCGTGGTGGATTACCAGCACATGGCCGACGTGCAGGAAGCCTTCGCCGCGCGTTACCTGAGCGAGGTCAAGTAAGTGAGCAGCACGGTGTTGAAGGCGCAGGATGCCGGCGCGCGCGGATCTCTGATCGGGTGTCTGCGTCCGACGGCCGCTTGGGCGCTGGCGCCCGCGGCGGCAGTGTTGGCGGCGTTCTGGCTATTGCCATTGGCGCATCTGATAGTGCTCGGCGCACAGCAGCGGGACGGTGCCGGCAGCGGTTATTGGCAGGTGCTCAGCAGCCCGCAGTATCTGGGCAGCTTGGCGCAAACCTGTGTGCTCGCCGTGGTGGTGACGCTGGCGGCGCTGCTGGTCGGCGGCATCACCGGGGTGTTTCTCGCCCGTCAGCGCTTTTTCGGACGCACCACTCTGGTGGCGCTGCTGACTTTTCCGCTGGCGTTTCCTGGCGTGGTGGTGGGCTTTCTGGTGATTCTGCTGGCAGGGCGGCAGGGGTTGTTTGCCATGCTCGGCCTGAAACTGGCGGGTGAGCGCTGGGTGTTCGCTTATTCCCTGGCGGGCCTGTTCCTTGGCTATCTGTATTTTTCGATTCCTCGCGTGATCCTCACGATCATGGCCGCCTGCGAAAGCTTGGACCGCAGCCTGGAAGAGGCCGCCCATTCCCTCGGCGCCGGGCACTGGCGGGTGGTGTGTGACGTGATCATTCCAGGGCTGGCGCCGGCGCTGGTGTCCTGCGGCGCGATCTGTTTTGCCACGTCCATGGGCGCGTTCGGCACGGCGTTCACCCTCGGCACCCAGCTGAACGTCACCCCCGTGGCGATCTATAACGTGTTCACCAATTACGCCAACTTTACCGTCGCGGCTGCGCTGTCGGTGGTTTTGGGCGCGCTGACCTGGGCGGTGTTGCTGCTCGCGCGGCGCATGGTCAAGCAATCGAGGACCGTCCTGTGAAGCGTTCTTCGCTGTTCATCGCGCAACTGCTGTTCACGCTGCTGGTCTGCGCCTTCATGCTGGTGCCGGTGCTGATGTCGCTGCTGGCCGGCCTGACGCGCAATTACTTTCAGGGCGTGTCCAGCGGCTTGACCTTCGATTGGATCGCCCAAGTCTGGCAGGCCTACTCGCCAACCGTCTGGTTGTCCCTGCAACTGGCCCTGGCCTGCGCGGTGTACGTCTGCGTGATCGGCGTCCCGGCGGCATACGCGCTGGTGCGGATGAACAACCGCTTCAGTCGCGCCTTCGAGGAATTGATGGTCTTGCCCGTGGCCATGCCGGGCCTCGCCAGCGCCCTGGCCCTGCTGCTGACCTACGGCCAGTTCGGCAGTTTCCGCAGCAGTTGGCTGTTCATCCTCGTCGGCCATGTGCTGTTCACCCTGCCGTTTCTGGTGCGGCCGGTGATGGCGGTGATGCAGCGTCAACAGCTGCCCGTGCTGGAAGAGGCCGCCGCGAGTCTTGGCGCCGGGCCGTTGCGGCGGTTCTTCAGCGTCGTGGTGCCCAACTGCCGGGCGGGGATTCTCGCCGGCGTGCTGATGGTGGTCACGCTGTCCCTGGGCGAATTCAACCTCACCTGGATGCTGCACACGCCCATGACCAAAACCCTGCCGGTGGGTCTGGCGGACAGTTACGCGTCGGCGCGGCTGGAAGTCGCCAGCGCCTACACCCTGATATTTCTGTTGATGATCGTGCCGCTGCTGGTGGCGTTGCAGGCCATCAGCGCACGCCTTTCCCGTGGAGAGCAAAGATGACTGGAACCCCGCTGCGGCTGATCGGTTGCCGCAAGGCTTTCGCCGACGGCACCGTTGCCGTTCACGACCTCAACCTGACCATCGAGGCAGGGGAGACCCTGGCCATCCTCGGCCCGTCCGGCTGCGGCAAGACCACCACGCTGCGGATGATCGCCGGGTTGGAACGGCCGGACGTCGGCCAGGTATTTTTCGGCGATCAGGACGTCACCCGTCTGCCCATCGAGCGCCGCGACGTCGGCATGGTCTTTCAGAATTACGCGCTGTTTCCCAACCTCTCGGTGGAAGGCAACATCGTGTATGGCCTGAAGGTGCGCGGCATGGCCGTCGCCGAGCGCAACAAACGCTGCGCCGAATTGCTGGAACTGGTCGGCCTGCAGGAACACGCCAAGCGCGGCATTCATGAGTTGTCGGGCGGCCAGCGTCAGCGGGTGGCACTGGCCCGCGCCCTGGCGCCACGGCCGAAAGTCCTGCTGCTGGATGAGCCGCTGGCGGCATTGGATGCGCAGCTGCGTGAGCGGTTGCGCAGCGAGCTCGATCAGCTGTTGCGTGGACTGGGCATCACCTCGGTGTTCGTCACCCACGATCAGGGCGAAGCCATGGCCCTGGGCGACCGGATTCTGGTCATGCAGCAAGGGCGCATCGCCCAGCTCGGCACCCCGCGTGAAATCTATCAGCAGCCGGCCAACCCGTTCGTGGCCGGTTTCGTCGGCAATCTCAACGCTTTCTCGGTGGCAGGCCGCACCGTCAACGGACTGAAAGTCAGCGGCGGCGAACTGCCGTGGAGTGGGGCGGGTGAGCCGGCGACGGTGTACTGCCGGCCCGAGCACCTGCGGGTGGTGAACAGCGAAGGGCACCTGCACGGGCGTTTGTTGGGACAGTTTTTTCAGGGCGCCCAGAGCCGGTTGCTGATTGAGGTCGGCGCGGCGCAACCCTTGCTGGTCGACAGCGCCGACAGCGTCATTCATGCCCCGGGTGACCTGATCGCCCTCGCCGTCGAGCCGCAGGCGCTGTTCGCCCTGCACCCGTCATCATTGTGTAAGTGAGTTGAATGTGAACGCCCCGTTTCTCATCGCGCAGATCAGCGATCTGCACCTCAAAGCCGGCAACAAGCTAACCTACGGCGTGGTCGACACCCTCGGCGCATTGCGTCGCGCGGTTGACCATCTGAACGCCAGCACGCCGCGCCCGGACATCGTGGTGATCAGCGGCGATCTGGTGGATTTCGGTCGGCCGGATGAATACGCCGTCCTGCACCCCGAGCTGGCGCGCTTGAGCATGCCGTATTACCTGGTGCCCGGTAATCACGACGTCCGCGAGCACCTGCTGGCCGAATTTGCCGATCACGTTTACCTGCCGCTCTGTCCCAAGTCACCCCTGGATTGGGTTGTCGAGGAGCACCCGGTGCGCCTGATCGGACTGGATTCGACGATTCCCGGCGCCCACGGCGGGCAAGTGCTGGACAGTCAGATGGCCTGGCTCGATGACGTGCTTGGTCGACGTCCCGAGGTGCCCACCCTGTTGATCATGCACCACCCGCCGTTTGTCACCGGTATCGGCCACATGGAGCGCGAAGGGTTCATCAACGGCGCGGCGCTTGAGCAGGTGATCGCCCGTCACCCGCACGTCGAACGTGTTCTGTGCGGCCATCTGCATCGGCCGATGCAACGGCGCTTTGCCGGGAGCATCAGCTGCACCTGCCCGGGCACTTCGCACCAGATCGTGCTCGACCTGCGCGAAGATGCCCCGGCGCATTTCAACCTTGAGCCGGCGGGCTACCTGCTGCATCGCTGGGATGCGGAGCAGGGGCTTGTTACCCACAACGGCGTGTTCGGTGATTACCCGGGGCCGTATCCGTTTTATGACGCGCAGGGGTTGATCGATTAGGACATCCCCATCTTCGAAGATTGTGCTGACGCGTTGGCCCGGCGGCACCCGAATGTTCTGCGGGCGCCAATGGATGTCGCCTGGCTAAAATCACGTTTTTATAATCGTTCTATAGTCGTTCTATAGTCGTTCTATAATCACCTATAAACGTATATTTCACCCATAGCCATAATTGGTCTATAGTCACTCTATAATTGCCTATAGAGCTGTGCTTGAGGACTACAGATGCCCGAAATCTTCTACCACCGCCCCGAGTTGGCCGCCCGGCTCTCGAAGCTGATCATGCAGATATCCGTGGGCAGCTCGGCCAGCTCGGGTGTTTTCCTGGCGGCGCCACGGCGTACGGGTAAATCCACGTTTGCCCGTGAAGACTTGCGTCCTGCGCTGGAGAAAGCGGGGGCGATTGTGCTGTATGCCGACCTCTGGCAAGACCTGACCAAAGACCCCGGCCTTGTCATCGTGGAAGCCATCCGCGAAGCGGTTGGCCGAAACGACGGCTTCATCACACGGCTGGCCAAGGCTTCCGGGATAGACAAGGTTGCTGTTGGCGGCTTGAATTTCAGTCTGGATAAAATCGGCCTCGGCAAGGACATCGACCTCACCACGGCGCTGGTGGCGCTCTCCGACGAATCGCAGAAGCTCATCGTTCTGATGATCGATGAAGCGCAGCACGCGATCACCACCGAGGCGGGAGTGGCGGCGCTGTTCGCGCTCAAGGCGGCAAGGGACGAACTCAACAGCTCCAGGCACCACGGCCTGCGCATCGTTTGCACCGGCTCGAACCGGGACAAGCTGGCCATGCTGCGCAACAGCAAGGACCAGGCGTTCTTTGGGGCGTCGATGGTGCCGTTTCCGACGCTCGATCAGAACTACATCGACTGGCTGTGCGCCAATATCGATCTGCCATCCCCGCTCGATCCGGCAGAGGTGTTCCAGCTGTTCAAAGAAAGCGGCTATCGGCCCGAATTGCTCGGCGCAGCGGCCGATGCCATTCGCTTCGACTTTTTCATCGACCCTGAAAACGTCCGTGAGCGGTTTGCCGAGCTTGTTCGGGCACAGGCGGATGAATTGAATGCGAACCTCAAGAAGGTGATCCACAGCCTCACCCCGATCCAGTCGGCCGTGATTCGCGTCATGGGCAGCATGGGCGACAACTTCGCCCCGTTCGAGGCGCCCACCATGGCGTTGTACGCCACAGCGATGAAGCAGGCGGGCATCCCGGAAAGCGACATCAAGGTTGAGGTCCCGGGCGTGCAACAAGCGCTCATCGCGTTGCAGGAAAAGAACCTGGTCTGGAAGGCTTCGCGGGGTGTGTATGCGGTGGATGAGCACGTGATCGTTGATCTGCTGCGCGCCGACGGGCTGCTTGAAGGCTTGTAGTCTCGCTGCAGCCCGGAATCGTTACCTCTTAAGGGCAATGGCCTCCTGGACAAGGCACTCAAGGGCGAACTGCTCGGTGTAGGTCATCTGAATGGGCGTTGTTTCGCCCTTGACGGTTCTTTCGCCGTCCAGGATGTAGCGGATGCGCTTGTCGGTGACACCGATACGCTTGGCGATCCACGAAGGTGTTTGTCCGATCCGCGAAATCAGCTTGTCGGCGTATTCGGTGGAAGGGTTATAAAGTTCTGCGTTGGGTGTCATGTGACGTCCGGATAGAGGTTAGGCGCTGTGTGTTCAGGCGAATGCTGCACAGTGTGCCCATAACCGGGCTGCGTCGCGACCCCAATGGCGTTCGCCGGAGCTGCAACGGTTCTGAGGGGGAGGCCCTGGGGTGGATTCACCCTCGGTGCAAGCACCGATGCCCGTCCTGACTGGTCGTGCAAATGCTGCAGATACTGATTCAGGCAAAATCAGGTTCAGAAAATCTTATAGCCAACGTGCGTGAAGATTTAATCATGGCGGCACACTCATCACTTGTGACGGGTTTACTGAAAAGATAACCCTGAATTTGATCGCAGCCATGTTTGACAAGCAACTCGAGTTGGTCAGATGTTTCGACGCCTTCCGCAATGACGTTTAGATCCAGTTCGTGCGCCAATACGATGACCGCGCGGGTGATCGCCGCGTCTTCATGATTGCTTGTTATATCTTTTATGAACATTCTATCGATTTTGAGCGTGTCGATAGGGAATCGCTTCAAGTAGGCCAGGCTGGAATAACCCGTTCCGAAATCATCGACCGAAAGACCTATGCCATATGACTTTATCTCTCGCAGTATTTCAACCGCCGACTCGGGTTCAATCATCAGCACGGATTCAGTGAGCTCGAACTCTAAAAGCGCAGGGTGGATACCGTATTCTTCCAGGATATGCCTGACGGTTTTAGCCAGTCCTTTTACCTGAAGCTGCCTGGCTGAAAGGTTGATGGCGATCGGTACCACCCCGAGATTGGCATCTTCCCAATTTTTTAGCGTTTCACAGACCTTCCGGATAACCCATTCGCCCACAGGAATGATCAGACCGGTGTCTTCAAGCATAGGGATAAAATCAGCGGGAGACACCAGGCCGAGCTCTGGATGATTCCACCTCAGTAATGCCTCCAGACCACTGATGCTGCCGTCTGTGAGGTTGACCTTGGGCTGGAAGTGCAGAATGAATTCGTCGCGATCAAGCGCGCCCCGCAATAGCGTTTCAGTTTGCAAACGCTTGACGGCACTTTCATTCATCTCGGCAGCGTAAAACTTAAAGGTATTACGACCGCTCTTTTTTGCATGGTACATGGCGGTATCAGCGTGCTTGAGGATGACGCCAGCGTCATCCCCGTCAAAGGGATAATTAGCAATGCCAACACTCGCTGAAACGAATATATCCTGACCGCGAAGATTAAAGGGTTTTGCCAAAGCGTCGACAATACGGGTCGCGAGCGATTTTATGGAGCTCTCCGAATAAGCAGCCTGTGTGACAACAATCGAAAATTCATCGCCCCCCAGCCGTGCAACCAGACTGTCGTCATCGATATATTCTTCCAGGCGCCGACTCGCCTGGATGAGCAATTCATCCCCTACGGAATGCCCCATGGTGTCGTTCACGGTTTTGAATCTGTCCAGATCGATGAACATGACGCTTATTGCAGAGGGCGCGGATGAAGAGCGGCTGATTTCAGCGTGCAGATAATTATTGAGAAACCAGCGATTAGGCAGATGTGTAAGCGAATCATTTTCGGCCAGATAGGTAAGCCTTTTCTTCGCGTTATCCCGTTCAAGCGCGGCGGCCAACAGGTTTGCCAACGTTTGGAGGTAGCTAACATCTTCACGGGTAAAGGGCTGCCCCGCGGTGGCATAGACCCCAAGCACACCCTTAAAGGCATCCCCGCACGGTATATCGACCTCTACACGGCTTCCAATGCGCTCAGCGTCCACTGTGTCAACCGACAGCAATTTGTACGTCGCATCAGGCGTATCGGAAATAATCTCAAGCCCGCCAGAAAAACCCATACCGCTCAAGAATTCATTCGTATAGCCACTCCGGGTATCAACGCTGGCAAAGCCGGTCCTGGCGTTGAGGATGATGCGGTGACTCACTCGCTCAACGACCAATAAAGCGGCCTTACTCATGTTCAAACCTTGCGCCGCCGTCAGTGCGGCCAGTTCACCCAGGGCGCTGACGCTTTCCTCTGTCAATGCCTGCTGGCCAAACAGGGCGATCAGGTTTTGCCTTCTGGCGTTATCGAGAATCGCATCCTCAAACTCTTTTCGATCCGTAATATCGATGTCGATGCAGATATATTTTTCAACGCCGCCCTTGTCATCGAGAATAGGGATGATGGTGCGTTGGTGCCATTTATCCTTACCGGCAAGACCGGTAAGCCTGACTTCACCGTTCCATACTTCGCATTCAGGTGCCCACTGCCACGGCTGAGTGGTTGAAGACATGCCGTTCCAGACTTGATCGATCGTCAACTCTAAAAGCTCGGCGCGGGAACGCTGTGAGCTTGTCACGAATCGTTCGTTGACATAGGTGATGCGACCGGAGGGCGAACATTCGCAAACGATTGAAACCTCATCCAGGGCGTTTTTATGCTGCACCAGGGTGTTCATCAACGATTCGATGCGCTGACCAAAGTGATTACGCATGTTCGCCGCAGTACGGTTTACCGCCTTGATTGCCTCCTGTATTTCAACGGGAGCATCCGCGACCAACATAGCTTCTGCTGCCACTGCGCCGGAAGCGATTTCCGCCTCATAGGAGTGAAGCTTGTCCAGGTGGGCAAGCGAACGCTTGATCACCCACCCCATCAGCAACAAGCTGGTGAGCAAGAAAAGCACTGCCAGTACCGTAGCTTGCACCACCAGATTACAAAGTTCGGTCGCTATTTTCTCGGCGTTGAATGACAGGCGCATCACGCCATAATCTTTCCCACCGATCGTTATCGGACGGTTGACATCGAACAGTCGTGCAGCGACCTCGGACTCTATCCATGCGGGGGCTCTGCCAACCGGCGCACTGGGCGCCTGCAGGCGAATGACGCCACCCGACAGATCAATAAACATGGCGGATTGAAATGGCGAGCGGGCCAGGGTCTTTTCGAGGGTTCTTTTGATGGTGTCGTAATCGCCGATGACTACGCTTTCCTCCACGGCTTGCGCGGCAACCTCGATCAGCATATTGGCGGTGTCTTGGATTTCCTCGATATGTTGAAGCAGCTGATTTTTATAGAAAAGACCCAGGCCGGCCGTCAGGAAGACCACGATCAGAATAGACAGCATCCCCAGTATTTGTGAGGTCAGTGATTTGGGCAGCAGGCTTTTAAAGAAAGTCATTAATAGCCTCTCCAGCTAAAGGTCAGTTTATTTACTTAAGGTTTGCCGGCAAGCTGCTGTAAAAATCACGATAGGAAGCGTAATCCGCTGCCGTCGCAGGAATAAAGGTAATCGGTGCAGGTGCATGAACTAACTCGGTCGCTTCATGAAGAATCTTGCTGCCGTCTTTATCGTACTGCATGTTGAAAAACGCGTTGGCTACCGCATCAAGTTCTTTTTGTGAAATACGAGGGGAGGCCATGAGGGCTAAATCGTTGAACGAGGACGAACTCCACAATACGCGGAACGACTGACCTTCTCTCTCCGTGTAGCCGCTGGCAAGCTGTGAGTTGACCCCCATCGCTTGAGCCTTGCCGCTGAGCAGCTGGCTGAAGGCGCCGTCCATGTTTCCTGCAAATACCGTAGACGTATGTATCCCTTTTTTTACCAGTTCCGAGCTGGTGACTTTGTAAGCAATAAACGCTTCGGGGCCGGGGTACACGACCTCTTTGCCTTCCAGTTCGGAAAGGCTGTGGATGGGCGAATCGGCGGGGACCACGATTTGTCCTTCGAGGGGAGGGGCGTCGCGGCGACCAAATACCTTCCAGCCCATTTTGTCGCGCTCCGGGCTAAACAAATGGTTGGTAAAAGCGAAATCGACTTCTTGTGCGAGCACATAACTGGTTGTGTCTGAGGATGTTCGCCCTAATTTAAGCGTGAGATTCACACCGCTTTTTTCGGACACATACCGTATGATCGGGTTCCAGAAACTGGCCGAGAGATTAAGGTTGTACTGGTTTACAGGTGAAAAGTTGTAGACTTTAAGATCTTCAGAAGCGGCGATATTTGAAAGGCCAAAAGACAGCGCAATAAGAATGGCTTTGCAGGTTAGGCGTAACATTACTTGTTAGCTCCAGATTTATACGAGTTTCTGACTCAAAGGTGTGAGCGTTAAATTAAACTCAGCAATCCAATAGAATCGGCCGAAGAGGGGAGATCTTAAGCAGCGTTTTCTTAAATAATTAGTTAACTGCATTGGATCCACCGATCCGCATCTCATCCCTGATCCCATTAACGAAGGCCGTTATCCTGTCCTCGTTTTGGAGGGGCGTGCGAAGGTTGGCTCTCAAGGGCTTCAGCGCTGGCTTGGACCCAGTGTTCGGAGGCGTGTTTGACCCTTTCGCTGGGTGAGGGGGGCCGTTGACGCTGACCGTCGGCGGATGCTTGCCAGGTTCTGTCCAGTGCAACTTACGGCGTAGGTAATCCCAGCCGGTGTGCTTCAGCGCGCACATTCATCGGTTTGCCTTTCAGCATTGGCTTATGCCCGAGGAGGGCAATGGCTGGCTCAAGGCTGTCGTCCGAAGGAACCCATCGAACCAAAGCGCGAGCGACCTGAATGCCTGGCCAGGCTGCCGCCCCGGCGCATGCCGAACCACCACCGGATCACCTGCTGATTTAAATTCCCCATAAATTCCTGTAATACAATACGATTGCTTTCGACGGGTCGCATCATGAGGATCGGCCCGCAGGTTCAAAGTGACCCTCGTTCGAGGAGGGTCTCCATCACGGCATTTACGGGTCATCAGGGATACAGCATGAAAGTACTACGTCAGGCATCGTCCTTGCGGCATCAAGTGCAGGATGCACTGCGCAACGAAATCATCTCGGGGCGTTTCAAGCCCGGCGATCGTCTGGTCGAGCAACAGCTGTACACCGCGCTGGACGTCAGCCGCACGTCGTTGCGCGAAGCGTTGCGGCAGCTCGAAGCCGAAGGCCTGGTGGAGCAGGTGCCCCATCGCGGCGCGTATGTCGCTTCGGTGGATGCCAAAGATGCGGTGCAAATCTATGACGTGCGCGGTGCGCTGGAAGTCCTGGCCGTGCGCAACTTCGTTCGTTACGCCACCGACGAAGACGTGGGCGAATTGAGCGAAGTTTTCGACGAGTTCGCCGAACAGTCGCGCACCACCAGCGTCGATGGCACAGCCTTGCTGGACATCAAACGACGCTTCTACCACGTCCTTCTCGACATCGAACAAAGTCGCGTCGTCGGCAGCATGCTCGAACAGCTCAACAACCGCGTCAGCCTTCTGCGCGCCTTGTCATTGGGCCGGGAAGGGCGCATGCCTCACACCCTCGCCGAACTCAAGGAAATCGTCCGCAACATCCAGCTGCGCGATGAAGAAAGTGCCTGCGCTGCGGCATTGCTCCACGTCGAGAACGCTTCGAAAAACGTCCTTGAACTGCTGGCAGCGACAGGGGCGCATGCCGTCGAGTAACGGTTCGCCGCGGTATGTCGACAGCACGCGATGGGGTGATGTCACGAGTCGCGACGACCGCACAGTAGCGTGTCAGGCACCTCATCTGGCAGACCTTCACCATTCGCTGCCGTCTTGCTTCCAGCGCGCCGACAGGTGTCGCGTCAATCCTGACTGGAGTCCACTCTCGCAGCCGCTAACGCAGCACCGCATATTCAAACGGCCTTCAGCGCTCTCCTTTCATCGCAACGCCGAATACCCCGTCGGCGCCATGAACTGCACCTCGATCCGCTCCACGATAATCGCCTGGGCTTCAGTCGCCGCGCGCTTGGCGATCCACTCGGCGTCCGCCTGAAACGCATTCCACTTCGTCTCGCGCTCGGCCAGGCTCTCCCACTCCAACAGATACGTCAGCGACTGATTGGTCGTCCCCGTCAGGTTGGTCCAGAAGCCGACCTGCCTGATCCCGTACTTCTCGAAAAATCCCAGCGTTGTGCTGGTAAACCGGTCATGCAATGCAGGCAGGCGGCCGGGAGCACAGTGATAGATGCGCAATTCAACGATCATTTTTCTTCTCCTGTTAAGGGCTGCTGACAAAGGTTGCAAGCAGGTGCCGCTGGTAAGAAAACGTAAATTATCCTATTGACCGATTGTATGACAGCCCTATAGTTTTGTTTCACCTGCAGATGAACGTCGCGCAGGAGAGGCTGACGCCGCCTCGACGCCATTGACAAGAACATAAAAATCAAAGGGCACGGACATGACGCAAGCGCAACGTATCGGCTTCATTGGATTGGGCATGATGGGCACTCCCATGACGGCCTGCCTGGCCAAAGCCGGCTTTGAACTGTTCCTCGCTGACGCCGACGCCGGCCGTCTGCGTGATGTGCAGGCGAACCTGAACGCCAGCGCGCTCACCGCCGAGAACGCTAAATCCCTCGACATCCTCATCACCATGCTGCCGAACTCGGACATCGTCGAGCATGTGTTGCTGGGCGAAAACGGCTGGGCCGCATCCCTGGCGCCGCAAGCGGTGGTGATTGAAATGAGTTCTTCGGAACCGGCGCGTTCCCGTGAACTGGGGCAGCGTCTCAAGACACTCAACCTGCACTACCTTGACGCGCCCGTTTCGGGTGGAGTGAAGCGCGCCGTGGACGGCAGCCTGGCGATCCTGGTGGGCGGCGATGCCGAGGTCCTGCAGCGTTGCCGTCCGGTGCTCGACGCCATGGGCAAGAACATCCTGCACATCGGCGACGCCGGTTCGGGTCATGCGGCCAAGGCGCTGAACAATTTCGTGTCGGCAGCGGGCTTGATGGCCACGGTCGAGGCGCTGCATGTCGCCAAACGCTTCGGCATTGACCCCGGCGTCATGGTCGATGTGCTCAATGCCTCGAGCGGCGGCAGTAACACCTCGCTGAACAAAGCCAGGCAATTCATGCTCAGCGGCACCTTCGGCTCAGGCTTTTCGATGCAGCTGATGAACAAGGACCTGAAAATCGCCAAGGGGCTTTCGGACGCGCTGGATTACCCGATGCTCTTCGGCCAGAGCGCGATCAAGGTCTGGAACGACGTGGCGCAGGATGCCACGCCTGCCACGGACCACACCGAGATGTACCGCATGCTGGCCAGGGAAGGCGAGTGAAGGAGCCCGATGCCATGTCAAACGCTGACAGGTTTTACATTGACGGGCGCTGGGTCGAACCGGCGTCGCCCTCGTGGTTCGACGTCATTGACCCGGCCACCGAAACCGTGGTCGAGCGTCTGGCGTTGGGTGATGCCACCGACGTTGGCCGGGCCGTGGCTGCCGCTCGCAAAGCGCTGCCGGATTACGCCCGGACGTCCGTCGCCGAGCGCATCGCGCTGCTGCAACGCATCGTTTCGATCTACGAGCGTCGTCAAGAAGAGTTCGCTCAGGCGATGCGCGTCGAGATGGGCGCACCCATCACGTTTTCCCGCAAATTTCAGGTGCCGCGCGGTTGGCTGCACCTCAATCAACTGATCGACGTGCTGCAACGCTTTCAGTTCGAAGAAACTCGGGGTACTACCTTGATCCGGCATGAACCCGTGGGCGTTTGCGGCCTGATCACCCCGTGGAACTGGCCGATCAACCAGATCGTGGTCAAGGTCGGGCCTGCCCTTGCGGCGGGTTGCACCATGGTCCTCAAGCCCAGCGAATATTCACCGCTGAGCAGCCTGCTGTTTGCGCAAGTGCTGGACGAGGCGGGCGTGCCACCCGGTGTGTTCAATCTGGTCAACGGCGACGGGCCGGGAGTGGGCGCAGCATTGTCGGCACACCCGGACATCGACATGCTGTCGTTCACCGGTTCGACCCGCGCGGGCGTGCTGGTGGCCAGATCGGCCGCCGATACAGTCAAGCGCGTGGCACAAGAACTGGGCGGCAAGTCGGCGAACATCCTGCTGGACGACGTTGACCTGCAGGATGCCGTGACCCGTGGTGTCGCCGCCTGTTTCACCAACAGCGGTCAGTCGTGCTCGATCCCGACGCGCATGCTGATCCCGCGCCACCTGATGGACGACGCCATCCAGATTGCCAAGGCTGCTGCCGAAGGCTACAGCGTCGGGCCCACGACGGATGAAAATACCCAGCTGGGCCCGCTGGTCAATCGGGCGCAATGGCGCCGGGTGCAGGGGCTTATTCAAAGCGGTATCGACGAAGGTGCGCAATTGGTGACGGGTGGGGTTGGGCTGCCACCGGGCATCGAGAAGGGCTACTACGCCAGACCGACCGTGTTTGCCAACGTCGCGCCGGACATGACCATTGCTCAGGAAGAAATCTTCGGCCCCGTGCTGTCGATGATTGCCTACGACAGCGAAGCGCAGGCGCTCGCCATCGCCAATGGCACCCACTACGGCCTGGCGGCATACGTGCAATCTGCCGATCAACAGCGTGCGCGTCAGGTTGCCCGCCAATTACAGGCCGGCAGTGTGCATGTGAATTACCCGCCAGCCGATTTCGCCGCGCCGTTCGGGGGCGTGAAGCGCTCCGGTAATGGCCGCGAGTGGGGCGAGTACGGCTTGCGCGAGTACCTGGAAGTCAAGTCTGTGGTGGGCTACGGCAGCTGAGCCGGCCAACCGCTTCACGGCACGGCTGAAAAAAAATTTGCCCGTTTCAAGTGTATGACAATCAGTCGATCGTACGAAAAGGTGAGAAGAACATGAGTGACAACGCGAATAGCAACGAACGCTTCGACCAGGGCTTCAACAATCGCAAGGAAGTGCTCGGCGACCGCCATGTCGAGAAATCCTGGGCGGCGGCCGACGACTTCAACCGGCCCATGCAGAAGATGGTCACGGAGGTCTGCTGGGGCGAGATCTGGGGCGACCCGACCCTCTCGTTCAAGACCCGCAGCATCATCAACATCGCGATGCTGACTGCCATGAGCCAGCACCATGAACTGGGCGTTCACGTACGCGGCGCCTTGCGCAACGGTGTGACCCGGGAAGAAATCCGCGCCGTGCTGATGCAGGCGGCGGTGTACTGCGGCGCGCCACTGGGCCTGGCGGCCTTCCGTGTGGCGTCCGAGGCGATCAAGGCCTACGAGGCCGAAACCGCCAGCTGATCGTTCCACCTCCATGCTTGCGTCCGACAATAACTATAAGGAAAACGTCATGAGCACCTACGCCCCAGCCAGATCGGCGGCTGAAATCGAACAGTCGATCGAGCATAAGAGGAGGAACGCCATCAAGGGCGCGTTTTTCTCCGAGTACATCGACATGTTCGACATCTACTTGCCGGTGGTGGTGTTGTCCCCGGTGTTGTTCTATTTCCAGCCCGCGCAGCTGTCACCTAGCATGGCGGCGATTCTGGCCTCGCTGGTGTTCATCACCACGCTGCTGGGCCGCCCCATCGGCGCCTTGCTGTTCGGCATGATCGCTGACAAGACCGGGCGGCGCATGGCGTCGATCTACTCGGTGTCCGGCTTCGGCGTGGTCACGCTTCTGATCGCGCTGCTGCCCGGTTATGAAAGCATCGGCATCGCGTCGTACTGGCTGCTGGTGCTGCTGCGTTTCGTCGACGGGATTTTTCTCGGCGGCGGTTACACCGGGGCGATGCCGTTGGCGATCGAGTATTCGAAAAAGCACCAACGCGGGTTCGTGGGCGGCTTGATTATCGCCGGCTTCCCGTTGGCCTACGTCACCATCAACCTGGTGGCGATGCTGATGTTCATGCTGTTCCCCCTCGATGGCCCCGGCTCGCCTTACGTGCAATGGGGCTGGCGCATTCCGTTCGTGATCGGTGCCGTGCTGGCGGGCATGTTGGCGCTGTATTACGTCTACGCGGTGTCGGAATCGGAAATCTGGGAAAGCGAAGCGGGCAATAAACCCCGCGAAAAGCTGCCGCTCACTGATCTGCTGCGGGGCAAAAGCGGGCGCAACCTGCTGCAAGTGTTGCTGATGATGACCGGCTTCTGGCTGACCCAGAACATCATCACCATCTTTCTGCCCACCGGCTTGCTGCGCAACACCTTGCACCTCTCGGGCATGGAGGTCACCGGGACGCTGCTGATCGCGTATTCGGTGCTGTTCTTCAGTTATATCGCGTCCGGCATGATCGGGCAGAAGATCGGCCGTCGGCGCTTCTTCATCATTCTCGGGCCGATCATCGCCACGCTGGGCGCCGCGATCATGTACGTCCTGGCCAACGTACAGGGGCTCACGTTGCCGGTGATCATCACGCTGGTCTGCGTGCTCTCGGTGCTGGTGACCGCGCCATGGGGCGTGATCGTGACCTATATCAACGAGCGTTTCGTGACCGACGTGCGCGCCACCGGCTTCGGTGTCGGTTTCAGCCTGTCAGTGATCATCCCGTCGTTCTACGCCTTCTACATGGCCTGGCTGGGCGAATTCATGCCGTTCACCGTAACCCCGGCCGTGCTGCTGGTGATTGGCGGTGTGATCGCGACCATCGGTGCCTACATGGGGCCGGAAACCAAAGACGTGGATTTCTAGAATCTCTGCACGTGAGGAGAGCTGTCGTGAATAGCAAAACCGTGGGTTTCATCGGTCTGGGCAACATGGGCGGGCGCATGACACGCTGCCTGGTGAATGCCGGGCTGAGCGTGCTCGGGTATGACACCGACGGCGAGCGGGTCAAGGCCGCAGGCGCGCAGGTGGCCGGATCGGTCGCCGACGTGGCGGCCGAGGCCGGCGTTGTGCTGCTGTCGCTGCCTGACAGCAAGGTGGTCGAGGCCGTCGTCGAAGGGCCGAAGGGCCTGCTGGAGCATTGTCGCGAGGGGCAGGTGGTCGTTGATTTGAGCACTGCGGCGGCGAGTTCGACGATGCGTTTGCACGGGCTGTTTGCCGAGCGCGGCGTGCAGTACGTCGACGCGGGGATTTCCGGTGGCGCGGCGGCGGCGGAGAAGGGCGCGCTGACCTTGATGGTCGGTGGCGACAGCGCGACCGTGGACACCCTGGCGTGGGTGTTCAAGCCGATCGCCAGCAAGGTGTTCTTGATGGGCGAAAGCGGTGCCGGCCACACCACCAAACTGCTGAACAACTTCCTCAATGCCGTCAGCCTGGCGGCCACGGCGGAGGTGATGGTCGCCGGCAAGAAGGCGGGCCTCGACCTGCATCGTTTGCTCGACGTGTTGAACAGCAGCAGTGGCGTGAATTTCGCCACGCTCAACCGCTTTCCGCACATCGTCGACGGCAATTACCTTGAAGGCGGCCTGACCGGCAAATTGATGACCAAGGACGTGGTGCTGTACCTCGATCGCGTCCGCGAACTGGGGGTCGCCTCGCTCAATGCATCGGGTCCGCTGGCGAGCTTCGGCCTGCAAACGGCGCTCGGCTACGGCGACCTGATCAGCAACCGCGTGGTGGACGCCATCGGCGACCTGTCCGGTGGGGTACGCCTGCACGAATCGGCCATAGAGAACAAGAAAGGAGACAAGGCATGAAAGTTTTTCACGGCGCGGTCGAAGGGGCGATTTCCGAACAGCGGGGCGCGACGTTTACCGGCGTGGTCTGGGCCGACCCGGTCATGCCCACCACGGATGGGGTGACCATCAACAACGTTTCGTTCAACCCCGGCGCGCGCACCTACTGGCATTACCACGAACAGGGGCAGGTGCTGTACGTGACGTCGGGCAGCGGCTGGATCTGTCTGGAAGGCAGCGCGCCACAGCCCATCCGCCAGGGCGACACCGTGTGGATCGGCCCCAATGAGCGGCACTGGCACGGCGCCAATACCACGAACTTCATGGTCCACACCGCCACGTCCATCGGCAAGACCGTGTGGCAGGAATCGGTGGCAGATGTGGATTATCTGCGTGGCGCGGATTGAGCCTGAATGCCGCCATCCCCTGTCGGAGCGAAGGCATGTGCGGTGATGGTTCAGGCGCCACGGCTCTATCGATCATGCCGGCCAATCTTGAATGAATTGGCTCCCGCAGGTCATGCAACGCTCTTCAATGTTCAGCGAGGAACACCATGAGCCTCACCGAAAAACAACAACAGGCCAAAGCCGCGTTTGAACGTCACGGGACCTGGAATGCCGGCTGGGACAGCCTGCTGCGTCTGGACCCCGGTTTTGTCGAAGCCTACGCCGGTTTCGCCTCAGTGCCGTGGCAGAAGAATCACCTGCCGCCCAAGGTCAAGTCGTTCGTCGCCCTCGTCGCCAGTGCCAATGCCACACACCTGTTCCAACCCGGCATTCAGGAACACCTTCATGCGGCCATCCAGCACGGCGCGACCCGCGAGGAACTGACCGAGGTGCTGGAACTGATCAGCACGGTCGGCATTCACGCCTCCAACGTCGGGGTGCCGGTGTTGCTGGAAGTGCTGGAAGAAGAGGGCATGCGCAATGGCCCGGAACCCCTGGATGCGCGCCGCGAAGCCCTCAAGGCGAGCTTCATCGAAAACCGGGGCTATTGGCATCCGTCCTGGGAGGGCCTGCTGGAACTGGACCCGGAGATGTTCGAGACCTACGTCGAATTTTCCTCGGTCCCTTGGCGCACCGGCGTGCTGGAGCCCAAGGTCAAGGAGCTGATGTATTGCGCGTTCGACGCTGCCGCCACGCACCTGTATGTGCCGGGCCTCAAGCTGCACATGCGCAACGCGCTGCGCTACGGCGCGACCAGGGAAGAGATCATGGAAATGCTGGAGATCGTCAGTGTCATCGGCATCCATGGCGCGCAGGTGGCAGCGCCGTTGCTGGAGCAGGCTCTGCAGGCGGCGCGCAATAATCCTCGATAACGCCGCGTCCCGATTCTTCTAACAATAACGAAGCCGCAAGCCATCAGGCCCTGAACACAGACCTTACCTGGAGTTTCCCCATGAACACGCCATCGACCGTCAGACCGGACTGGACCGACCCCGAAGTGATCGTGGTGCGGTACGGCACCCGGCAGACCACCAAAAGCGAGTGCTATTACAACTTCCGCGCTTACCGCGAACCGGACGCGGAGATGACCATGGACTATTTTTTCTGGATCTTCCGCAGCGCCGAGCAGACCATCGTCATCGACACCGGTTTCAGCCCGGAAGCAGCAATCGCCCGTAAACGGCAACCCGTGGTCGCGCCTGCAGATGCATTGGCTCGCCTGGGCATCGACCCCAAAGAAGTCAAATTGCTGGTGCTGACTCACGCCCATTACGACCACGCCGGGAACCTGGGCCTGTACCCCAACGCGAAAATCGTCATGTCGCGCAGAGAGTTCGAATTCTGGGGCACCGACATGGGCAAGCGCCCGCAATACGGCCACCACATCGACCCGCTGGACATCGAACGCATTCAGGCGCTGCACCGCGAAGGCCGCATCACACTGCTCGACACGCCGCAGAACACGCTGATTCCGGGCATTGAGCTGTACGAACTCGGCGGCCATACGCCGGGGCAGATGGCCGTGGTGGTGGAAATGCCTGAAGGCCCGGTGATCCTCGCCTCGGACGCTATTCACTATTACGACGAACTGGAGCAGGACCGGCCGTTCGCGGTGCTCGACAGCCTGGCGGACATGTACCGGGGCTACGAGCGCATTCGCGAATGGTTGCAGCGCCCCGGTGCGCTGATGATTCCTGGCCATGACCCTGACGTGATGAATCGCTTCGCCCCCGTTGACGCGAGCGATCCCTCGTTCGCAGTGCGTATCGACGCCCACGGAGCCGGGGTATGAATGGGCGCACGGCACTGGTGACCGGGTCGTCCGACGGACTCGGGCTGGCGATGGGCAAAGGCCTGGCCGCAGCGGGGTATGACGTGGTCCTGCACGGTCTGGCCGCGCCTGACGCGGTGCGCCAGGCCCGTGAGGATCTGATGCGCGCCCACGATGTGCAGATGCGTTATGTGCAGGCGGACCTGTCCACGCCAGCGGGCGTCGAGGCGTTGATCGCATCGGCGGGGCGGGTTGACGTGCTGGTGAACAATGCAGTGATCCGGCATTTCGCCCCCCTGGATGAGTTTCCCCTCGCGCGTTGGGATCAGGCCCTGGCGGTGAATGTCACGGCGGCGTTTCTGGCGATTCAGCGGGTGTTGCCGGGAATGCGCGAACGGCGGTGGGGGCGGATTTTCAATCTGTCGTCGGCCTACGGATCGCGGGCCATCGCCAACCGCATCGATTACGTGACCACCAAAACCGCGCTGTTGGGCCTGACCCGCGCCGTGGCGGTGGAAACCCAGGGGCAGGGCATTACGTGCAACGCAGTGTGCCCCGGCTCGGTGCTGACACCCAACATCGAAAGCCGACTGACCGCGCTGATGGCCGAAAAGCAGCTCAACCGGCAGGCCGCGACCGTGGAGTTCCTGCAAGGCAAGCAGGCCACCGGGCGCTTCATCGAGGCCAGTCATGTGGCCGATCTGATCGTCTACCTCTGCAGCGAATCGGCCAGCTCGATCACCGGCGCGACGTTGCCGGTGGATGATGGGTGGATGGCGGGGTGAGCCATGCACCAAAGGCGCCCGCAGTGGTGACAGCGTCAGACCTTAAGAAAATGGATACCCCATGACTCAAACCCTAAGCCATCAACTCGCGCAGTTCATCGAACGCGCGACCTGGTCGGACATTCCCGCCCATGTACGACACGAAGCCCATCGCGCGCTGGTCAACTATTTCGCGGTGTCCCTCGCAGGCTGCAGCGACCCGGACGTCGCCAGGGCCGCGACGCTGTTTTCGCGCTTCAACGCAGGTGGCGAAGCTCACGTGATTGGCCGCGCTGAGGTCATGGACATGCTCAGCGCGGCGTCGCTGAACGCCATGAGCGCCAACGTCTTCGACTACGACGACACGCACATTCCGACGATCCTGCACCCCACGGCGCCAGTGGCTGCGGCGCTGTTCGCCCTGGCGGAAACCCGCGTGATCAGCGGCGAGCAACTGCTGCTGGCGTTCGTGCTGGGCGTCGACGTCGAGTGCCGCATCGCCTTGGCCATTTCCCCCGAACACTACCGGCGCGGTTGGCATATCACCGCGACCTGCGGCGTCTTTGGCGCGGCCGCCGCTGTCGGCAAGGTCCTGGGCCTCGATGCCCGGCAACTGGTGTGGGCGTTCGGCAATGCCAGCGCACAGGCCAGCGGGCTGGTGGAAACCCTCGGCAGCGCGGCGAAGAGCATCGGCGTCGGCAATGCCGCGCGCAATGGCTTGCTCTCGGCCTTGCTGGCAAAAGAGGGGTTCGCCGGGCCAGACCAGCCGCTGGAGGGGGAGCGGGGGTTTCTGAACGTCTTCGGCGAGCAGCCACGGCTCGACGAAATCAGCGCAGGGCTGGGCGAGCGCTGGGCCTTGTCGGCCAACACCTACAAGCCTTATCCATGTGGCGTGGTGCTCAACCCGGTGATTCAGGCCTGCCTCGAACTGGGGCGGGACCGCAGCTGGGCGCTCGAGGACATTCAGCGCATCGAACTCACGGGGCATCCTTTATTGCGCCAACGCACGGATCGGCCCGACATACGCCTTGGCCGGGAATCCCAGGTCAGCGCGCAACATGCCGTGGCCGTCAGCCTGGCGACGGGCAGGGCGGGGCTGGCCGAATTCAGCGACGCAGCGGTCAGCGATCAACGGCTGCGCGCGCTGTACGGGCGATTGCAGTTCGTGGATGACGCCGATTATCCGGTGGAGTCGGCACAGGTGCGGATCGTCTTCCACTCAGGCTCGGTCCTCACCCGAAACCTCGACGTTTCCCTCGGCAGCCTCGATGCGCCGCTCAGTGATCATTTTCTCGAAGACAAACTGCGCGTTCTCACAGCCTATGGCCGTTCGGGGTGCGAACCGCAACCGTTGATCGACGCGTTGTGGAAACTCGAACACTCAAACGATGCCGGTGCGCTGATGCGTCTGGCGAGTCTCTAACAGGCAGGAAAACCATCATGAGCAATCAACTACTGGGCTTCATCGGCGTCGGCGTCATGGGGCGGCCGATGGCGCGCCGGCTTCTGGAGCAGGGCCATTCGCTGGTGATCTACGACAAGGATCAAGGCGCGCTGGATGAACTCGGCGCGTTGGGTGCGCGAGTCGCGGGCAGCGTACGAGAAGTAGCCGACAGCGCCGAAATCGTCTTCACCAGCCTGCCGAGCCCGGCCATTCTCAAGGCCGTGGCGCTGGGCGCGGACGGGATCGTCGAGGGCAACACGGTGCGCATTCTGGTGGACCTTTCCACCGTCGGTTCCCGGGCCGAGCAGGAAGTCGCCCAAGGGCTGTCGGCGAAAGGCATCGACACCGTTGACGCGCCTGTCAGCGGCGGCGCAGCGGGCGCGAAAAAGGGCACGTTGGCGCTGATGGTCGCGGGCAAACCGGCGGCAGTCGAGCGAGTGCGTGCGTTGTTCGACGTGTTCGGCAAGGTGTTCATCGTCGGCGAACAGCCGGGCCAGGGGCAGTTGCTCAAGCTGCTCAACAACATGCTCTCGACCACCGCGTTCGCCATCACCAGCGAAGCCTTCGTCGCAGGCGTGAAAGGCGGGCTGGACCCCGCAGTCATGATGGCGGTGATCAACGCGGGCAGCGGCAAGAACGGCGCGACGATGGACAAATTTCCCAAACACGTCCTGCCCGGCACGTTCGACTTTGGATTCCCGATTTCAAGCGTGTGCAAGGACATCGGATTGGCCGTCGAGGAATGCCAGGCGCTGGGCGTGCCGATGTGGCTGGGCACCGCGGCGCGTCAACTGTGGAACGTGGCCGCACAACAGGACGGCGGCGGACGTGACCTCACCGAGCTGGTGCGCACCGTGGAGGGCTGGTCGAATCGCTGAGACCTCAGCAACCGGTTTGGAGCGCCTCGGTCTGGGCCCATCAGGGTCATCGATCCCAGGCATCGCCCGTGGCGGAGAAGGGCGCTGACCTGATTCTGCAGGACGCCTGATTTCGTTGCCTTACTCCAGGGTAAAACCTCTTGATGGCCCGTTCATGGCCCAGCTACTTGCACGCTGGAGCCACGGCGGCCATTCAGGAGGAACAACCCTCCCCATGCCTATTTCAACGCTTTCAAGCGCACGCTCGCCCTTTGCACGGCCGCCATTTTCTCAGGGCGCTTCATGCGTTTCCACTTTCTGATGTCTTCCTTGGTCCGGCCACAACTCACACACAGATCACCCCTGAGCTGGCACACAGCGATGCACGGATTTTCGATTTCCTTCGCCATCGTCAGTGACCCTTGGCCAGTCGCTGCTGCCAGTTGCCACGGTGAGTGCGCTGGCATTCTTCCTCAGAATCAAAGCGGACGTTGCGATCTGACAGCTTCAGATCGATGCCGGCTTCATTCAACGCAACGGCCGTCAGCTCAAAGACGCGAGCCTTCGCTTCAGCCTGGGCGAACTGTCTGTCCGCCAGCGTTTCGAACACCCAGATCACCGTCAGGGTTTCAGCCAACGCCTCCAGGTCAGCAAGGTGGGTCAGCCAGGTGAAGCCTTTGATTTCACCTTTTGCGGTTTCGCACGCGTCGGTCAGCGTGGCGATTAACCGGCGTTCGATTCGCGCCCGTTCACGTTTGCCGAGTGGCATCGCAATTTCCTTTTGGTTAGGGCAGGGGTGCTCAGTCAGGCCGGTCGAAATTCGACCGTCAGATGCCTGACCTCATGGACCGGCTGGAGACGTTCACGAATGGTGTCGGCGTTCGCAGTGGCTGCGCCAAGGACGCTGACGATGGCCGCATGGGCTTGGGGGCCAACCCGCCAGACGTGCAGGTCGGTGATGGTGGCATCCCCCGGTTCTTCAACCAACTGGCGGATCTCCTCGGCCACGTGTGCGTCAGTCTGATCGAGCAATACGCCTGCGGTGACGCTCATCAAGGTCCATGCCCACCGCGCGATAACGATGGCGCCGACGATGCCCATCGCCGGGTCCAGCCACACCCAGCCCAGGTAGCGACCGGCGAGCAGTGCAGCGATGGCCAGCACCGACGTCAGCGCGTCTGCGATGACGTGGACATAGGCTGATTTCAGATTGTTGTCGTTGCCATGATGGGCATGGTTATGGCCGTGATCATCATGATGGTGTTCATGGTCGTGTTCATGGTCATGCCCATGACTGTGCCCGTGGCCCAGCAACAGTGCGCTGACGATATTGACGATCAAGCCGGCAATCGCGATGAGCGTAGCGGTGCCGAACTGAACGGCCGTTGGCTGCAAGAGGCGCATGACGGACTCAACGCCGATTCCCAGGGAAACCATACCGAGGATCAGCGCCGACGCGAACCCGCCCAGATCTCCTACCTTTCCTGTGCCGAAACTGTAACGCTGGCTGGAAGCGTTGCGTTTGGCGTATCCATAGGCGGCCGCGGCGATGCCCAATGCACCGGCATGAGTGGCCATGTGAAAACCATCGGCCAGTAACGCCATCGAGCCGGTGACATACCCGGCGGTGATTTCACCCACCATCATCACAACGGTTAGCGCCACGACCCACAGTGTGCGCCTGGCATTCTCATCGTGGGCTGAGCCCAGGAACACGTGGTCGTGCCCGTAGTTGACGTTCGTGCTTTGCATAAGCGAGTGCCGGGATGTGTTCATTTGGAATAACGACGAATGGCTTCAAGAAGCTCTTCGACACCTTTGTTGCGCTCAGCGTCGCTGAGATCAGGATTCGCCACATGCGCGCGGGCGTGGTCTTCAATGATCTCCTCCATCAAGCCGTTGATGGCCCCGCGAGTGGCGGCAACAAGGTGCAGGGTCCTGGCGCAGTCGAGATCAGACTCCAATGCCCGTTCGACGGCCTGGAGTTGTCCGGCGATGCGCTTAACACGCTTGATAAGATCGTTTTTGTTTGCTGCGATATGACCCATCGGATGCACCCCTGCCTAGACGGAATGCAGCATAGGGGTACCCCCTATACCTATGCAAGGGTTGCCCTACGAACGGCTCAACGACGGATCACCCACGCACTGCACGGCGAATATACCGCCGCACATCGTCCAGCGCGGGCACAACAGCCAGCACGCCAAGCACCAGCGAGAGCGGCACAGTGGCGATGTACCCGACGTGTTTGAACCCGTACGCACCCACGACCCCACCGGCGAAGAAGCTCAACGCCAGTACGGTCAATATTTTCAGGCGCGCACGATTGGCCAGCACTCGCGGTTGCCCGGGCGGGGTGGCGCCATTCCAGTAAAAGAATTTGCCAAGCTCAATGCCGATGTCCGTGACGATGCCGGTGATGTGCGTGGTTCTGATTTCGGCTTTTGAGACTTTGGTGATGAGGGCGTTCTGCAGGCCCATGATGAAGCACAGCAGCATCACGGTCAGCGACACGATCCGGCCGTCCAGCGCCGACAGCGTGGCGCCCAGAAAGCCGAAGCAAATCAGCAAGAAAGCTTCTAGCAGAAGCGGTAGCGCAAACGCGCTGTGCAGGCGTTTGCGACGGGAATAGTTGACCATGATGGCTGAACAGGCCGCGCCTGCCATGAAGGACAGCAGGGCGCTGCCGCCGCGCACCACCAGTTCGTACGCACCCAGCACCGCATTGTCGGCCATTGACGAGACGATGCCGGTCATGTGCGACGTGTATTGCTGCACCGCCAGAAAGCCCCCGGCGTTGATGGCGCCGGCCACAAACGCCAGGGCGAAACCAAGGTGCCGGTTAGCGGCGGCGGTGCGTCTTCTGCCGGTCAGGCTGCGGATGTATCTGATCGCCATCAATGGGTCCCGTGCCTGCTGGTTTATCTGACGCCGTGTTCATCCGACCTGCGCAATCACCGCCTCGACCCGCCAGTACACAACGCGCCCATAATGCCCGTAAAGTGCCTCTTCGCGCTCGCGATACAACTGTTGCGTAGACTCGTAATGGGGGGATTCCCTGACGGCGGCTTGTTCGAGGTCCACCGCGACAATCCTGTCCTCCCACGACACGTCAACGATCCACTCTGGCGCGATCAGCACCTTGTGCCCATGCCACCAGTTGCTGGTGTTGACGACAAAGTACTGAATTGCCCAGGTGTCTTCGTCGATCAGCACATCTTCGACGTGGCCGATTCCACCGTCTGTGGCGTTAATGTGAAAACCGAGCAGAGCACGGCCGCTGCGCAAGCTCTGATCGTCAGTGTCTTGCTGGGTCGGTGGCCCGATCGCCCAACTTTCGGCCGCCGGTTGATTCAGCGCCGTGGCAACAGCGCGCCGCTCGGGTTCGGAGTCGATAATATTCCTCACTTCCTGCTTGTCGACATGGATGGGCAGTCGGCGTGAGGCCCAGTCTGGCAGTTCGGTGGAAAAGGGTGAGATCAGCACCTGACCGCCGAACAGCCAGGATCCGGTTTCCACGACCAGGTACCTGATCACCCAGGCTTCGTTGTCGAAGTAGAAGTCGTTGACGTCGCCGATATTGCCGTCGATCGCGGCGAGGGTGAAACCTTCAAGGTCTCGCATGCTACGTAACATAGGGGTGTCCTTTTTGTACCGGTCGAGTGCTCGGCACAGGAGAAGGGTGCAAGCCAGCCAGTCGAAATGGCCACGCACACTCTGCGCGGTACTTCGGGTCGCGTCTGTTCGTCATCGCACGTTGCGGCTCAGGCCGCTGCGCAGCATTCAGAGGCGTGTCGATGAATGCTCATTCATGGCGGCGGGTGTAGCTCAGCAAGCGGTCGGACTCGGCCTTCACCACTGAATAGCATTCGCAGCTCAACTGTTCCAGTCGCGAGCGGTCAAGGACCTTGATCTGGCCCCGGCTGTATTCGATGACGCCCTGGCGCTGCAGCTTGCCCGCCGCCTCGGTCACGCCTTCTCTGCGAACACCCAGCATGTTGGCCATGAGTTCCTGGGTCATGGTCAGCTGATTGCCTGCCAGCCGATCCAGCGACAACAGCAACCAGCGGCACAACTGCTGATCGATCGAATGGTGACGGTTGCACAAGCCGGTCTGTGACATTTGCGCAATCAAGGCCTGGGTGTAGCGCAGCATGAGCAGCAACAGGTCGCCGTGACGATCAAACTCTTCCTTGAGTTTATGGCCGGCCAGGCGGAAGGCACCCCCGGCGCTCTGCACGACCGCGCGGCTGGACGTGCTCTCGCCGCCCATGAACACCGCGATCCCGACAAGCCCCTCGTTGCCGACCACGGCGATCTCTGCCGAGGCGCCGCTTTCAGTGACCTGCAGCAGGGACACGATCGAGTCGGTGGGAAAGTACACATGGCGCAAGGTGTCCCCGGGCTCATACAGCACCTCGCCCAATACCAGATCCACCCATTCCATGTGCGGCGCCAGCCGACTGAGTTCTTCATCGGCCAGCGCAGCCAGCAAGTGATTATCGATCGGCTGCGGCGCGCTACACATGACGGGAACTCCGGAAGAGGGGACGACGAACAGAGAGTACTCCAGCGCAGCGCCGACACTGGCGGTCAATCATCGGCCGCTTTCGCGTATTCCACTGCCGCTGACGCTGCTGGCCGCGAGCCGCCGCACTCAATGCGCACCCGGCGCTCCACGCCATCATTCACCAGCGTCAGCGTGTCTCCCTCGACCGGCTCGCCATCCAGAGTCATTGAGCTGCCCTGCGCCTCGCCGCGGACCACCTCGAAGTGATACTGCGTCTCAGCGAATCGGTAACTCAGGGTAAACCCGGGCCAGTCCGCCGGCATCAGAGGGTTCAGCTGCAGCAGATTGCCGGTGCGTTGAAGACCCAGCAGCGACTCGACGCCCAACCGGTACATCCAGCCAGCGGAGCCGGTGTACCACGTCCAGCCGCCCCGTCCTGCATGGGGCGCAATGCCGTAGACATCGGCTGCCATCACATAGGGCTCGACTTTGTAGGTGTCGATCCTGGCGCTGTTGAGGGGGTCGGCCGGATTGATCATGTGCAACAGCTCCCAGGCCTTGGTCGTGTCGCCCAGCTGCGCAAAGGCCATCGCCGCCCAGACAGCCGCGTGGGTGTACTGCCCACCGTTCTCGCGCACGCCCGGCACATAACCCTTGATGTAGCCCGGGTCTTGCAGGCCTTTGTCGAACGGGGGATCAAGCAGCAGGACCGCGCGGATGTCCGGTTTGACCAGGTACTGATCCACCGCCTGCATGGCCTGATGCTGTCGGGCGGGTGATCCGGCACCGGACAACACCGACCAGCTCTGGGCGATGGAATCCAGCCGACACTCGTCGTTGACGGATGAGCCCAGCGGCTGCCCGTCGTCAAACCAGCCGCGGCGATACCACGCGCCATCCCAGGCAGAGGCTTCCAGGTGGTCACGCAGCTGTTTCGCCTGTTTGCCGCAGCGCGCCGAGAATTCACTGTCGCCGTGGCGCTCGGCCACCCGTGCGAAGCGTTCAAGCACCTGACAACCGAAAAAGCCCAGCCAGACGCTTTCACCCCGGCCGAGGTAACCCACGCGATTCATGCCGTCGTTCCAGTCGCCACTGCCCATCAACGGCAGGCCGTGTTCGCCACGGCTCAGGCTGTGCTCGATGGCGCGAACACAGTGCCGATACAGCGGCTCCTGCAAGGGCGACGCACCGGGCAGGTCGTAATAGGATTCTTCACCCGGACCCAGCGCGCGCCCATCAAGGTAGCCGGCGAGTTCGTCCAGCACCGACAGATCATCGGTGACCTCGACGTAGCGGCTGGTGGCGGCCACCAGCCACAGGAAATCGTCGGAACAGGCCGTGCGTACCCCTCGATTGAGGGGAGGGTGCCACCAGTGCTGAACATCGCCCTCGGCGTATTGATGATTCGCGCACAGCAACAGATGCGCCCGCGCCGCCGCCGGGTCGGCATGAATCATCGCCATGCTGTCTTGCAACTGATCGCGAAAGCCGATGGCGCCACCCGACTGGTAATAGCCGCTGCGGGCAAGAAACCGGCAGGCGATCACTTGATACATCAACCAGCCGTTGAGCATCACATCCAGCGCCGGCACGGGCGTCTTCACCTGAACCACGGAAAGCACCGAGTGCCAGTGGTCCTTCACCTTCTGCAACTCGGCCGCCGCCAACTGCACGCCTTTGTAGCGTTGCGCCAACGCGGTGGCGGCCTGGGGATTTTTCTCCGCACCCAGACGCAAGATCACTTCCGTGCCCTGGCCGTGTGCGAGCGCCACGGTCACCTGTATCGCCGCGCAGGGGTCCAGACCGCCACCGGTTTTTCCGGACAGCCCCTTATGCCGCATCGCGGCGGGAGACTGCAGACTGCCGCAACGTCCGATGAACTCGGTGCGGTCCGCCGTCACACTGTGATCGACGGTGTCGGTATCGAAAAACGCCACACGCTCGCTGAACTCCACCGACCAGGCGTTGCGCGCAAACAGTGCGCCGCTGGCAGGATCCGAATGGGTGACCACGTGCATGGCTGATTTGCTGCGCAGATCGCCCAGCACCCACTCCACATAGCCCGTCACCGTCAGAGTGCGGTCACGCCCCGACACATTGCGCAGCACCAGCCTGGAGAACTTGATCGGTGCGTCCAGCGCCACGTAAACCCAGAGCTCGCTGTGGATGCCGTCTTCCTCATGCTCGAACACCGTGTAACCAAAGCCGTGGCGCGTTCGGTAAGCGCCACTACCCGAGGCGGGGCTGGGGGTGGCGGACCAGAAGTGGCCGGTGTCTTCATCCCGCAGGTAAATGACCTCGCCGACGGGGTCGCTCACCGGGTCGTTGTGCCAGGGCGTCAGGCGGTATTCGTGGGCATTTTCGGCCCAGGTGTAGGCGCTGCCGGACTCCGAGACCACCGTGCCCATCTGGGCATTGGCAATCACGTTGACCCAAGGCGCTGGCGTGGGATGGGAGGCCGGTGCGTTGATGATGTACTCACGCCCATCCTCGCTGAATGCGCCGTAAGCATTGCTCAATGGCAGCGACACGGGCAACGGCGCAAGGGCCGGCTGCGATGGCGCTGCTACATGAACGCGGTTGGCCACAAAAGGGGCATGCACCCGGACCACGCGGCGGCGGTGAACCTGTTCGGCAAGCGTCCCCAGTCCTTCGGAAAACACCAGACGCGCGGCCGACAGGATCAGCGTGCGGTCCTCGTTCGACATCTGCTGCGCCATACGCACGAATATGCCGCCCGGCCGATCCACCAGCGTGGCTTCGCTGCCGGAAGTGACCAGTCCCATGATCGCGTCCTGCAGCTGCTGGCGATAACCCACCTGGTCTTCGTTCCAGATCAGCAGGTCCGTCAGCAGACCTTTCTGGCGCCAGTAGGCGTGGGCCTGAATCATCTTCTGGACCAGTTCGATATTCTCGAGGCTTCTGACCTGCAACAGCACGATGGGAAGGTCGCCAGAAATCGACTGCCCCCACAGGCCTTGCTGGTTGCGCAGGTTGGCCGCCAGCACGGTGCTGTCGGCGCGCAAGCCTGCGTTGGCGTAAATCAGTGACGAGGCCATCTGTTCAAACAAACGCGCATCGGCGGGGGAAACGTTGAGCTGACGCAGCAGCACCTGACTGTGGGTCCATGACAGATCGAAAACCCGATCCGCCAGATGCCGATCCCGGTATTTGTTGATCAGCGAGAGGCAGTCTTCGCGGCTGTCCGCAACGCCCGTGACCAAGTCGATGGTGCCTTGCTGCCCGGGCTGCAGGGTGATCCGGCAACGGATGGCGACAATCGGGTCCAGGACCGGGCCGGCGCTGCCCGACAGTTGCTCGCAGTCCGGGTCCAGCGCTGCCGGCGACTGGGTGCTGCGGCCTCGACCAATGAAGCGGGCGCGGTCGGTCTCGTAGGAAATGGCCTGAATATCCACGCCGTGAGCCGCCAGCAGGTGGCACATCCACGGCGTGTGCTCATCGCTGGCGCGGGGCCGACGACTGCAAACGATGGCTTGCAGCGGCGGCAGCAGCTCGGTCTGCACGAATAACTTGCTGAACGCCGGGTGCATGGCATCCGTTTCCGGCGAAGCCAGCACCACTTCGGCGTAGGTGGTGATCTCCAGCGTCCTGGCAGACTCCCCTCGGTTGGTGACGTGCAGGCGCCGCAGTTCGATGTTGTCTTCCGGGGAAACGACGATTTCCATGTGGGTGTCGAAGCCCAGTTCCCGGGTGCGAAACTCGGCACGGGCATCGCTGAAAATAGCCTCGTGGCTCTCGGCCCGGTGCAAGGTCGGTTGAAAGGCGCTGGACCAGACGGCGCCCGTTGCCACATCCCGCAAGTAGCAGAACGTGCCCCAGTTGTCCCGGGTGGTGTCTTCGTGCCAGCGGCTGGCGGCCATGGTGTCGAGGCGGCTGTAGCCGCCGCCGGCGCTGCTGAGCATGACGTGGTACTTGCCGTTGGACAGTAATTGGACCGCCGGGCGCTTGAGCCCCGGGTTGGCAAACACCCTGAGGTTATTCTCCTGGCCGGCGCCTGTATCCCCTGCGGCAGGCTGCTGGGCGGTTTGCAGGTAAGGCGCTGCCACTTTGGGCACCCGCTCTTGCAACAGCAGCAGGGCCGACTGCAGGGCAGGGTCGGATTCAAACCGCCGTTGCATGGGCTGATTGAGTAACACACTGGCCAAGGCCAGCAGGCTCATGCCCTGGTGGTGGGCCATGAAGGACTGCACCCAGGCATAACGCTGGCCCCTTGGCAGACGCGCTTCGGTGTAATCAATCGCTTCGTAGAACCCGTAGCGCCCGCAGGCGCCTTTGCGGGCAAGACGCTGCAGGTTTTTGCAGGCCGCCTCGGCGTCCACCATCAAGGCCAGCACGCTGGCGTATGGCGCAACAACCACTTCATCGCCCAGGCCGCGCTTGAGGCCCAGGGCCTGAACGCCGAACGCCCGGTACTGATAATTGAAATGCGCATCCAGCGTGTAGTAACCCGATTCCGACACCCCCCACGGAATGCCCAGGCGTTTCCCGTGTTCGATCTGCACGGCCACCGCCGCACGGCAGGTCTGGTCAAGCAGACTGCCGTCGTAATTGGGCATGACCAGCATGGGCATCAGGTATTCGAACATCGAGCCGGACCAGGACATCAAGGTCGGTACGCCGGCGGAGTCACCGAGCAATCGCCCGAGGGTGAACCATGCCCGCTGCGGAATCTGACCCTGAGCGATCACCACGAAGTTGGTCAGGCGCACTTCCGACGCCAGCAGGTCGTAATAGCCGGTGTCCAGGCGACGCTCGTCGGCGTTGTAGCCGATCACGAACAAGTCGCGCTTGCTGTCATAAAGCAGGGAAAAGTCCATCTGCGCCAGATCGCCCGTCAGCAGGATCAGGCGATCGATCCGGGCGATAGCGTCAAGGGCGGCCTGGCGGACCGCGTCAATGCGCGGCTGATCCTCCGCAGCCCAGTCAGCTTCATCCAGTGTGGACAGCTCCCGCAGCGTGCGGCGACGGGGGTGTCGACTGATCGAAGGCGTGGGCAGTCGATAACGTTCGAGGGCCGCGATCCAGTCATCACACTGGGCGAGCAACGCGGTTTGCCAATATGCGCGGTCTTCGGTGCCGCCCGCCGGCATGGCCGCCACCCGAGCACGGACGGTCTGCAACGCCGTCAACAGCGCACCGGTTTCATCGGTTCCGGCGGGCTCTTCGAGTAGGGAATAGAGCGCGGTCAAGGCGTCCGCGGCGTCCGTCGTTTCAAGCAGCGTGTCCAGCGTGATGCGCAGCCCCTTGAGCATGGCAGCATCGAACACCGCAGCGTCGGGCAGTTGGATCAGACCGGCACGCAGGGTCAGCAGGTGCCCGGCCAGGTTGCCGCTGTCAACGGTGGAGATGTATTGAGGGCGCAGGGGCTTGAGGGTCTGCGTGTCATACCAGTTGTAGAAATGTCGTTGGTAACGCTCCAGGCTGTCCATGGTGTCCAGCGAGGCGGACACGCGTTGCAGCAGTCGGTCGGTGCTGAGATAGCCGAAGTCGTGGGCCGCCAGATGCGCAAGCAAGGCCATGCCCATGTTGGTCGGGGAGGTCCGGTGGGCGATCACCGATTTTGGCTCTTCCTGAATATTGTCAGGGGGCAGCCAGTTATCCTGGGGCCCGACGAGTTCGTCGAAGAACGCCCACGTCCGCCGCGAGAGCACCTGAAGGAAACGCAATGCTTCCACCGAGGGCTCGAACACGGCATTTTCCGGCATCGCGCTCAGGCGCCAGGCGATCCAGGGTCCGGCAGCCCAGGCGAGCAGGAACGGCATGGCGATCGCCAGCGCGGGCGGGTCAGTCAGCAAGCCGGCGAATCCGCAGAGGGCGAGCAGAGGGCCGATCCACATCTCGCGGTAGAGCGCCGGCAGCGGGTTTTTCGTGTTGCGCTCGACTTCGCGGGAGGGTTGCCATTGCAGCAAAAGGCGGCGGCTGAACAGGATGCGCCAGAGCGAGCGTGCAATGGCGCCCACACTGTAATACATCTCGAACGGCAACCATGCGACGGTGGCAGCGATCTGGGCGAGGTCTTGCCCCAGACTCCGGCACAGCGCGGCCAGGTATTGCCGATAAGGCACGTTCAACGGCGGTTGCAACCCATCGGTCAGGGTCCTGAGCAACGGTTGCATGACCAACAAACCGACCACCGCCAAGGTCCAGGCCAGCGGTTCGCTGCTGGCAAACCAGCCCCAGGCCAGCATCAGCAGTACAGCCGCCGGCTCAAGGCTACGGCGCAGGTTGTCGATAATCTTCCAGCGCGCCATGACATCGAGACGGTTGCGTGCCCATTCGCCGCGGGTGTTCAGGGTCCAGGGCAGGATCCAGGGGATCAGCTGCCAGTCGCCGCGAATCCAGCGATGACGGCGTTTGACGTCCACGCTGTAGCGAGACGGATATTGCTCATACAACTGCACGTCGCTGAGCAGGCCCGACCGGGCGTAGCAGCCCTCGATCAAATCGTGACTGAGGACCTGGTTGTCCGGGAGACAGCCCTCCAGCGCACAGGTGAACGCGTCGACATCGTAGATGCCCTTGCCAATGAAAGAGCCCTGTTTGAACAGATCCTGATAAATGTCCGAGACCGCCCGGGTGTAGGGGTCAACGCCGCCGCCACTGCCGAACAGGCGCGAATAGATCGAGCGGGGAGTGCTGGTCAGGCTGATGCCGACCTGGGGTTGCAACAGCGCGTACCCGGAAATGACACGCTCACGGCGTGCATCGAACACCGGGCGGTTCAGCGGATGCATCATGGCGGCCACGCACTGGCGGGCCACCTCGCCCGGCAGCAGGGTGTCGGTGTCAAGGGTCAGCACATAACGCATCGTACCAAGGGCCGAGATGTCGCCCACGATGGTGGTGAAACGGTCTTCGCCCGCGCCACGCAGCCACGCGTTGAGGTCGGTCAGCTTGCCGCGTTTGCGCTCGTGACCCATCCAGGCGCGTTCACTTGCGCTCCAGCGGCGAGGGCGGTGAAACAGGAAAAACCGCGCTGGCAATTCGTCCGCATACTTGCCGTTGAGCCGATTGATCGCCTCTGCGGCATAGGCGAGCAGGTCTGCATCCGGCGCCTGCACTTCAGTCGGTGAATCGAGGAAATCGGTCAGCAGCGCGAAGAAAAGATTGCTGTCGCGATTGGCCAGGAACCTGACTTCCAGGCCTTCGACCAATTCGTCGACGTCCGGGCGCGAACCGATCAGCGTCGGAACCGCGACCAGCGTGCGCGCCTCATCGGGAATCCCGTCGGTGTAATCCATCTTCGGCAGCATGGCGGGCAGCAGGCTGAACGTGACCAGCCAGTTGATCAGGCTGAAGGCTAGGCGACTGGTCATGACCAGGCAAGGCACTGCCAGTGCGATAAGCGCGAGATCAGGCAGTCCGTCCCGGTGTGCCGAGGACAGCAGCGGCAGCGCAAAAATAATCGTCAGGGCACCGGCGGGGGCCAGGTAAAACGTCAGCGGTGAGCTTTGCAGCAGGCGTTTCCAGCGTTCGTGAAAGGGCACACGGGCGCCGAGGTTTTCTTCAAGAACGCCGATTCCGGGCCCCACCAGAAAAAAACCGATATGGCAGGCGAGATCGTCTCCGGCTGAAGCGTCCCGGTGTTCCCGGGACAGCGCCACAACGGTCTGCGCGACGGACATCTCAGTGCGTCCACTGCGCCTGGCCAGCCGTTCGATGACATGGCGATAGCTGTCGCGGGTGGCGAAGTCCATGCGCGGATAGACCTCGGCCGGGTCCTGTTGGAGGGTCTGATCCACATGGCTCATGGCTTCGACAAACTCACGCCAAGGGGTCGCTGACAGCAGGCGCAGGCTGGCGATGCTGTTGCTGATGGACATCTGATCCGCAGACTGCTGCTGCGCATCGAATTGCACCTGCCGCTCGATACTCGAACCGGTCTCGGCGAGCAACTGCTCGATCCAGTTGAGCGGCAGCGCCAGGGCAGCGCTTTGACCCTGCAGCCGGCGGGCGAACTCGGCCACGAATGCAGCGGTCATGGGCGGGGAAGAGTGGGCCATGTCGGCGACGCTCAGCACCACGCTTTTTACGTCGTGCTCGGACACCTCGATGAGCCGCTCGGCCCAGTCATCGGCCAGGTTACGATCATCCCAGTTGGCCATGACCCGTGAGGCCACCCGCCGCAGGTTCTCGATCAAGGCCAGGCGCAGCATGATCGGAATGGCCCACAACTCGCCCAGCGTCAGCGGCATGACCGTCTGATAAGAGACAACGAAGCGCTTGAGGCTCGGTTCATCAAAGCGGCCATCACCGTGGGAAATCGTCTCCAGGGCAATGTCATAAACCCTCGGCAGGCCGCTGGAAGGCCCATTGCTCAGGCGCGGCAACTCACGGCTGTAACCCTTGGGCAGGTGGGACCGGGCGGTGCGGATGTGATCTTCGATGAGGAAAAAATTATCGAGCAGCCACTCGGCGGCAGGGGTAATACGGCGCTCGGACGCCTGGGCTTGAGTCAACGCACTGCAGCTTTCCTTGAGCAATGCCTCGTTGTCATCCAGCCTGCCCAGCAGAAAGTCCCGCGTGGTGACTGCGCCGAGCTGATGCTGGGTGGCCAGGGCAATGCCGTGGCTGGCCATCTGGTCGGCGTTGAAGAGTTCGGCGCGCAAAAGCCGTTCGTAGGCGAACGCAAGCTTCGGATGGGCCCCGGCGCGACCCGCCAGCCTGACCCGGGAGATCGCCTGTTTGGTGCGTGTCCATGTGCTCGTCATTAGTTTCCCTTAAATGACTTGCACTCCGGCGAACGCAGCGTGTTGGGCAGTGTGCACAGCGGAGCGCCGGCACCGATGTGCCCTGGTGAACAATGCGTTCAGACCACGACAGTGTGAGTACGCTTTCCCAAGGCTGTCTGTTCGCTGGCGCACATAGTGAGGCTGGCAGATTCGTCATGTGCGCGGGATCGTTCACTCCACCGCGACCCAGTGATCTGCCGCCACCGCCGAAAACCGCTGCACCGGCGCGACAAAATCCTTTGCCTTGATCGGGTCAGGCTGTTCCAGCTCCTTGAGCAAGCTCTTGAAATCCCGCCGCCGGCCCACTTCCGGCACCGGCACTGCCGCCAGCAAACGTCGGGTGTAGGGGTGTTGCGGATTGTGCAGCACCTGATCACGGGCGCCGATTTCGACGATGCGCCCGCCATACATCACTGCCACGCGGTGGCAGATGCGTTCCACCACGGCCATGTCGTGGGAGATGAACAGGTAGCTCAGGCCATGCTCGGCGCGCAGGCGTTCCAGCAGCTCCAGCACCTGAGCCTGCACCGAGACGTCCAGCGCCGACACCGATTCGTCCGCAATGATCACTTTGGGGTTCAGTGCCAACGCCCGGGCGATGCAGATCCGCTGGCGTTGCCCACCGGAAAATTGATGGGGATAGCGTTCGAGGGTGTCCCGTGGCAGGTCGACCTGCTGCAGCAGCTGCGCCACACGCTCGCGCCGTTGGGGTTCGGGCATCTTGTCGTGAATCAGCAGCGGCTCGCCGACCAGATCGAACACGGTCTTGCGCGGATTGAGCGCCGCATACGGGTCCTGGAACACCATCTGCACGTCGCGGCGCACCCGCTGCAACGCGTCACCCTGCAAACCGTTGAGTTCCTGCCCGAGCAATTTGACGCTGCCCTGATAGCTGAGCATGTTCATCAAGGCTTTGCCGGTGGTGGATTTGCCGCAGCCGCTTTCGCCGACCAGCCCCAGGGTTTCGCCCTGACGCAGCTCGAAACTCACGCCCTCGACCGCATGCACCGTGCGCGGCGTTTCGAACCAGCCGTGGCGTAAAGGGAAGCGCACGCTGAGGTCCTTGACGGCGAGCACTACCGGCTGTTCGGTCAATGCCTCAGGCGGCGGCGCACTGCCCAGCACCGGCACCGCGGCCAATAGTTTGCGCGTATAAGGCGCCTGCGCGTCGGTGAACACCTGATGCAAGGAACCGTGCTCTTCCATGCGGCCCTGATTCATCACCACCACTTCATCGGCCATTTCGGCGACCACGCCCATGTCGTGGGTGATGAGTAGCAGGCTGGTCGCGAACTGCTGCTGCAACTCGCGCATCAACTCAAGGATCTGCGCCTGAATGGTCACGTCCAGCGCGGTGGTCGGCTCGTCGGCGATGAGGATTTCCGGCTGACAGAGCATCGCCATGGCGATCATCACCCGCTGGCGCATGCCGCCGGATAACTCATGGGGGTACTGGGTCAGGCGTTTGTCGACCTGGGGCATGCGCACGGCGTCGAGCATGGCCCGGCAGCGCTGGTGAATCTCGCCGCGACTCAACGCTTCATGCCGGCGCAGGGTTTCCGCCAGTTGCTGGCCGACGGTCAGCAGCGGGTTCAGCGAGGTCATCGGCTCCTGAAAAATCATGCCGATGCGTTTGCCACGCAGGCGTTGCAGGTCCCGTTCTGGCAGGCTCAGCAGGTCGCGGTTGTCAAACAGGATCGCGCCACCGGGAACACTGGCCGCCTTGGGCAGCAGGCCCATGATTGCCAGGGACGACAGCGATTTGCCGCTGCCGGATTCGCCGGCGATGCACAAGGTGCGGCGCGGGTACAGGGCGAAGCTCAGCTCCTCGACCACCCGACGCCGTGACGCGCCGCCACCGACGTCGATGCTCAGCCGTTCCACCGACAGACTGGGCTGATCGTCTGGCTTCACTGGAACACCACTTTCGGAAAGTAGAACGACACCACCCAGTTCGGCAGGTCGACGATCTCGCTGATGCGCAGATCGCCGCACACCGAGCACAGCATGTAGGCCTGTTCCGCCGGCATGCGGTGCTCGCGGCACAGCCAGTCGATGGTGTTGGCCACGGCCTGGCGGGCGGCCTGCATCAAGTCCGGGCCGATGCCGGTGAAGGCTTCGTAGCCGGCGCTGTCCAGGTGCCCGGTGACCGGGCCGGGTGTGCTGAAACGCGGGGTGGCCAGGGGCGTTTGCTTGATCAGGTCGAGCTTGACTACCACGTCCATGGCGCTTTCGATAGCGGTGCCGCAGACCTCGCCATCGCCTTGGGCCGCGTGGGTGTCGCCGATGGAAAACAGCGCGCCAGCGACTTCCACCGGCAGGTACAAGATGCTGCCGGCCGCCAGGTCGCGGATGTCCAGATTGCCGCCGACCCGACGCGGCGGCACGATGGAATGCAGCCCGGCTTCGGCCGGCGCTACGCCCACAGTTCCGGCGAACGGCTTGAGCGGCACCCTGGCGAAATCACCGAAGGCGGCAGGGGCGAGGGTCTGCGTGTCGTAATGCCAAAGCGCTAACGCAGGCGCCTGAAACTGGTCGGCGAGCAGGCCGAAGCCGGGGATGTTGGCGGTCCAGCCGAAGCCCCCGGGCTTGAAGCTGTCCAGGGTGATTTTCAGGATGTCGCCGGGCTCGGCACCCTCGACGTAGATCGGCCCGGTGACCGGATTGATCTGATCGAAGGGCATCACGATGACATCGGCGACCTGGGACTGCGCAGTGAAATAGCCGTTGGACGAATCCCGGCAGTTCATCTGCAGGGTGGTGCCGGGCGCCACGCGCTCGACCGGGGTAAAGCTGTGGTCCCAGCCGAAGTGGCTGTTGACGCTGTGAATGGTCTTGACCAGGCAGCTCTGGCACATGGGTGCGGTCCTCGTTGCTAAGGGGCAGGGCGTAATGGCCTGTGACCCGGCGTCTACCGGGAGCAGGCCAGCGCGACATCACTTCACCCAGATGTAGTCATAGTTGACCGGCACGTGGACCGGGTCGACGTACAGCGCGTCGTCGCCGCCCATGCGCTTGGAGCGTACGGTGAAGCGTTGCTCGTTGAAGATCGGCACCCACGGCGCATCGGCCATGGCGTCGGTGAAGATCTTCTTCCAGGCCTCGGTGCGTTCGGCCTGTTGTTCCGGGCGGGCCATGGCGTCGGCTTTGGCGGCGCGTTCATCCAGCGCCTTGTTGCAATACAACGACCAGTTCCAGCCGCCTTCCACCGCGCCGGTGCAACCGAGAATCGGGCCGTAGAAGTTCGACGGATCCGGAAAGTCAGCGATCCAGGCCATGCCGCCGGACCACACCATCGGCGCCTGATCTTTGGAGCTGCCAGCCGCAATCACGTTGGCCTGGGCCAGGGACTTGATCTGCACGCGGATGCCGACCTTGGCCAGGTCCTGCTGGATCGACTGGGCGATGCGCGGCTGCGGGTCGGTGTTCATCACGTACAGCTCGGTGTCGAAGCCCTTGGCGAGACCGGCGTCGGCCAGCAGTTTTTTCGCGCCTTCGACGTCGTAGGGCAAGCCCTTGTACTGGGTGTCATAACCGGGCATCGCCGGCGGCAGCGGCTGGTTCGCCGGGACCGCGCGCCCGTTGATGATGCGCACGATGCGTTCCTTGCTGATGGCCATATTGATGGCCTGGCGCACCTTGAGATTGTCGAACGGCGGCAGGGTGGTTTTCAGCGTCACGTAGCCGGTCTGCAGCTGATTGCCGGTGACCAGCAGTTGCTTGGAGGCCGGGTCGTTCTTGAACTGCAGGAACTGCGCGGGCGGCACGCCGTCGCCGGCAATGTCCACTTCGCCCTTGTTCAGGCGCAGCAGCGCAACGGTCGGGTCCTGGCCGATTTCGAAGGTGATCTTGTCGACGTAGGGCAGGCCCTTCTGGAAGTAATTCGGGTTTTTCACCAGTTCGAGCTTCTGCCCCAGTTTCCACTCGGCCAGGCTGAACGCGCCGCTGCCCACCGGGTGCTTGCCGAAATCGGCGCCCCATTGCTCTACCGCTTCCTTGGGCACAACCGAGGCGAAGTTGATGGCCATGATGTGCAGGAAGGTCGCGTTCGGTGCGCTGAGTGTGATGGTCAGGTGTTGATCATCGACCACCTTGATGCCGCTGAGCGTCGTGCTTTTGCCGCCGGTCACGTCTTCATAACCGACGATGGAGCTGAAGAAACCGGCGCCCGGGCTCTGGGTTTTCGGGTTGACGGTGCGCTCCAGGGAATACTTGACGTCATTGGCAACCAGCTCACGGCCGTTCTGGAATTTCACGCCCTTGACCAAGGTGAAACTGTAGACCAGGCCGTCGGGGGAAATGCTGTAGTCCTCGGCCAGACTTTTCACCAGATCAGTGGTGCCCGGCTTGTAGTCCATCAGGCGGCCGAACAGGCTTTTGATCATCGACCAGTTCTGCCAGTCGTAGCCAATCGCCGGGTCCAGCGTCGCGACATCGTTCTGGTAGGTCACCACCACATCGCCACCGCTTTTCGGCGTGTCGGCCCACAGTGGCGTGGTAAACAGCGTGGCCGCCACGGCCAGGGTCAGCGCGTTGATCTTCATTGTTGTGCCCCGTTGTGTTGATGAATTCAGTGCTGCTTGATGTCGATGCGCGGGTCCACCAGCGGGATCACCAGATCCGCCAGCAGGTTACCGAGGACGATGGCCACCGCCGACAGCGTGGTGACGCCGACGATGACCGGAATGTCGACTTGCTGAATGGATTGCCAGGCGAGCTGACCGATGCCCGGCCAGCCGAACACCGACTCGACCACCACCAGCCCGCCCATGAACACGCCGATGTCGATGCCGATCATCGGGATCACCGGGACGATCGCGTTGAGCAGCACGTGCACGAACACGATCCGCGCACGACTCAGGCCCTTGGCCCGTGCGGTGCGGATGAAATCCTGGTGCAGCACTTCGATCATCGAAGAGCGGACCATGCGCGAATACCAGCCACTGCCGAGCAGGCCGAGGGTCAGGGCCGGCAGCATCAAATGGCTGGCGCCGCCATAGCCGCCCAGGGGGAACCAGCCCAGTTGCACGGCGAAGAAGTACAGAAACAGCATGGCGGCGATGAACTGCGGCGCCGACACACCGACGAAGGAAAACGCCATGAGCAGCTTGTCGGCGAAGCTGTCGCGCTTGAGCGCCGCGAGCATGCCCAGGCTGATGCCGATCAACAGCTCGAAACCGATACCTGCCGCCATGAGTTCCAGCGAAGGCCGCAGTCGCGCGCCGATCAGTTCACTCACGGCGGTGCGCTGGATGTAGGAGCGGCCAAGGTCGCCGTGGAGCAGGTTGCCCAGGTAACTCAGGTATTGCTGATAGAAGGGCAGGTCCAGGCCCAGTTGCGCGCGAATCGCCGCGACCACTTCAGGGGTGGCGCTGCGCCCGGCAATTTGCCGCGCAGGGTCGGCGGGCAGCAGGAACAGCAACAGGTAGGTGATGAAGGTCACGCCGAGCAGAATCAGCAGCGCATAACCGACCCGACGGCAAATGAACGGCAGCATCAGCGACGCCACTTGAGTGTGGGGTCGAGTTCGTCGCGCAGCGCGTCGCCGACCAGGTTGAACGCCAGGGACAGGAGGATGATCGCCGCGCCCGGAATGAACACCAGCCAGGGCGCGGAGGTGAAGTACGTCTGGCTCTCGAAAATGATGTTGCCCCAACTCGGCGTCGGCGGTTGTACGCCCACACCCAGGTACGACAAGGTAGCTTCCAGCAAAACGGTGGTGGAAATGCCCAGCGTCGCCCACACCAGAATGGTCGGCAGCAGATGGGGCAACAGATGGGAGAACAGGATGCGCAGGGAACTGGCGCCGAGGGTGCGCTCCACAGCGACGAAATCACGCGCACTCAGCGCCACGGTTTCGGCATAGATCACCCGGGCGATCTGCACCCAGTTGACCATCGCGATGACCATGGCAACGATCCACACGCTGGGCTGGAAAATCGCCGACAGGGCAATCGCCAGCAGCAGGGCGGGGAAGGCCATCATCAGGTCGGTCAGGCGCATCAACACGCTGCCGAGCCAGCCGCGGACAAAACCGGCGGTCAGGCCCACCAGCGTACCGATCAGCACCGCCAGCCCGTTGGCCAGCACGCCAATGAACAGCGAGGTGCGTGCGCCGAATATCAACCGCGACAGCAGGTCACGGCCGAGCAGGTCGGTGCCCATCCAGTACGGCATCGCCGGAGCCATGGGCGCGCCTTCCATCGTCAGCCCCTCGACGAATTGCTCATCCGGATCGAAGGGGCTTAGCCACGGGGCCAGCGCCGCGAGCAGCACCACGGTGAGGATAAACAACAGGGAAACCGCCACGGCCGGCCGACGCAACAGGGCTTTAAGGGTGTTCATGCACGGTCCTCGTCCCGCGCCGCAAGCAAGTCAACACACAGCGCTTCGATTGGCCGGTTGAGCTGCATCGACAGACTGCGCAAGCGCTCGTATGCCGTCGCCTCGTTGATGCGCTGGGTCACCATCAAGCGCGCCAGGGCCTGGGCCATGAGTGGACGCGATGCCAGCCGCTGTTGCAGCTCGTTGAGCTGTTCGGCATCGGCGCGCTGCCGCTCGCGCAATCCCACCGCCATCATCAGCGTGGTGTACACCGAGCCCTGGCTGATGGGTTTGTTGAGCAATGCCGTCGCGCCAAGCTGCAGCGCACGCTGGATCTGCGACAGGGTCTCGTGGGCGGTCAGCGCGACGATGGGGATGCTGGCCGCATTCAGCGCCTGCACCGTCAAGGGACTGGCGAAATGTTCGATTTCAAGGATCGCCGCGAAACAGCCTTGGGTGTCACACGGTCCATCGTGATCCAGCGCTTGCGAGTGGATACCCAGGCGTTGAAGGCTCTTGCCCAGGTTGGCCTGACTGCGTTCATCGCAGTCGATCAGCAGCAAGTGACCCTGGTCGAAAGCAGGAAAGGCGCGTGTGTTCATTTGACGATCCTCAAGCGCGGTGCCGGGGTGGCGTGTCGGTCGACCCCATCGGCGTGTACATCCGTAACAGTGAGATAGGGATCGGCGGCGATCGGGTGAGGCGCCGACTGCACCACTTCAAAGCAACCCCCGCGCAGTTCGGCAATATGACTGGCAAGGGCGCTGTGATGGTTGCGCGCCGACAGACTGACCGTGCCGAGCACGCTGGCGACCGGGTGCCTGTAGAGGTGCTCGCAAATCGCTTTGGGCGACGCATCCTCGCTGGCGTGCAAAGCGTCGGCGAACACCCTCAACGCCGTGTAAGCGCTGGTGTAGTAATGGGAACAGGTGCGCGGGCCATGGCGCTGCTGGCCTTCGCAGAACGCCGGGTCAAGCGTTTCAAAAAACGGCCCGCAAGACAGCAGCCGCAGCGCCTGCATCGGGCCCACCCCATCGAGCTCCGCTTCGGTCAGGTTGCAGCTGAGCACCGGCAGGCGCAGGCCTTGGCGCTCGCAGGCCCGATCCAGTTGCTGCAGAAACCCGTAAGACGATTCCCCCACCAGGTTGTTGAGCACGAAGGCCGGTGGGTCCTGAATGAGCCCTTCGATCAGCGCGTCGAAGCCGGTCGCGCCCAGGTGCCAGTACTTTTCCCCGAGCACGTCGGCGCCGTTGGCTTCCAGCACTTCCCGGGCGATGCGATTGCTTTCCCAGCCCCAGACGTAGTTGGAACCGAGCAGAAACGCCCGCCGACCGAACTGGCTCAAGGCGTAGCGCAACAGCGGCAACAGCGTCTGGTTCGGGCATCCGCCGAGGTACAAGACGTTTTCGCTGCTTTCGTAGCCTTCGTACGGGCTCGAATACCAGAGCAGGGCGCCGTGCTGGTCCAGGTCCGGGATGATCTCCTTGCGGCTGGCCGACAGCGTGGTGCCGAAGATGTGCCGGACGCCCGCACCCAGCAATTGGGCAACGCCGCTGCTGTAGCCGGCTGGATCGCCTTGCGGGTCCACGCAGATGGCCTCCAGTTGCACGCGGCGCCGGGCGTCGGCGTTGACTTCAGCCAGCGCGTCCTGCAACCCGAGCAGGGCGCTGCGGCCCATGCGCCGGTAAGTGCCCTCGGTCGAGAGCAGGAAGCCGACGTGAACGGTGGGGCGCAGGTCGGGAGTCAAAAAGTTCGGCATGAACAGCATCCATAAAAAAAGCCCGATCAACCCGGTAGGGGTCGATCAGGCTTCGATACCTGGCGCATTCGAGGCGCGTATGTGGACGAGACTTAAGGACCAGGGTCCGGCTTGCCGTTTGTTTTAAGCATGAAATAAGCGTGCCAAGTGAAAACCTCCAGCGTGGCGAGCTTCAACGCCGACTGCCTCGCCAGGAATGCTCCGCGGTGGGGCGCTCGTCTATCGCGAGGCGCCGAAGCGGAGCAGAGGGGGATTACAACATGCTGGCCGGTGCTGCTGGTACCGCACCAGGGTTGCGTGGTGTTCACACGTAATTTAACTGATTGTGCGCGGTGCTCTGGTAGGACCGGCTTCAGCCGGGAAGAGGCCAGTTTGAACGCCATCAATCTTGCGGTGTGACACCTGGCGCGTTCCGGGCTGAAGCCGGTCCTGCATCCGGGTCCGCGCTCGATCTCATCGACGGCGCGCACTGCATCACTACCGATGACTGATGAGGTAGCTGCCTAAATAATCATGCAGCACAAGGCCAAGCACCCATAAGCCGAGAATAGCGACCAGATCCAGCACGCGGCTGTTTCCCGCTTTTGGGGTGCGCAGGCGCAATCGGTAGTACCAGGGGCCCATGCCCGCCAAGCCGAAACCGAGTATCAGCAACGCAGCCGCGTAGTTGATCGGGCCCGGGATCTGGTTGCCAAGACCGGCCGCCGCTGTGCGTATGGGGTCGATCACCAGGTAGTAAAGCCATGCAAGTGACACCGCAATCAGCGCCAGGCCGATTGGCCAGACAGGAAAACCTCCGGACTCGACCGGACCCTGGTAGTCGGTGTCCTTTCCCTCGAGCAGATCCACGATCCGGGGCCATCCCGCGGCGCGTGCCAGTGCCAGCGAGGTCTGGCCGTTGCCGTTGGGTGTGAGCGGATCTGCACCGTGGCGCAGCAGCGCACGAACCACTGTGTCATTGCCCGCCAGCACTTCACGGTGAAGGAGCAGCCATCCGCCGGCGTCCGGTTCCCGGATCACTTCCGGATGCTGGCGCAACCCTTCTTCGACCTTGTCGCGCATGTTCAGCGCCATCGGGTGCTCGCTACGTTCCAGGGCGGCCAAGGTCTGTCGATCCTGCGCACGGTCCAGATTCCGGGACAGCAGTCGCGGCGCCTGGCCGTCTTCAGCAGGCACCACTTCAACGCTGCCAGCTTTTCCAAAATCCAGGCCCCAGGCACGGTCATGGGCGTCGCGCTCCTCGGTGGACATCCCGCTGCGCAGCGCGTCGACGGTGAAGCCGCCGTAGACATGCCCGCCGCAGACGTACATCCAGTCGTTGAGGGCCGCCAACGGCAGCGTCACCGGGTCGGACGCCTTCAGTGAGGTGAACCAGCGAGGTTCATTCATCAGCACGCCGGTGATGGACTCCCCGTCGAACTCGATGTCGGTGACCCACATGTTTTCGACGGCAGGGATGTCGGGGTCGTCGGCGTCCAGCACGAAAGACATTTTGACCGCCGCCATGTCGAGGCTTTTGACGATTCTGCGTGCCTCCCAAGACAGCTCGCGCCAGAAGAACTTGAAGGTGGCCTGGGCGCTGGCGACCGCCGCCTTGAGGTCGTCGCTCTCGCCTTTCACGCTGTAAATGATTTGTCCGGTCATAAGTGAGTCGTTCCCTCTGTCTATTTGAATAATGTTCTATCATGAGCTGTCATTCATGGTGTGACCGGCTTCGTTCACGCCCCTTGAGGCCTGATGAGATGAGAGACCTGCCACCCACCGCCACCTTGCGCGCCTTCGAAGTCGCCACCCGTCACGGGACGTTTACCTCCGCGTCCGAGGAACTGCACGTTACCCAAAGTGCGGTCAGTCACCAATTAAAACATCTTGAAGACATCTGGGGCGTGCAGCTGTTTCAGCGCGGCAAGACGTTGAGCCTGACGCCGGCGGGTGCCGCCCTGGCGCCGATCGTGCGGACGTTTTTCATGAACCTGGAGGCCACGCTTGCGGACCTGCGTGAAGAGAACGGCCGCGTCAGGCTCAAGGTCAGTACGACCTATTCCTACGCGCTGAAATGGCTGTTGCCGCGCTTGCCCACTCTGTCCCAGTTGCACCCGGAAATCCTCGTCACGCTGGACAGCACAGACACCGCCATCAAGTTTGCCAGCGGCGATCCCGACGTCGCGATCCGTCTGGGGGGCGGCAACTACCCCGCGCTGCACTCGGAATTTTTGTTCAGGGAACACATTTTTCCCGTGGCGAGCCCTGACTTGCTCAAGCGCTTCGGCATGCCCCGAGAGCCGGCCGAGTTGTTGCGTTACCCGCTGTTGGCCCGGGACGGTTCAGACCTGGTGCCAAAATGGGAAGTCTGGTTCCAGAACATCGGCCTGGGTGTGACCTCGCTGAAGGAAAGCGTGCGTTTTCCCGACACCAACATGACCGTGGAAGCGGCATTGCTGGGGCAGGGCATCGCCCTCGTTCGCAGTGGGCATGTGGAAAAAGAGGTGCGCGACGGCAGTTTGATCAGGTTGTTCGACGTGCCGTTTCCCTCGCCGGTGGCCTATTACTTCGTTTGCCCGAAAGGGGTGGAAACCCAGCCACACGTGGCCAGTTTTCGCGATTGGCTGCTCGAGGAGTCGACAGCGGCCGGCATCACCTATGAGTGAGGCATGAGGATTTACTCATGGCCGGATGAAGAAACGTCGCTTTTGTTTCCCGGCGTCGACTGGCTACTATCGGGCATGCCTACTCACATCATCCTGCTAATCCTCTTCGCCGCCTTGCTGCACGCCAGCTGGAATGCCTTGCTGCGCGGCGGTGGCGACAAACTCTGGTCGATGACCGTCATGTGCGTCGCGGTGGCCATCGTCAGCATTGCCGGGGCGCTGTTCATGGACGCCCCGGCGCCGGAAAGCTGGCCTTACGCGGTGCTCTCGGCGCTGCTGCATATCGGCTACAACCTGTTTCTGGTGCGCACGTACCGCAGCGGCGACCTCGGGCAAACCTACCCGATCTCACGGGGTTCATCGCCGGTGCTGATCACGCTGTGTGCGTCGATATTTGCGGGGGAGGTGGTCGAGACCGGCGCGATGATCGGCATTGCACTGGTGTCAGCGGGGATTATTTCTCTTGCGTTCAAGGGCCGGAAACTGGACATGACCAGCCTCCCTTATGCGCTGGGCACCGGGTGTTTCATCGCGGCCTATAGCGTGACGGACGGCATCGGCGGGCGTCTGTCCGGCGCGCCGATGGCGTACACCGCCTGGATGTGCGCCCTGTGGGGCGTAATGATGCCGATCACTTATATCTGTCTGCGGGACGCACGCAGTCTGTTGACGGTCCGGCCCGGTTTGGTCGCCGCGTTGGGCGGAGGTGTGGTGTCGCTGCTCGCTTACGGCATCGTCATTTACGCAATGACCCTCGCGCCCATGGGAGCGGTGTCGGCCCTGCGCGAAACCAGCGTGCTGTTTGCCGCCTTGCTCGGGTATCTGTTTTTGGGCGAGTCGCTGACCGTGCGCAAGATCCTTGCGTGCGTGGTCATTGCGGCCGGCACGATCATCATTGGCTGAGCGGCGCATGTTTACTTGCGCAGCTTCGGTTTGACCGCCTTCAACCGCGCAATGGCGAGGTTGTGCAGGTATTGGCGTACGGCGTCGTGATGCTCGGCGCTGACGTGATAGCTGTCCAGCAGTCCCAGCAAATACCCCTCGGCCATGGCGTGGTAACGCGACACGCTTTCCCGAGTGTCACTGGTGTTGAGCCGGGCAATCAGCTCGCCGATCCGAGCGTAGTGCTCCTGTGAGAACCAGTCCTGCTGAGGCGCAGAGCCTGCGTCATCGGTCAGGGGCGTGTGCAGATTCATTGAGCCTCCAGGCAAGTACTGCGGTCGCGGGCTGAAAGGACGCGGGACGGTTTTGCTGCTAGATCCCACGAACATGGGGTTGGACAGCGCATCTGCCGCAAAATCCGCTAGCCCGCGCCGCAAAGGCTCAGAAATCCCGGCCAGTATTACCGGCCGGGATTTTGATGGTTAGCTGATCTTAGCCAGCAACCGGGGACCGCCAGTCATCGGAGCCCGAAGTGCCGCAGACTTCGTGGGTCCAGGTGATCTTGCGGTAGGTGAACTCCACGTCTTCCAGATGGGTGAAGTGGGCGTTCGACGGGTCCTGACAGTTATGCATGTAGTCCTTGATGTCGACGATAATCGCGTCCTCGAGTTTGGTGGTGTAGTAATGCTCCTGTGTGCCCGCCGCCGAGGTGCGATACCACTGGATGGTGATTTCGGTCAGGCGTTCGCCCGACGTCAACGCTGCCAGCAACAGTGGCGAAGACTTGTCGAACACTTTGGTGATCTTGACCGGCTTGTGCACACGTTGACCGGTTGGCTGGCCCGACTGCGGGTCGCGCGGGATGATCATTTCATGTTGAAACCCTTGCACCATAACCTGATCTTCGTGGCCTTCCTGAAACGTGTTGCCCACCGAGTCTGCGGTGAAAGCGCCCGCGGTGATCAGGCCCTGCTTGGTGCCTGTGATGGACATATATGCTGGTGTCGCCATGAAAATGCTCCTTGCCTCATAAATTAAAATCCCGACCAGCGAAATTGCCTGGTGGGCGGAAGAGTTAGTTCAAGCATCGTGCCAAGTAAGTTTTGTTTAATTTAAAAAATCGTTTTGGGGGTTTTTTATGGTTTATTTGCGTTATAAGAAACGACTTTTTAGCCTTATTGTGGGATTTATGTTGCGCTGTGATACGAAACTTCTTGCGCACTTGCCGACAGGGCCCGTTCTATAAAGGCTGGCCAGGATCATTCAGTGATATTTCCGTCAGGAAGTGCGCAACTTGTTGCGCAGGGAGGCCTTGGACCATTGCTCGTCGCGGGTGATTGCATAATAGCTAAGGAAGCACGCTGGATCCCGTTACACCCTTTGCATGACCGCGCTAGCCCGGTGCTGCGCCCTTGATAGGGTATTTGCCACCGCTGAAACATTGCAGAAAGAAGTTATATGAAAGAAGTTTCTCTGGGCCTCATGTATTTGAAGAAAGTTCCTACAGTCTGAGTTGAGTTATCGCGTTTATAGAAAGCTTGATAGTGTTATTCGCGCTAAGTATTATTCCCGGCCTCTGAGGGGTAGACGTTTTGTTACATGTCAGCTGCACAACTAGCCCTTATTCTAATTCCGTTAGGCACGCCAATTTAATTGTCTAAATTCGGCGCGGTTTTGCACTGAAGATCTCGAATGTCTTATTCATGCCCACTGTCTGATCATTATCTCGACGCTGCTCAAGCCTCAATATCCACAGAGCGCTTCGCGGGTGAAGACGTTCGTTTTTCAAATGAATACGAGACGCTGGAAAGCGAGGTCAATAAAGCTCAATCGATGCATGAAACGGTTCAGATCGACTGGCAGAAAGTGCGTGAGCAAAGTGAGCACCTGCTTCGCACCCAATCCAAAGATCTTCGCGTTGCGGCCTGGCTTACGTGGGCCTTGTATCAGCGGGAATCCTTCCACGGGCTGTTGGCAGGACTAGGGCTTCTTCACCATCTCTGCGTGTTCCATTGGGTTGAAGTACATCCCGTCAAGATTCGCACCCGCTCCGCAGCCATTGGCTGGCTGCTTCCCCGCCTTGAGCACGTGCTTTTTGATCACGTCGCTATCAAAGCGCAGTTACCACTGTTCAGTCGCCTCGTCGAGATACTCGAAGACCTTGATACGGTGTTTACACAGCACATGGGCGACGATGCACCTTTGCTGTTGCCGATCTCCCGGCGTTTGAAAAATATGGCCCAACGGGTGACTGACAATCTGCCCGACGCCGGGATCGTCGGGGGCTCCGACGCGCCAGTCAAGCCGCCTCTTACCCAGTCATTCCCTTCACCGGTGCTGATCGACAGCGAGAAAGACGCGCACAAGTCACTGCGACTTCAGCAGGACAGCGCGCGCACGTTGTGTGCCTGGTGGCTCAAGCAAAACGCCAGCGACCTGCGCGCGTTGCGCCTGAACCGAACATTGCTGTGGCTGCCAATCGAGGCATTGCCAGAGCGCAACTCAGAGCACATTACCGCGCTGCGCGGGCTTCCGGCAGACAAGCTCAGGTGCTATCGAGACCAATACGATCAGGGCAACTACGCCGATCTGCTTGTCGAGCTGGAGGCGAGCATGGCAAAGGCGCCGTTCTGGTTCGATGGCCAGCGAATGGCCTGGGAGTGTCTGCACGCGCTGAACGCCGAGCTGGCAATGCGCGAAATAGAAGTTCAATTCGCGCTGTTGATTCAGCGGTTGCCGGAGGTCATCGAGCTGCGTTTTCACGACGGCGTCCCGTTTGCCGATCCGGCGACTCGCGCCTGGATCAGTGCCACCGTCATGCCTCGGCTGCAGGCCGCCAGTGCGCCTCGCAAAGTCGAAACCGCTGATAGCCAGCCAGCCTGGGAGTCCGCCCTGGAAAGCGCGGTCTCGGTGTTGCGCGATAAAGGCCTCAAAGCTGCTGTGCAGCTCCTCAAGCAAGGCCTGCACAGCGCTCAGGGCGGGCGTGCACGATTTTTCTGGCAATTCGCCCTGGCGCGGTTGTGCTTCACCGCCAGGAAATACGAACTCGCCAAAACCCAACTCGAAACCCTCGACTTGACGCTGGAGGACTCAGGCATCAATGCCTGGGAGCCTGATCTTGCGCTGGAAGTGCTGGAGCTCTTGCACAGCTGTTACGAATTGCTGCCTCAGGTTCCTGGCGCTCGGGAGCGCAAGGAAGAGGTTTATCGCAGGCTCTGCCACCTCGACCTCGAAGTCGTACTTGAACAGGCCTAAGGGCCCTAATTACCAGGAGAACGGCCATGGCCAAAGAAGGATCGGTAGCCCCCAAAGAACGCATCAATGTCACGTTCAAACCCGCCACGGGCGGTGCGCAGGAAGAGATCGAGCTGCCGCTGAAGCTGCTCGCAATCGGTGATTACACCCTGCGCAAAGACGAGCGAAAAGTCGAAGAGCGCAAGCCGATCAGCATCGACAAGATGACGTTTGACGAGGTGCTGGCCAAGCAGGACCTGAGCCTGACGCTGAGCGTGCCGAACCGTCTGCAAGAGGATGAAGGCAATGAAGAGTTGGCGGTGCAACTGCACGTCAAATCGATGAAGGACTTCAATCCCGCCTCGCTGGTGGACCAGGTACCCGAACTGAAAAAACTCATGGAACTGCGCGACGCCCTGGTGGCGCTCAAAGGACCGCTGGGTAACGCGCCCGCTTTCCGAAAGGCCATCGAAAGCGTCCTCGCCGATGACGAGTCCCGCGGTCGCGTGCTCGGCGAGCTGGGTTTGAATGCCGCCGCCCAGGACACCTGAGTCCACCCGCCAAGGAGCCAACATCATGAGTACTACACCATCGCAGCAGCACAGCAGAGAGTCCGGCGAGTTCAGCATTCTCGACAGCATCATCGCCGAAACCCGTCTGCCTCGAGATGAGGATGCCTATGGCATCGCCAAGCGCGGCGTGTCGGCGTTTATCGAAGAGCTGCTCAAACCGCAAAACGCGGGTGAGCCGGTCAAGAAGGCAATGGTTGACCGCATGATTGCCGAGATCGATGCCAAGCTCGGCCGCCAGATGGATGAAATTCTGCACCACCCCGCCTTCCAGTCTCTGGAGTCATCCTGGCGTGGGTTGCAGTTGCTGGTCGAACGGACCGACTTCCGCGAGAACATCAAGATCGAAATCCTCAACGTGTCCAAAGAGGACTTGCTGGAAGATTTCGAAGATTCACCCGAAGTCATGCAGGCCGGGCTCTACAAACATATCTACACCGCCGAGTACGGTCAGTTCGGTGGGCAGCCTGTGGGGGCAATCATCGCCAACTACTTCATGTCCCCAAGCTCGCCGGACGTGAAGCTGATGCAGTACGTCTCCAGCGTCGCCTGCATGTCCCACGCGCCGTTCATTGCCGCCGCCGGCCCAAGATTCTTTGGCCTGGAAAGCTTCACCGGCCTGCCGGACCTGAAAGATCTGAAGGATCATTTCGAGGGCCCGCAATTCGCCAAATGGCAGAGCTTCCGTCAGTCGGAAGATGCTCGTTACGTGGGACTGACGGTGCCGCGCTTCCTGCTGCGCAACCCGTACGACCCGGAAGAGAACCCGGTCAAGTCGTTTGTCTACAAGGAAACCGTTGCCAACAGCCATGAGCACTATCTGTGGGGCAACACAGCGTACGCCTTCGGTACGAAGCTGACGGACAGCTTTGCCAAATTCCGCTGGTGCCCGAACATTATCGGCCCGCAGAGCGGTGGCGCAGTCGAAGATTTGCCGCTGCACCACTTCGAAAGCATGGGTGAAATCGAGACCAAGATCCCCACCGAAGTACTGGTCAGCGATCGGCGTGAATACGAGCTGGCGGAGGAGGGGTTCATCTCCCTGACCATGCGCAAGGGCTCGGACAACGCGGCGTTCTTCTCCGCAAGCTCAGTACAAAAGCCGAAATTTTTCGGCACCAGCGCGGAAGGCAAAGCAGCGGAGCTGAACTACAAGCTCGGCACCCAGCTGCCGTACATGATGATCGTCAACCGCCTTGCTCACTATTTGAAAGTTCTGCAACGCGAGCAGCTGGGTTCCTGGAAAGAACGCACCGACCTCGAACTGGAGCTGAACAAGTGGATACGCCAGTACGTTGCCGACCAGGAAAATCCAAGCGCCGAAGTCCGTGGTCGTCGTCCCCTGCGTGCCGCGCAGATCATCGTGAGTGACGTGGAGGGCGAGCCCGGCTGGTATCGCGTCAGCCTGAACGTGCGCCCGCATTTCAAATACATGGGCGCCGATTTCACCCTGTCGCTGGTGGGCAAGCTGGACAAAGAGTGACGGGCTTCAACTCATGACTGGATACGGCAGCCTCTTTGAACGCCTGGGTGGCGATGCAGACAAGCGCGTCGGCTGGAGCCGCGAAGACGCTGCGACGGCGTCGGTGGCTTCCCATCTCGCCAAGATGCTCAGTACTCGGGCCGGCAGCGTTCAGACCCTTTGCGATTACGGGCTGCCGGATCTCAATGACATGCGCTTGAGCCTTCATGACGCGTTAACGAAAGCGCGGCTCGCTATCGAGGTCTTCATCGAAAGCTACGAGCCACGCCTGAGCAGCGTCCAGGTCACCGCGCTGCCCCATGATAACGATCAGCTTCGGCTCGCCTTCAGTATTCAAGGGTTGCTGGAGGTGGAGGGTTTCAAGCGTCAGGTCACGTTCGCCGCACGCCTGGAAGGCGGCGGTCAGGTACAGGTCAATCACAGGAAAAGCTGATGCGTGGCTGCACCTGATGACATGAGGCGCTAGCAGGCATTTTTTTTCTACGTCCACCCTTGAACCAAACAGCTCCGCTAGAAGGTAATACCATGTCCTTTAACCACTACTACCAAAGCGAACTCACCGCGCTTCGCCAGTTGGGTCGCCGATTCGCCGAGCGCAGCCCGGGGTTGGCCCCTTTTCTGGGGCAGACCGGGCGGGATCCTGATGTAGAGCGGTTGCTGGAGGGTTTTGCCTTCCTGACGGGACGCTTGCGGCAGAAACTCGATGACGAACTGCCCGAGCTCAGCCACTCGCTGATGCAGCTGCTGTGGCCCAATTACATGCAGCCGCTGCCGGCGTTCAGCATTCTCCAGTTTGACCCGTTGAAGCTGGCAGGCCCTGCGCTGAGGGTGGAGCGGGACACGCCCGTTGACAGCGTGCCGGTCGATGGCGTGCAGTGCCGCTTTCGCACCTGCTACCCAACCGATGTCCAGGCGCTGGATCTGGTGGACCTGACGTACTCGGTCAAGGGCGACGGCGCGCTGTTGAGCTTGCGTCTGGAACTGAGCGGCGAAGGCCATTTGGGTGAGTTGGACCTAAGCTGTTTGCGCCTGCATCTTGCCGGCGAGCGCTACATCAGCCAGACGCTCTATCTGAGCCTTCTGCGCAATCTGGAGAGCATCGAGCTGGTGCCTTTGGACGAAGACGGCAAGCCCATACCCGGCGTCAACGGCATGCCCATGGCATTCAGAATGCCTGGCGATCGTATCCAGCCCGTGGGGTTTGCCGAAGACGAAGCGCTGATTCCGTATCCGCTGAATACCTTCCGCGGTTATCGCTACCTGCAGGAATACTTCGCCTTCCAGGACAAGTTTCTGTTCGTGGACGTGACGGGCCTGGAGCTGCTCGCTGCGCTGGCGGAAGACACGCTCAAACACGTACGCGGTCTTGAGTTGCGTTTCGACATTCGCAAGAGCGGCGTCCAGCGCCTGCGACCGACGCTGGACAACGTCAAGCTCCATTGCACGCCTATCGTGAACCTGTTCAAGCACGATGCCACGCCGATCCGCCTTGAGGGCAAACAGGACGAGTACCTGTTGATGCCGGCGCTCTACACGATGGAAAACTGTGGCGTGTTTTCGGTTGAATCCGTGATCGGCTGGAAGCCCGGTGGCCTGGGCTACGAGGCCTACGTGCCGTTCGAGTCCTTCGAGCATGACCCTAGTTTCGACGTGCCGAATCGCCGTCCGCATTACAGCATTCGTCAGCGTTCATCGTCGTTGCACGACGGCCTCGACACCTATCTGAGCTTTGGCATCCGTCACACCGAAGCCTCTGAAACGTTGTCGATCGAGATGACGTGCACCAACCAGAACCTGCCGCGCAGGCTAAAGCTGGGCGACATCTGCATCGCCTGCGAACAGACACCGGAATTTCTGACCTTCCGCAATATCACCCCGGCCACGCCCAGTTATGCGCCGCCGCTGAATCGAGACTTCCTGTGGAAGCTGATCAGCAATATGTCGCTTAACTACCTGTCCCTCGCGGACGTCAACGCCTTGAAGGTGATCCTCGAAACCTACGACCTGCCGCGCTATTACGACCCGCACGCTGAAAAGGTCAGCAAGCGTCTGCTGGGCGGGCTCAAGTCGATCAGGCACCAGCATGTCGACCGGCTGCACAGAGGGCTGCCGGTACGCGGGTTGCGCACCGAGCTGACCATCGATCCGCAAGGCTATATCGGCGAGGGCGACGTGTTCGTGTTCGCCTCTGTTCTCAACGAGTTTTTTGCGCTTTACGCCAGCCTCAATTCGTATCACGAACTGCGCGTAAAAAGCACACAGGGAGAGGTGTACCAATGGACACCCCGTATGGGCCTGCAGCCCCTGCTTTGAGCGGGCTGACCCAAGGTATACGCGAATACTCGCTGTTTCAGGTCGTGCTGCTGGTCATCGACCGGTTGCGCACTGCACACCCGCACCTGAGCGATGACGACGTGTATGACCTGCTGGAATTCCAGGCCAACCCGAGCCTTGGCTTTCCGGGCAGTGATGTGGACCGCGTCGAGTTTTTTGAAGAATCCGGGCTGATGCGTGCACGCCTGCGCTTCAACCTGCTGGGTCTTGTCGGGTCTGGATCACCCTTGCCTGCGTTCTATAGCGAGCAAGCCCTGGGTGACAGTGAGGGGGGCAATCCGACCCGCCAGTTCCTCGATCTGTTTCACCATCGCCTGCATCGGCTGATGCTGCCGATCTGGAAGAAATACCGCTACCACGCCCGTTTTGAAAGCGGCGCGATCGATCCGTTTTCGTCGCAGTTGTTCGCGCTGATCGGACTGGGCAGCGAGGCGATTCGAAGCGCACGGGAGTTGAACTGGAAGCGACTGCTGCCGTACCTGGGTTTGCTCAGCCTGCGCGCTCACTCGGCAGCGCTGATCGAGGCGGTGCTTCGCTACTACTTCAAACACGCAGAGCTGACGATCGAGCAATGCATGGAGCGTCGCGTGGAAATTCTCGAAGAGCAGCGCAACAGCCTTGGCCGGGCCAATAGCCAGCTAGGCGAGGACCTGGTGCTCGGCGAACACGTTCGGGACCGCAGTGGCAAGTTCCGTATTCATATTCGAGAGCTTGGCTGGCAGCGCTTTCACGAGTTCCTGCCGATCGGCGCGGGTTACCAACCGCTGTGCGCATTAGTGCGATTCACGCTGCGTGACCCGCTTGATTACGACGTTCGCCTGGCGCTGCGTCGGGAAGAAATTCGCGAACTGCGCCTGGCGGGACAGAACGCGTGTCGACTGGGATGGACCAGCTGGCTGGGCCGAGAACGCGCGGACGGCATGGTGACCCTGGGAAGCAAATCATCAAGGACAGCCCAACCATGAGTAACGTCAATCTGCAACAACTTATCCAGGCGCTCGACGCCGAATGCCGACACGACCTGGAGCACGCTGCCGGACGCTGTGTGGGAAGGGGCGGCAGCAAGGTCCTCGTCGAAGACCTGATGCTGTGCTTGCTGGAACGCCCGCAGGGCCTTCTTTCCCGCGCACTCCAGGATGCCGATATGGACGCCGGTGAACTCGGCGCGGTGCTGCAGGCGCGGATGGAAAACAGCGCCTCGCGCAACCCGGTGTTTGCGCCGGAACTGGTGCAGTGGCTGCAGGATGCGTTGCTGGTCGCCAGCCTCGAACTGAGTCAGACCCTGGTCGATCAAGGGGCGTTGGTGCTCGCGCTGTTGCGCAACCCCGAGCGTTACGCAGGCAGCCGCTATCAGGCATTGCTCGCCCGGCTGAATACCGAGCGACTGAAAGCATTCGCCTTGTCGCAGAAGGCGCATTCCGACCCGGGGAAACACGGTACTGCCGGCGAGTCATTGCTGATGCGCTTTACCCATAACCTCACTCAACAGGCCCGAGACGGCAAACTCGACCCGGTGCTGTGCCGTGACGAGGCCATTCGGCAAATGGTGGATATTCTCGCTCGCCGACGGAAAAACAATCCGATCCTTGTGGGGGAGGCAGGTGTCGGCAAGACGGCTGTCGTTGAAGGGCTGGCGTTGCGCATCGTCGCGGGGGAAGTGCCCCAGGCCATAAAGGGCGCTGAAGTGCTTTCCCTGGACATGGGGCTGTTGCAGGCCGGCGCCAGCGTCAAAGGCGAGTTCGAGCGTCGCCTCAAGGGCGTGATCGACGAGGTCAAGGCGTCGACCAGCCCGATCATATTGTTCATCGACGAGGCCCATACCCTGGTCGGCGCAGGGGGTGATGCAGGTGGTTCCGATGCGGCCAACCTGCTCAAGCCTGCCCTGGCACGCGGCGAACTGCGCACTATCGCTGCGACCACTTGGACCGAATACAAAAAATACATCGAAAAGGACCCGGCACTGGCCCGTCGCTTTCAGCCAGTGCGGCTGCACGAACCGACCGTCGATGAGGCGGTGACCATTCTGCGGGGCCTCGCTCACGTCTACGAGGGAAGCCACGGCATCTACTTGCGTGACGATGCGGTGGTGGCGGCTGCGGAGTTGTCCGCTCGCTATCTTGCCGGGCGCCAGTTGCCGGACAAGGCCGTCGATGTACTCGACACGGCGTGCGCGCGCGTTCGCATCAGCCTCGCCGCTGCGCCGCAATGCCTTGAGCGTCTGCGCAGCGAATTGGCCGAAGGCAGCCGCCAGCGTCAGGCGCTGCGTCGTGACACCGAAGCCGGTCTGCCCGTCGATCATCCGGCACTGGATGCATTGGAAAACCGTTTGCACGCTGTGGAAGAAGAAAGCCTTGCTCTCGAAACGCTCTGGTTGGAACAGAAAGGATTGGCCGAGCGCCTGCTGGACGTGCGTCAGCAACTGGCGCAGGCCCGTGATGCCGACGACACGCGCAGCATCGAAGTCCTGCAAGTTGCGCTCAACCAGACTCACCGCGCCCTGACCCAGGCCCAGGCCAAAGAAAAGCTGGTGAGCTTTGAAGTCTGCCCGCGTCTCGTCGCCGAAGTGATCAGCGCCTGGACCGGGGTGCCCTTGGCGCAATTGGCGCGAGAGCACAACGCCAGAATCGCCAGTTTTTCAACTGACCTGCGCGCCCGCATTCGCGGTCAGGAGCAAGCGGTCCACGCCCTTGATCGTTCGATGCGTGCGACGGCAGCCGGTCTGAACAAGCCGGATGCACCCGTGGGCGTGTTCCTGCTGGTCGGGCCGAGTGGTGTCGGCAAGACTGAAACCGCGCTGGCGCTCGCCGATTTGCTCTACGGCGGCGAGCGGTTCATCACCACCATCAACATGTCAGAGTTTCAGGAGAAACACACCGTCTCGCGTCTGATTGGGGCGCCGCCTGGCTACGTGGGTTACGGCGAAGGCGGCATGCTCACCGAAGCGGTGCGGCAGAAGCCGTATTCCGTGGTTCTGCTCGATGAAGTCGAAAAAGCTGATCCAGACGTCCTGAACCTTTTCTATCAAATCTTCGACAAGGGCGTGGCAAATGACGGGGAAGGGAGGGAGATCAACTTCCGCAATACGCTCATCCTGATGACCTCGAACCTTGGAAGCGACCTCATCAGTCACCTCTGCGCCGACGGCGCGCGTCCCTCCGCGCAGGTGCTTGAGGAGCATATCCGTCCGGTTCTCGCGCGACACTTCAAACCGGCGCTGCTCGCACGCATGCGCGTCGTCCCGTACTACCCGGTGAGCGGGTCGGTGCTGCGTGAGCTGATCGAGATCAAATTGCGCAGTCTGGGCGAGCGCTTGAACCGTCGCCAGCTGACGTTCACCTTTTCCGACGCGCTGGTCGATCAACTGGCTGAACGCTGCAGCCAAGGCGACAGTGGCGCACGTCTGATCGACCACTTGCTGGAGCTTCACGTTCTGCCCCGGGTGGCTGACCGGCTGCTCGACGCCATGGCCGCAGGCCAGCGTCTCACCTCTGTGCACGCAACGCTTGATGTTGAAGCCGCCGTGACCTGCGAGTTTGCCTGAGGTGGGCGCTATGTTCATTCAGGTGCCGCAACCGCTGGCCTATGCGGAAGCGTTACTGGAGCAATTCGCCCGGCTTGCACGCGCAGCGGACGATGCCGCGCTGCTGAGCGGGCTCGTGCTCGGACTCGCCGAGTTGAGCGGGTGCGAGCTGACTCAGCTTTATCTGCTGGACGCGACCCATACGTGTCTGGGCATGACTGCCGAGTGCCTTGAGGGCAGCGTGCAACCCCGTGAGGCACAGAGCCTGCCAACCGATTACAACGGTGAGCAACTGCTGCAGTTTGCACTGTGCCAAAACCGCGTTGTGTGCCTTGTCGATTTGCCGGGCAGCCTGCACGAAAGCCGTTTCCTGCCGCCCGGAGCGAAGCCCTGGCAGTCTTTGCTGTGTGTGCCCATCGTCAGTGATCAACAGACGGTGGAGGGCTTGCTCGTCTGCGTGAGCAGTCGACACCTGGAGCTGCAGGCTTTTGCCGACTCCCTTGGCCGACTGGGCACGTTCGTGGTGCGTCAATTGCAGTTGCTTCAGCGCTTGAGACGACGTACCGATAATTCATCGCCCGTGCGCGTCAGTGTGCCAAGCATCAGCGCCTACGGATTGATCGGCAAAAGCGCGCCCATGCGCCACACCTGTTCGATGATCAGTAAAGTCCTGCACAGCCCGTATACCGTTTTACTGCGCGGAGAAACGGGCACCGGCAAGGAAGTGGTGGCACGTGCCATCCACGACTACGGTCCGCGTCGCTCGCAGCCTTTCATCGTGCAGAACTGCGCGGCACTCCCTGAAAGCCTGCTGGAAAGCGAGCTGTTCGGCTACAGCAAAGGGGCGTTCACCGGCGCTCTGCGTAATCGCGCCGGACTCTTCGATGCAGCCAACGGCGGGACCCTGTTGCTCGATGAAGTCGGCGACATGCCGCTGTCGCTGCAGGCCAAACTGCTGCGCGTGCTGCAGGAGCGAGAGATACGCCCGCTGGGCTCCAATGACACGCACAAGATAGACGTGCGCATCCTGGCAGCGAGCCACCGGGATTTGTTGGTCATGGTCAGCGAAGGCACCTTTCGCGAGGACCTCTACTACCGCCTCTCGCAATTCCCCATCGAGCTGCCCGCTCTTCGCCAGCGCGGCGATGACATCGTCGATCTCGCCCGGCATTTTGCCGACAAGGCCTGCTCATTTCTGCAGCGGGATGCTCTGTGCTGGTCTGACGCGGCGCTCGATTACTTGTCCGGGTATGCCTTTCCCGGAAACGTTCGCGAGCTCAAGGGGATGGTCGAACGTGCCGTTCTGCTGTGTGAAGGGGGCGAATTGCTGCCCGAACATTTCACCCTCCGCGCGGCGGCCGTCCCTGGTACTGCCCGCCTGACGCTGCGCGAACGCCTTGAGCAGGTCGAACGCGGCCTGCTGCTCGATTGCCTGCGCAGAAACGAAGGTAATCAGAGCCTGTCCGCGCGTGAGCTTGGCCTGCCCAGGCGCACGCTGCTGTATCGCCTTGGCCGCCTCAATATCAATGTGGGTGAAATCAATGCGTAGGCACGAACGATTTTTTTCACGCTCGCTTTCCCTCGCGCCAAACGAAGGCGCCCTGTGCTCACCTCTGGAGATCCTCTGATGTTCGCTCGTCACCGGCAAGCCGTTCTGCTGACCCTTGTTTTTCTCTGTGGCGTCTCGGGTTGCAGCGGCAATTACAAGTTCAACGACAACACCTATCGCCCGCTGGGTGATCCCCAGGCGGCCAACCGCGGTAACTGACCTCAAGGAGCATCACCGTGGAACTGGTTTTCGAAATGCTGAGCACCCGGCAGTTTGTGCCTGCGGAGCAGTGCCAAAAAACCTTCAGGCAGACGGGCGGGGTGATCGGACGGGCCGCGGACTGCGATTGGGTCATTCCCGACCGCAGCCGGCACCTGTCCCACCACCACATCACGATCAGCTACCGCGATGGCGGATTTTATCTCACCGACACCAGCAGCAATGGCGTGCTGAGTGGGGAGAGCAGGGTGCGCCTGCCCAAGGGGCAAGCCGTTCGCATCGAGCATGGCAGTCTGTATGTACTGGGCGATTTCGAGCTGCGCGCACGACTGATGCGTGACCCGGCCTTGTTTGACGATCACGGGGGTCGTACTTGCGCGGCGGGCAGCATCATCCCGGACGACTCGTTTCTGGACCTCGACCCGCTGAACGCGCTCGACCAGCAGGAACGCGTCCACTCGGACATCGACGAACTGCTTTCGCCAGGTGCCGCCATCAAGGACGGTCCACAGCGTGCGGACTATGCCCGGGTGGACATGGAAAGCCTGCGCGTGCCAGAACTGGTCGAAGATCCTGCAGCACACCCCGCTCCAGCACCCGCGCCAGCCGCTGTTGAGACCGAGCGCCAGGCCGATGATTTCTGGACCCGGTTTTCCGAATCGCTGGGCATTGAATTCGACGAGCTTGATCAGGATGCCCGGGAGGCGCTGGCCCTCAATGCCGGCCGTTTGCTGAGGCAGTGCGTCGGCGGTCTGCAGCAGAACCTGCAAACGCGCAGCGAGTTGAAAAATGAATTGCGCCTGTCGCAGACCACCGTGCAGGGCGCCCAGCGCAATCCGCTGAAATCAGCGGTCGATGCGGGTGAAGCCCTGTCAGCAATGCTGCGTTCTGGCAAACCCGGGCAGCTGCCCGCCGAGCTGGCGATAAGCCGAGCCTTCCATGACGTGCAGGCGCACCAGGTCGCCTTGCTGGCCGCCTGTCGCGCGACGACGCGCGCTACGCTGGAGCATTTTTCACCGGAGCAACTCACCCTGCGATTCGAGCGCGACAACCCGCCACTGCTCGCGACCTCCGGCAATCGCTGGAGAGCCTATGGCCGCTATCACCAGGCGTTGCGTCAGGACAATGACTGGAGCGAACGCCTGCTGGCGCGAGATTTCGCCCAGGCCTATGAAGAGCAGATTCGTCTGATTTCCACCCTCCATACTGATCATCAGGGATGAAGCGCATGTTTCGCCGTTCAACTGTCTTTCCACACGCGCTGACTGCGTTGATTGCCGTGCTCATCCTTGCAGGTTGCTCGACGCTGTCGCCGTATTCACACCTCACCAAACTCAACCTCAGGCTCACGGCCAGCGATCAGCTGAACCCCGATCTGAATGGTCGTCCGTCACCGATCGTGGTCCGCCTGTACGAGCTCAAACACGCGGTGGCCTTCGAGAACGCTGATTTTTTCAGCCTGTATGAGCGCGCCAGAGAGTCCCTGGCCCCGGACATGGTCGCCACCGAGGAGCTTGAGCTGCGTCCGGGCGAAACGCTCGAGCTCAAGCTCAGTGTGCAGAAGGGCAGTCGCTATGTCGGCGTAGTTGCTGCGTACCGCGACCTGTCACAAGCCTCGTGGCGCTCCACGCTTCACCTCGCGCCTCGAACCGCTACCGAAGTCGATCTGATCCTTGATGAAAGCGGCATTCAGACTTCACCTGAAGCGCTTGCCGAGGCGGTTGACCAGCCATGAATACGCACAAAGTCATCTGGCAGGAGGGCATGCTGCTGCGTCCTCAGCACTTCCAGCACAACGACCGGTATTACGACCACCAGCTGAAAACCCGCACTCGGTTAATGGGTGGCTACGCCTGGGGATTCCTCACGCTGGAGATCGACCTGCAGTTTCTCAACATGGGCAAGCTGGTCATCAGCCAGGCCTCGGGCATCCTGCCTGACGGCAGTGTGTTCGAGTTGGGAGGCCATACGGAATCGCTGGCCCTCGACATACCGCCCAATACCGTCAACACGCCTGTTTATCTGGCGTTGCCGCTGGTCACCGGCAATCACCTGGAAGCCAGGCGACCGGAGCAGTCCGATGTACTGGCGCGTTACACCGCGTATGAAGCGCAAGTCGCCGATTCAAATGCAGGTGATGACGCGATGTGTCAGGTCAGCTGCGGTCGTCCCGACTTCAGATTGCTGCTGGGCGAACAGCAGAGCGACCACGCTTACGTCAAGCTGAAGATCTGCATGGTGCTCGACACAACCCCTGACGGCGTGGTCAGTCTCGCCCCGGATTTCGTACCGACTTACCTTCAGTCCCATGCTTGCGCCTATCTGCTGTCATGCCTGAAGGAAGTCATCAGCATGCTCAGCCATCGGGGCGACAGCATTGCCGAGCGCATCCGCTCCAGCGGCACGGTCGCCAGCGCGGAAATGGGCGACTTCATGATGCTTCAGCTGATCAATCGTGCCGAACTGCTGCTACGTCACTACCTCGGTCTGGAGCACGTGCATCCGGAAGAACTCTACCGCGCGTTGCTGACCCTGCTGGGGGATCTGGCGACCTTCTCGAGTGACAGCAAGCGGCCGCGTCTGGACAGCCGCTACCGGCACAGCGATCAAGGGGAAAGCTTTCGCAGATTGGTGGAAGCGCTTCGGCAGATGCTGTCGATGGTGCTGGAGCAACACGCCATCGAGCTGGTGCTGCAGCCGCGTCAATACGGCATCACCGTCTCGCCGCTGCACGATCGCACGTTGCTGGGTTCGGCCTCCTTTGTATTGGCGGCGAGTGCCAATTGCGATTCCGAGGAACTGCGCCATCGTCTGCCCGCGCATTTCAAGGTTGCGCCGGTGGAACGTATCCGCCAGTTGGTGAACCTGCACTTGCCCGGCATCAAGCTCACCCCGTTACCAGTGGCGCCGCGGCAAATCGCGTTTCATTCGAAGAAAACCTACTTCGTCCTCGAACTCAGCTCCGAAGACCTGGCGCAGCTGGAGCGCTCCGGCGGATTCGCGTTCCACGTGTCCGGCGAGTTTGCCGAGCTTGAGCTCAACTTCTGGGCCATCAGGAATTGAACGCCATGATCAGGGATAGCGATTATCAACAGGACGACAAAACCGTCCTGGTCACTCGACAGGGCCATGGTCCGGCGTCGAAGCCGATGACGGATTCCACGCCGCCGCCGCGCTTCGAGCAACTGGAAGAACGCATGATCTATGCCGCGCGCCTGCGCCCGGCGCAGACGTTCAATGTCGGCATGAACCCGCTTGTGGCGGCTGCATCGGAGCTGTTGTCCGAGGTTGTACGGCTCAAGAGCGGTGACCTCCCGCAAGACATGGGCGCGCTCCACGAGCACCTGACCCACGTGCTGAAATCGTTTGAAGTGCGCGCGCTGCACAACGGTGCCGAGAGCAGCCAGGTCGCGGGCGCCCGCTATGTGCTCTGCACTGTTCTGGATGAGGCCGTGGTAACGAGCGGCCAGGGCAACGAAAGCGAGTGGTCGCAGATGAGCCTGCTGAGCCGGTTTCACCAGGAAACCTTCGGTGGGGAAAAGTTTTTCCAGCTGCTGGATCGACTCACGAAAAACCCGGTGAAGCATCTGTCGATGCTGGAGCTGATGTACCTGTGCCTCTCGTTGGGTTTCGAGGGGCGCTACCGGGTGCAGACCCGCGGCGTGCAGGAGCTCGAGAACATTCGTGATGCGGTCTACCGACAGATTCGTCAGCTGCGCGGTGATGCGCCTCGCGAGCTGTCGCCCCATTGGGAAGGCCTGAACCGCCAGCGCCGCAGCCTGGTGCGCATCGTGCCCGGCTGGATGGTGGTGGGCTTCACCCTGGTATGTCTGATCGTGATGTATTCGGGCTTCGCCTGGGTGCTGGGCGAGCACCGCAAGGCCGTCCTGCAACCTTATCAGCTGTTCGATCAGCCTGCCGCTCACCCGCAATCGCAGCGGCAAGCGCAATCAAAGCCGCAGCCGTAAACAGAGACGTGTGATGAAAAACCTATTCAAGAAAACCGGCGCGCTTCTGCGTCAGACGTGGGTGTGGACGCTTCTGCTGGTGTTGCTCGTGGCGCTGATGGTTTGGTTCGTCGGGCCAGCCCTGGCGGTTGACGACCGAAAGTTCTGGGAGGGTTCAAGCGCCCGGCTGTTGACCATCAGTTCGCTGTTCCTGCTTTGGGGCCTTGCCATGGTCTATGTCAGCTGGCGTGCCGGGGAGCGCAAGAAAGCGGTCGAGGACAGCGAAGACGGTCAGGCGCGCCTCCTGCGAGACGATCAGATTGACGAGGAGCAGGCTGAACTGACGACGCGTTTCAAGGACGCACTGAAAACGCTGAAGACCTCAAGCCTGTATCGCGGCCGCAGCGAACATTGGCGCACCGAGCTGCCGTGGTACCTGCTGATCGGACCCGAGGGCAGCGGCAAGACCAGCCTGCTGGACTTTTCAGGGCTCGAGTTTCCGCTCAACACAGTCGGGCGCAAACTTACCCGCGACACCCGAGGCACTCGCCACTGTGACTGGTATTTTGCCAACAATGCCGTGCTCGTCGACACCCCAGGCCGTTACCTGACTCAGCCTAACGCCGACATCGACCGCAGCGCCTGGTGCACGCTGCTTGATCTGCTGCGCAAATATCGCCGCACCCGCCCTCTGAACGGTGTACTCGTCACGCTCCCTGTCGACACGCTCCTCCACGGCAGTGATCCTGAACTGGAGACCCTCGCCGGACAGGTGCGTGCGCGGTTACAGGAGGTGAATCAGAAGCTCCACGTCGAGGTGCCTGTCTACCTTGTGCTGAGCAAGGCCGACAGCCTTCCGGGCTTCGACGCGTTTTTCGATCAACTGACCCGGGAGGAAAGTGATCAGGTCCTCGGCACCACCTTCAGCAAAGGGCAGAGCGGCACTGACGCCGCCATACTGCGCAACGAATTCGGCGAATTGCTGGTTCGGCTGAACAGTCAGGTGATCACCCGCATCCATCACGAGCGTGATACCTCACGGCGTGGCGGCATTCTCGACTTACCCCATCAACTCAGCGGAATTGGCGAGCGCGTGTGCGTCTTTGTGGAACTGGCGTTCACGGGCAATCGCTATCAGTTGGCGAGCCAGTTGCGGGGTTTCTATCTCACCAGCGCGCCAGGCTTTGAACAGGACATTCACACGCCCGCTGCCGGCAGGGGTGTCAGTCCCGGGATGAGCACAGGAACGCTGCCGACACTGGGCAGGGCCCGATCGCGTTTTATCCATCACCTGCTCAGCAGAGTCATCTTCCCGGAGGCTGACCTTGCAGGCCTGGACATGCGCGAGCGCAGCCGCATCCATTGGGCCCAGCGCGCGCTATACGCAGGTGCGCTGGCGTCACTCGCTCTGTTTGGCAGCCTCTGGGCTTTGAGTTTTTCCGGCAACTATCAACGCCTGGACAGCGTAGGCGCCCTTGCCAGAACCTGGGCCGAGCAGCGGTCGGCGAACGCGGCCCAGGGTGACCTTTTCCCAGCGCTGAAAGTGCTGGACACCGGCTATGCGGCGACTCGGGTTTTCCCTGGCAAAGAGGATGTCGGTTACCAGGCGCGCGGCGGCCTCTATCAAGGCGAAGCGGTCAATCCGGTGGTCGAAAGCGCTTACGATCGTGAGCTTGAGCGGCTGCTCTTGCCTCAGGTAGCGACGATCCTGGAAGGACAGATTGCCGCGAGCCTTGACGATCGCGAGGGACTCCTCAAAAGCCTGCGCGCCTATTTGATGCTGGGCATGAAAGACCGGCGTGACGCGGCCTGGCTCAAGGAGCAGGTCGCCGCTGTCTGGTCCGAGCTGTACCCCGGCAATGCCGCTGCGCAAAACGGTCTGAACGCCCACTTTGAGCGGTTGCTGAAGCTGCCGTTTGTCCATGCCCTCAATGACCAGCGCGTGGCGCAGGCACGACAGGTGCTGCGCGGTGAGTCGCTGGCGAACGTCGTCTACCGGATGCTGCGCGAGCAGGCCGCTACGTTGCCGGATTACAGTTTCGACCAGCATCTCGGGCCACAGGCAGCGCTGTTCGTCGGCGCCGATTATGTGATTCCGGGGTTTTACACTCGACAGGGCTACGAGCAGTATTTTTCGGTGCACGGCTCCCGGGTGGTGACCGATATCCTGCGGGACAATTGGGTGCTGGGCGAAGGCTCCGGCCTCAGCGACATGGACATGCGGCGCTTGATGGTTGAACTCGAGCAGCTTTATTTCCGTGATTACGCTGATTACTGGGGCGAGGCAGTGAGCGCGGTCGAGCTGCCCGGGCCCTATGATTTTGCCGACAGTGCCGAGCAACTGGCTGGCCTGACGTCGGCCCATTCGCCGGTCATCAATCTGCTCAGGGAAGTACGGGAGAACACCCGCTTCACACCAGTAGCCGAGGCGCTGACAAACGCCGTCGATGCCACCGCGCAGTTGCCGGACAAGGGTGGCAAAGCCGGCAAACTTGCGGTCGCTGCGTCAAGTAAAGTCGCTGATGCGTTGAGTACATCTGTCCCGGACACCGCACGTAAATCACTGCAGAACCGGTTCGATCCGCTGCACCGCCTGCTCGACGCAAAAGATGGCCCGACGGCGGACCTCATGCCTGTTCTGGCGGTACTCAATGAGCTGCAAATGCAGATGGCGAGTCTGGGCAGGGCCAGCTCGCCGGAGCAGGCTGCGTTCGACATGGCCAAGTCACGCATGGGCGGACAGCGGGATGCGCTGGGCACTTTGCGTGCGGCATCCAGTCGCCTGCCGCGTCCGGTGGGCGCGTGGTTCAACACCCTGGCCGAGGACGCGTGGCGGCTGGTGCTTCGCGATGCCTATCAACACGTCAACCAGCACTACCAGAGCGAGGTGTACAGCTTTTATACCAAAGCGATCAGCAAGCGGTATCCGTTCAGCGCCGACAGTGCCAGCGACGTCGCACTCAGTGATTTTCGCGAGTTCTTCAAGGTTCAGGGTGTTACAGACCGCTTCTTCGACGGTTTCCTGCGTCCGTTCGTGAGCGGCGAGAAAGGCAGTTATCGTCTGCGCAGTATCGACGGGCAAAGCCTGCCGATCTCCCGGGCGTATCTTGATCAGATGACCGCCGCTCGGGTCATCCGACAGGGGTTCTTCGCCGACAACCCGGCCGAGCCTCAGGTGCAGTTCAAACTTGAGCCCCATACCCTGGATTCTTCTGTCAGTCGTTCCGAATTCAAGCTGGGTGACAAGACCCTTGAATACCGCCACGGTCCGATTGTCCCGGTGTCATTCAAATGGCCCACCGATGCGCAGGCCGGTCGAACCAGTCTGGTGCTCGACAGAATGGTTGGCCGACCCCTGGGTATCGAAGAAACCTCAGGGGCTTGGTCGCTGTTCCGTCTGCTGGATTCGATGCAGCGGGAGGAGCTGAGCGGTCGCGACGTGTTGGTACTGAAGGCGGATGTGGGGGGACTGCGTGCCAGCTACCTGTTGACGAGCCAGCGTTCGCCCAACCCTTTCGACATGAGCGTGCTGCGCAGCTTCCGCATGCCGGCACAACTCTGATGGCGATCGCCAGCCAGTGGCTCAGCGCTGCGCGGACTCACAGCGGCAAGGTCCGGGCGCGCAATGAAGATGCGTTTCTGGAGTGTCCCGAGCAGGGGCTGTGGGTGGTTGCCGATGGCATGGGCGGCCATCAGGGAGGCGATATCGCCAGCCAGATGATCGTCGCCAGTCTGGCAGAGCTGCCGGTGCAGGAACACTTCGAGGACAGGCTTATCGGTCTTAGAAAGTGCCTGCACTGGCTGAACCGGCGGCTGGGCCAGGAGCTGACTGTCAGTGCAGGCCGACAGGACAGCATCATCGGCAGCACGGTGGTCGCACTTCTGATGGAGGAAAGCCGGGCGGCCTGTGTATGGGCGGGGGACAGCCGCTGCTATTTGTGGCGCGGTCGGCGCCTGTACCAGCTGTCCCGGGACCATTCCCTGCAACAGCAACTGATCGACGAGCAACAGATGAACGCTCGACAGGCCCGCGCCTACCCGGGAGCGCACGCCTTGACCCGCGCGGTAGGTGCTGCCGAGCAACTGACGCTGGAGGTGCTGGAGCTTGAGGTGTTTCCGGGGGATGCGTTCCTGCTGTGCAGCGACGGTTTGTATCAGGGGTTGAGTAGCGATGCGCTGGGTCACGCATTGAACCACGTTCAACCGGAAGCAGCGCTCAAGCATCTGTTCGATAACGCGTTGCGCGGCGCTGCCCGGGATAACCTCACGGCTGTGGTGATTCGCGGATGACCTATCCCCTGCAAACAGATCCCGATAGACAGGCGCCGACTGCTCCCGCCGGCGATGACCCGCCCGCAGACCTCACCTGCTACGCCTTTGCCCAGCCTAAAGACCGTGAACCCGCTCGCACGTCGGCCTCATCCGCCTTCAGCACGATGCCGGACGTGCTCGCAGGCCGTTACTGCATTGAGCGACTGCTTGGCGCCGGCGGCATGGGAGCGGTTTACCGTGCGCGCGATCTGCTGGCCGAGCAATACGGAGATCCCGAGCCTTACGTCGCGCTCAAGGTCCTCAACGAAGACTTTGCCGAGTCGATGGACGCCAGCGCAGTGCTCTACAGCGAGTTCCGCCTGACCCGGTACCTGCGGCATGACAACGTGCTGCGCGTGCACGGGTTTCATGTCGACACTTCGTGCGCGCGGGCTTTCATCACCATGGAGCTCATGCGAGGCCTGACGCTGGACAAAATGCTCTGTGAGCGGCCGCTGGGACTGCCGTGGAAAGAGCTGCGCGAGGTCGTTCTGCCGTTGTTGGACGCACTGGCATTCGCCCACGCTCGCGGCGTGGTTCACGGTGATCTGAAACCCAGCAATATCATGCTCAGTGAAGAGGGCGTGCGCCTGTTCGACTTCGGTCTCGGCAGGGCCGAGGAGGGCGTATTACCCGGCCTGCCGCATCTGAGCCGCGAGCGCTTCAATGCCTGGACCCCGGGCTACGCCGCCCCTGAACTGCTTGAACACCAGCAGGTCTCGGTACGCGCTGACGTCTACGCGGTGGCGTGTGTGATATACGAACTGGCAAGCGGCAAACATCCCTTCCGGCACCTGCCTTCGACCCTGGCCCGTGATCAGCACCTGGGGGCTGGGTTGAAACCGCCATGCCACTTACCCAGGCATGGTTGGCCTGCTTTGCGAACCGCGCTCGCTTTTGACGCCGATGCCCGCACGATCACGGCCGGGCAGATGCGTGACGCTTTCACCAACTCCTCGTCCTGGGGGTGGTGCAGGAAAATCCGCCCATTTCGGTGAGGCCATCAGTTGTGCGGTGCGAGATCGGGAGCCTTCCCGGCTAAAGCCGGTCCCACTGACAGCGTATGCTGTATGTCAGGGCGTACGCGCGCTTATTGTAGGACCGGCTTTAGCCGGGAAGAGGCCGGCGTAAACACCCTGGATTTCGCGGTGTGACGTCTGAAGCTTTCCCGGCTAAAGCCGGTCCTATCAAGAGCGCATGGTGTCGCTGCGGTCACTTTTCATTCAAATCCGCCCGAGTTTTTCCAGCGCCGCATCGGCCAAAAACGAAGAGCGGCTTTTGACGTTGTGATCGCGAACATAACGGTCGATGCGCTGTATGACGAACCCCGGCAAGGTGACATTGACCTTCTCGGTCTTGCCCAGATAAGGGGTGATGTCGATCTCGATCATGCCCCAACCCATGTTTGCGTAATCGTCATGATCATGATGCGCTCGAGCCGATGATGGCATCGGCACGGCGCGACCGTCGGCAACCCGTTCTTCAAGACAGATATGGGCAATTTCGATGGCGGCGTTGTAAGCGTCTTCGAACGTGTCGCCAGCCGTCACCGCGCCGGGAATGTCCGGAATCTGTATGCCGACAGCCGTCGTCTCGTCGCCCCATTCATAGAACAGGGCAGTCCTCTTCATATGTCACGACACCGAGGAGTGCATGGGGGATTCGGTCTGAACAGGTGACCAGCGATGGGCTGCCAGGCAAGGTTGATCAGCATTTCGCTGGCCGCTCCCTTGCCCGCGCCTGCCTGTAGCGCGGCATCGGCTTGGTGAAAAACCGCCGAGAAGAGCGGAATAGAGCCATCTTGAAGAAAAAGATGGATTTATTTTCATACACGAGCTTCAACACCCAACCGCCCAGTCCCTCTACCCCTCAGGCGATACAACCGGGCAGTTTGTCGCACCCAAGGCGGCCCAGCTCGGTTGTGCTTAATCGATTCATCTGGCATAAAAAGCGGGCTTCGGGCTCGAAAATCTAGAAAAAACATAGATTAATGGGTCGACGATAGCTGCTGTCACGTCCGACCCCCGCGCGCTACCCATCAAGCCAGTTCTGCTCGCTGCCCGAAGCGGAAATCCGTGCCACCCCATCTGCCTTTCAACCTCATCGAGGCCATTCATCGGCGCGCCCAAACGCCGTGCATCAAAAAAGGAACGGAAAATTGAGCGATCAATCCACTCCGAATACTCCACTCTCACGATTCTGCGAAAAAGTCGGAATTCCCTATCCCATGTTCTGGGGGTTTGTCGGCCTGTTGATCTTCATGATCGGCGATGGCGTAGAACTGGGATACCTCTCGCCCTTCCTCAGTGAACGCGGCATGCCCGGCGACGAAATCGCCATGATTTTCACCCTGTACGGCGTCACGGTCGGGATTTCCTCCTGGCTCGCCGGTGCGCTCTCCAATATCTGGGGCCCGAAACGGGTGATGTTCCTGGGACTGGTCATCTGGAGCGTGTTTGAAGTGCTGTTCCTGATTTACGGATTGCAGGAACTGAGCTACTCGATGATTCTCCTGACCTATGGCCTGCGCGGCTTCGGTTATCCGCTGTTCGCTTATGGCTTTCTGGTGTGGATCGCAGCGTCAACGCCGTCCCGCAAAATGGGCATGGCCGTGGGCTGGTTCTGGGTGGCTTACGCTGCAGGCCTGCCGATGCTGGGCTCTCTGGTGGCGAGCGCCGCCATCCCGCTGATCGGCGCATTGCAGACCTTCTGGTTGTCCTTCGGCCTGGTGGTGCTCGGCGGCGCGATTGGTCTGATCGGGATGCGGGAAGCCCACGGCATGCGTCGACTGGCGCCCGAGGGTGAGCGGCCGATGGTGTCGATGGCGAAGAACATCACCATTATGTGGACGCGTCCGAAAGTCTCGCTGGCCGCCCTCGTCCGGGTAATCAACACCTCGTCGATGTTCGGTTTTCTGGTGGTCATGCCCGGGTTCTTCATGCACACCGTCGGCTTCACCCTGGAAGAGTGGTTACGCCTGCTGACCATCGTCTTCGTGTTCAACATCATCGGCAATCTGAGCTCCAGCGTGATCAGCACCAAGATCGGCTATCGCAACACGATCCTGTGGTTTGGCGCGGTGGGCAGCACGATCAGCACGCCGTTGTTCTTCTTTATGCCACAGGCGTTTCCCCACGATTTCCTGATCGCTTCGATCTTCGGTGCCTTTTACGGCCTGACGTTGGCGTGTTTCGTGCCGCTGTCGGCGCTCGCACCCGCGTTGGCGCCGAATAACAAGGCTGCGGCGCTGTCGGTGCTAAGCCTGGGGGCAGGGGCGTCCACATGGGTGGGCCCGGCGGTGGTCGCGATTTTCAATGAAAGCTACGGCATTGAAGGGGTGGTCTGGGCTTTCTGCGGCTTGTACGCACTGAGCGCCGTGCTGACCGCATTCCTGAAAGATCCGGAGCCCGTGCATGACCCGATCCTGATCAAGATCAAGCGCCGAATCAAAGTGTTCGCGCCACGTCTGGATTATCGTTGGGCCCATGCCGAAGACCCTAACAAAGACGTAAGCTGATTCCGGTGCTCGCGCGGCGCGACAGTCATGAAAGGGTCGACTGCCGCGCCGCGTGTCTCAATGGCGCGGGATCATCAATCAGCCGCTGCCGGCGGCGGCTCTTTGCTCAGCCCGTCATTGATCAACACCATGCTCTGCGGTGCAGACAACGCGATGCCCATTTCGCGAATGCGGCCCAGCACGGTAAACAACAGGTCGCTTCGGGCACTGCCCACCGAGCGCGGGCTGTTGACGTAACCGCTGGCGCTGATGATCAGGCCAGTGTTGGTCAGGTCTTTGAAGGTGACCGAGGGCGCTGGCGTATCAAGGACGGCTTCGTGCTCGGTAAACGCCTGCAACAGCAATTCGCGGATCTGCAAGACATCCGTTTCCAGCGGCAGCGTCAGGGAGATCCCTACAACGCCCAAGGCATTGCCCATGGTCACGTTGCGCACGTTCTGGGTAATGAACTGCGAGTTCGGCACAATCACCGTCGAGCGGTCGGACATCTGGATTTCAGTGGCACGCACGTTGATCCGGCGAATATCGCCCTCGACCCCCGCCAGGCTCACCCAGTCTCCCACCTTGACTGGCCGCTCGGTCAGCAGGATCAGGCCGGAGATGAAGTTCTGCACGATGGCCTGCAAACCAAAACCGATCCCCACCGACAGGGCGCTCACTACCCAGGTCAGGTTGGTCAGGCTGATGTGCAGCGTGGACATCACCACCGCAATCACCAGCACAAACCCGATGTAGCCGATCAGGGTCACCAGGGACGCCTGCATGCCGGCGTCCATGTTGGTTTCCGGCAGCAGGCGTTCGCCGAACCATTCCTTCAGCACGCGCACGCCCAGCATGCCGAGCACCAGGCAACCCAGTGCCATGAGGATGTCGCTTGGAACGATGTTCAGGGCGCCCAGGGATTTGTCGGTGACTTCCATCCGGGTGAAGCTTTCGAGCAACTCGCCCGGGCTTGAACCTGAAGGCAGGAAGGCCAGCAGCACGGCGGCCAGCAACAGCAAACTGCGGCCAACGCCCGCGAGAATGGTGCTCGCCTGGGCCTGATGGCGCGGAGACAGGCCGAGTGCCGAACCCAGCGCCATGCCTCCCGGTTGCTTGGGCGACAGGAGGGTTTCGCAGACGTCGCCGAAGAACGCCACCAGCAGGTAGGCGGTCGATGCCACCACGCTCATCCACAGCAGCTTGACCGCAAGGAAGTAGGCCAGCGTCAGGTAGCCGCTCAGCAACGCCAGCAAACTCAAGCCGACCCACACCGCGACGACGAAGGGGATCAACCCGGCGAGGCCGCCCGGACGCTCGATTGCAAAGCGGCGGCGGGTGCGGCGGTAACGCACCAGGCCGAAGAAAAACATCAGCGAAACGGCCAGTGCGGTCAGGCCGTTGACCGCGACGGTCAGCGCCAGGCTGCTGGCGATGACGCTGTTGATCCGCTCCTGGGTGCCGATGACCATCAGTGCCAGGGCCAACACAGGCGGAAAGCGGCCCATGGCCGTCGCAATTTCGTCAGGAATCTTCGGCAGGCGCCACGAGGGGTGCGGCAGCATCAACAGCGCGCGGCCCAGGCCGACGATGAAGGCGCAGAAGGTGATCAGCGTCTGCAGTTGGTCGAGGAGATTGACCACGTCGTTGCTCAGCACTGCATTGCTGGTGATGCCCCAGCGCAGCAGGGAGGTGGCAGTGGTGATGGTGAGCACCGTCGAAAGACCGACGGCCAGGGCCAGGGCGCTGCGGCGCAGACGACCTTCGGGCAACCAGCGGACCATCAGGCGGATCAGCAGGCTCTCCAGCAGGCGGCGCACCACCACCCAGATCAGCAGCGCGCCGATTACCACGCTGGCAAACAGCATGCGGTTGCCGGGGGCCAGTGCGCTGGTGAACACGCTGCGGACGTCGTCCAGCAGGCCGTTCATGCGCCTGAGGTCGTCATCGGTCGGGCGAATCAGGGTCGACCAGAATGCCGAGCTGAGAGGGCTCGCCGTGCGTGTGCTGATCTGTGAGTCAAAAAGGCTGCGGCGCAGGCTGAAGATCTGCGTGGCCAGGTCCCGGGCCGACTGAGTCAAGGTATTGGTCTGGCGCTCGTCGCTGACCAGCGCGTTTTTCTGGGCGGTCAATGCCTTGCGCTGGCTGGTCAGGGTGGGCGCTTCGTCCGGTTGCACCGGGCCGAGAATGTTCAGCTGATCGTTCAGGTGCTCGATGTCGACCGCCTGTTTGGCAATCAGATCATCGGCCTGCTTCTGCACCTGCAATGCGGCCTGGCGCAGGCTCGACAGCAAGTCGTCATTAGCGCTGACGGTGACTTTTTGCCGGATCTGGTCGAGCTGTTCGCTCAGGTCATCCAGGCTGGGCGCCTCGACCTCTGGCGTTGCATCACTTTGGCTCGCCGCCTGCGGTGCGGTTTGTGGCGCGACCTGCGCCGCCGCGGCCTGTGCGAAAGCGGGCAGGGTGACGCACAGCAACAGCGCGAGCACCCCAGCGTAAAAGCGGTTCAACGTGACGTGTTGCATTCGGGTTCCTTTGGGGCGTTAACCGGTTTTGCGAGCTGATCGTTTGGCGCAGGTATCGAACGGCAGGCGGGGCTCTCGATCATTCGTGCGCGCGGGGGCGGATGATAGCAAGGATTGGGTCGGGACGACTCCCACGCGATAGAGCGGATCCCACTGGATGTACTCGATTTGACAGGAGGACCGGCTTCAGCCGGGAAAGGGGCCTCTTGGTCAACATCAATTCGTGCTGTGAACCCACAGTTAGCCGATACCCCCTTCAGGTCATGTGATAGTCACACTTGGCGGCACATTATCGTGTTCGGTGTTAAACAGGGCCCGTCCGACGGACCCCCATCAATCGAGAGGTAGCAGGATGCCGACAAGTAACGCTCAGGTGGATCTCGCCCATCGCCCCCGTCTCGCTGATCTTCAGCCCATCACCGCCGATCCGTCATCCCATGCCACGGCGCTGCGATCAACCCCGCAAGGGCGGGTCACGCCGGCGTCGCAGCTGGAAGGTCGGTCAGGCTACAGCGGCGATTTTCTCGGGGAATTCATCGTGCCGTGGCCGACGACATCAACGCCGGATGACGTGTTCCCGGTGGGCAATCCGGGCAATCCGGGCAATCGTCTGGATTACACCCACTTCTCCATCAGCATGTCCCGGAGTCGGCGCATTGCGCTGTATGTGGGCGTGAACATCGAGGGCGGTAGCAGCGTTGAGATCGTGCGGAGTCAGGACCCCTGGGCCTACGACGGTCGCCTGCCGGTCGAGGCGCAGATTGGCGACGATCTGTACCGCGACAACCTGCTGGATCGCGGGCATCTGGTTCGCCGGCAGGACCCCAACTGGGGCGCCGAGGCGCAGACCGCCAATCAGGACACCTTCCACTTCACCAACTGCTCGCCGCAGATGTCCGCCTTCAACCAGAAAACCTGGCTGGAGCTCGAAGACTTCATCCTGGACAACACCCGCCGCTGGAAAGAGCGCGCCACGGTCTTTACCGGACCGGTCCTGCGCAGTGACGACCCGCTGTACCGGGGCGTGCAAATCCCCCGAGCCTTCTGGAAAGTCGTCGCGTTCCTTGGCGATGACGGCAAACCTTCGGCCAGCGCGTACGTGATCGACCAGACCCGCGAGCTGGGCAAGCTGGAACTGATGTTTGGCGCGCTGAGGACCTATCGACGCAGCGTCGCTCAGATTGAGGCGCTCACCGGCATCAGCTTTGGCGAGCTGGCGCGGTATGACGGGTTTTCCAATGAAGAGCAGATCACTGGCACCCGAATCGAGGCACTGATTCAACGGCCGGAGGATATTCGGCTCTAGGCGGTGCTGCGGCTGTGCTGCCTGCGGGGCCTCGGGCTCTCCCGCCGAGGCGCTATCAGCGCAACGTCTGGTCGCAGCGCCCTAGTCTCAGGTGCCTCGGGTCAGCTGGGTGCCGGGCATGTCCATTTGCACATACGCAATCAAAGCCACCATGACGATGCAGAACAGCCACTGCAGATGGCTGAGCCCGGCGATCCGGTAGATCGCCTGCAGCGGCTTGCGCCAGCGATATTGGCGATCCACTGGCACTGCACTTTTGGGTTGCAGTCTGCCGATCAGGCCAGTGATGACGTAGGTGGCCACCCCCAGAAGTCCCAGCCATTTCCAGAGCACAAAGGCCAGGGCCAGCACCGGTACGCCGTTGCGGATCACCAGATAACGCCGATTCCGCGTCAATGTATGGCGTGCGCACCATGCGCTGAAGCGTTGATCCTCATCGTAGAAGTACGCCGTGAATCTGACCCAGTGCTCATACAGCTTCTTGCCCATGTACGTGAGTAGCAGCCCTGTCATCAAGATGAGCGGCGATATGACCGCCAAGAGCAGGAGAGGGGCGGGGACGTCGAGTATGCCATTCAGTGTGAGAGTCATGGTTAGAACAATGCCCGCCCGCTGCGTGACGTGGGGCGGACTTTCCGGCCCCACCAGTGCTTTCCAGAACCACGGATTATGGTCCGGGAACCTCCGTGCCCAGTCGGGAAAGCGCTTCGTGAAGTCCTTGGATAATTGTTCGCAAGCCTGCCAGTCAGCCTCGGTGAATGTCGCGACGCGTGCCTGAAGGCGTTCCGCAGACGAACCCGTCAGGAACAGCGCAGCAGCATTGGCGCGTGGGTTGGGATTCTCCTCGCCCTGGCGCACCAGCGCACGCAATTCGTCCACCCATTTCTTCTCTTCGCAGCGCCAGAGCAGCGCATGCCATTGCTCATCAACGATGGGGACAACGGCTGACTCGCTGTCCCAGGCGAACAGCTGCCGGATCCTTTGAAACAGAGCGGGGGACCAGTTCTTGTGTTCGAGAAAAAGATCGAGCACCTGCACGTGAAGCGTCTGGCGACGCGCTAAATCGCCTAGCCAGCCTTGTCGACTGTGGTGCTCAAGGCACCCGATGAAGCGTGTTTCCTCGCCGGCCGCCATGTATTGCTCCAGCCTGCGGTACAACCCCATGGAGAGCAGATGGCCAAGCCGCTGCTGATCGGCTTCCCGCGGGCGAATCTGCTGCCACGGCGTCAGCCACTGGCGGGTTTCAAGGCCCCAATGCAACAGGTTCGGGTGCGCGTCCGGCGCCTGTACGCACCGCATGAACAGCAGGGCCTCCACTGTCGATTCGATGCCCCTTGCTATGGCTTCGGTCCAGCACTGCTCCAAGGCCGCGTCGTCAAAGGTCTCAAGCAATTCAGCGGCCTGTTCCTGAGCGGAACGCACCACTGGCCGGGTGACCGGCGCAGGCTTTTGCACCAGAGGCGCTGTCGAAGCCTGTAAGAGCGAAGCGTCACCGCCAACGCCATCGTCGCCGTAGCGTGCCAGTTGCAACGCGCGCTCGTAGGCTTCACGCAGTCGCTGAAAGGCCACCGGGTCTTCATCCGGCCGGGTGACCTTCAGCAGTCGGGCGTACTGGCGTTTAACGCTGCGCTCATCGGAGCGGGCAGGGAGGTCGAGAATCTTCCAGCAATCGAGAGTCGCGTCCATGGGTCAGTGCCAACCGCCGCGTTCCAGCTGGGCAAGGCGCTCGTTCAGCTCCGTGCGCGTTTGCCGGATGATCCGCTCGTCCTGACTGTCTAGGGCCCGCTGAAACTGGCTTGCCCAGTTATCGATCAGCTCCCGGCGCGCGCCCAGGCTCTCCTGATAGAGATGCTCCAGGCGCGCCATCAACAGCGTGTTGATCTGCTGATCCCGCGGATGCACCTTGAGCGCAGCGAGCGCTTGCAGGCGCTCGGCAATTTCTTTGGGGCTGAGCACGCCGGGGTTGTTTTCGATGACCAGCGCGAACTGCTCGCCGGTGCTGGGAATAGTGACCTGACACTCGAGAATGCCGTTGTTGTCGTAGGTAAACCGTACATCGAGGTTGAGGTCGCCACCGCTGCGCGGCGGTAGCGGTATTTCCAGTTCCCCCAGGGGTATGTTGTCGCGCACGAGGCGACTTTCACCCTGGAAAATCTTCACCATCACGCTGGTTTGCGTGTCGTCGACGGGGCAGACCGTTTCTACCCGGCTGACCGGTACGGTGGTGTTGCGCTCGATGATCGGCAGATAGTGCCCGCCCTCAAAATGCTGACCGACCTGGTGTGAGGTCGCGATGCCCAAGGTGTAGGAACAGACGTCAGTCAGCACGACTTCTTCCAGGGCCGCATCCCGCGATTTCAACGCCGCCTGTATCGCCGCACCGTGGGCCACCGCTTCGTCGGGGTTGAGCTGAATCGAAGGGAAGCGCCCGAACATGCCCGCCGCCAGTTTACGCACAAGCGGCATACGCGTGGTGCCGCCGACCAACAGGATTTCGTCCAGATCGCCGACCTGCAGCCTGGCATCACGCATGGCCCGTTCAACCGGATTGCGCAGCCGCTCAAGCAACGGCGCATACAGCGCGGCCATGTCTTCCTGGGTGAAGGTCTGCTGCCACTGCTGGCCGTCCACCCGCAGCACGAACTCGTCGCTGCGGACCTGACCCAGGGCAATGCGCAGGCGCTGGGCTTCGCGATGCAGCGCGTGGGCGATGGATTCGGGGGCGGGGAAGCCTGGCTGATCGGCCTGGGCGCGAACGAAAGCTTCGGCCAGCAGCCGGTCAAAGTCTTCGCCACCGAGGAAGTTGTCCCCCGCACTGGCGCGCACTTCCATCACGCCCTCGAACAGCTCGAGGATCGACACGTCAAACGTCCCGCCGCCCAGGTCGAACACCAGAAACGAACATTCCTTGCCGTGCTGCGGCAAGCCGAACGCCAGCGCGGCAGCGGTGGGCTCGTTGATCAGCTTGTCGACCTTGAGGCCGGCCAGTTCGCCCGCGATGCGCGTGGCTTTGCGTTGAGCATCGCTGAAATAAGCGGGCACGCTGATGACCGCCTCAACGACCGTCTCCCCATAGGCGCGTTCGACGTCTTCCTTGAGACTTCTGAGCACCAGCGCCGAAAGTTCTTCAGGACGGAATATGTGATTGCCGAGGGCCGTCTGGTGGGCGCTGCCCATGTGCCGTTTGAACAACGCAGTGGTCAGGGAAGGGTGGGTGTGCAGGCGTTCGCGGGCGGCTTGCCCGACCAGAATCCGGCCCTCATCGTCCAGCCCGACCACGGAGGGGGTGAGCAGCTCGCCCAGCGCGTTCGGCACCAGCACGCTGGCATCGTCTTTCCAGACCGCGACCAGGCTGTTGGTGGTGCCGAGGTCAATACCGACGATCATGGGTGAGTTCCTGTGTGCAGGCTTGGGGAGCCTGGGGCTGCGATAAACGCGTTGGGTGTCATGAATGCTGTCTTCCTTGAGCCCGGAGGTGGCGTGCGCGGATTTGAGAATGATCGGCGTGCAGGGTTCAAGTGCTCATGTGGACGCCCTGCGCCGACTGCGTAACATTTCGCAAAATTACAAAATAATAGGATCCAAAGGGAATTTATTTTTCCGTAAGCTATCTAGCATCACGCTTATAGACGGTTCATCGGCATCGACAAACTGCCGACTGATCCCGAACGCTGTACCGCCCCGAAGCAAGACTTTTCTGCCAACGGTTTTTTTTCACTTCCTGGAGATTCCCTGACAATGACCGTCTCATTCAGCCGCCACTGGTTACTCGCCCTCGCACTGCCGCTGCTACTGACCGCCTGCGGCAGCAGCGAGCCTGACCAGCGCGCCGCGTTCAAGCAGTTCCTGCAAACCCGCATCATCGACAAGCCGGGCGTCCACGTGCCCAAACTGACACCGGAAGAATCGAAGTCTTTCGGCGATTACACCCAGCACTACGCCGTGATCACTGACTTCAACAGTGGTATGGACGCCAGCATCAAGCCCCTCAACGGCTTCGTGCAGAAAGGCGCGTTCCATTCATTGGGCGACGTGATCGAGCGCCGCGATGATCTCAAGACGGTGCAAGCCGGCGTGACCGATCTGGTCGCACAGCTCAAGCAACAGTTGGCGAAAGCTGACGCAGCCCATGCCCAGCTCAAGCAGCCGGACGACCTGAAAACCGTGTATGACAGCGCCTACGATCGCACGGTGACCGTCCCGGCCAACACGCTCCTGGCTGTCATGCCGCAAGTCAACGGCACCTTCGAGTCGGGCCTCAAAGTGGCGGACTACGTCGACGCTCACAAGGCGCAGATCCAGATCAATGGCTCGGTGATTCAAGTGACGGACCCCAAAGTACAGGCTGAATTGAACACGCTGCTGCAGGACCTGAATGCCAAGGCCAAGGTGGTTCAGGAAGCGCAGACACGCATGCAGGCCGTGTTGCTGGGTCGCTGAATGTTGACGCCGAGTCTTTCGTAGCTCACCGCTTCGCAGTCCTCGGTCAAAAGTACGCAAAGGGCATCAGGCCCTTTGTCCAGGGAAGCAGGCGCGCCAGGGATGGCACTCGGCGGCGCTGTGGAAAGGGGCTGGTTCTGCTGCTTGCCCCACTGCTGTTTTCGGGAGTTACAGGGCATGATCCGCAGCCGTTCTTTGTCGGTGGCGGCGTCGCTCTGCTCATCACGCTGTGCACGCTGCCCTTTGGATTGCGCTTCTTCAGACGCGCCCATAAAACCGCGCCGCTGCCTGAGCTGACCCCACGTTCGTTCTCCTCACCCGATGCCGTGCTCAACAAGAAGAAATGCTGGTTGATGTTGCCCCTCTCCCAGTTCTGCCGCGATGACATAAAGCTCAAGATCCCCGAGCTGGTTGAACTGATCGGGACCTACGTCAACGCAGGTGCAGCGTGGCATTTGCTGCAGCAGCGGTTTGAGCAGGATGGGGAATTGAAGGCTGAGTAACAGGTAGTCATGGATCCTTCACGAAATCGGCGGCGATCCAAGAGAAAGGGCTGATTCAGATCCAGGCAGTCACCAAACAGTGATAATCGCCGATTCATTTACTAAAGGAGAGCGTCAGCGTGAGTGATGCAAGTGCCCGGCATGAAAACCTCAGCCGCTTTAGAAAATACCTCAGAATTGATGCCGCGCTGTTCATCGCCAGCATGGTGGGCGCTTTCACGCTCAGCGGATTTGCATACCTTGAGAAGTTCTACCTGACGCTGGACGTATCAGTAAGCCGGATCAATATCACCACGCAGCAATTGCTGGCTTACGGCGCGGCAGGGTTTGGTTCTTATCTTGCCGCGATGGTGTTCGCGATGGCTTTGGTGGGAGCCGTTACCCTTCTGATTGTTCTGTTTGAAAAGCCAGCGGTAAGCACGGATAGACAGCCTGACCCGGCTCGTTGGGTAGTGAAGGCGCGAGACAGAGTAGCGAGAAATCGTGGTGCATTCATCTTCGTCGGGTGCATTGGCTTGATCGCTTTTCTGTTATTCGCCGCCTGGGCCTTGCTGGTGACCTTGCCCTCTCAGACGGGCCGAACAGCGGCGCTGGATGAGGCGGCCAAATGTACGGCACGACGGTTCGATTACGCGAATCTGGATCATTTTGAGGGGTGCCAGATTGCCGAGTCCGACGACATGGTATTCATTCTGCAACGAACCGAATGCACCAAGGAGGGCGTAGCGTTTCGAACCCTTGAGCTGCCCAAACAGGGGCTTAAAAGTATTTCGAGCCCTGCGCAAATGCGTTTACTGAAAAAGCCGGACCCTTCTCACTGTGCTCAATAGCGACAGGCGCGAGATACCGTCGTTCTGATGCCGCGACATCTCGCAGAAAACACCGCCCATGTGGGAGTGAGCTTGCTCACGAATACGGCATTCCAGCCGCTGAAAATGTTGCGGATGTTCTCGCCTCTTCGCGAGCAAGCTCGCTCCCACAAAAATGCTCTTCGACCTCGAATTTTCTATTGCCCAGGTGCTGGCGGGTAACTGGCGTCTGAACCAATCGGAAAGAATGGGGCTATTTTCGCCACCGCTCGTCGCCTGTCCCGTCAGATGACCCGCCTTTCACACAGCATGCCCATACTGCCCCCGTCTCTTCAGTTGAAACGGAGCACGTTATGACACTGCAATTCAATGTCCGGGATTTTGGCGCTGTCGGTGATGGACATACGTCTGACACCGCCGCCATTCAAGCCGCCATCGATGCTGCGGCAAAAGCCGGTGGCGGTGATGTTTATATTCCTGCCGGCACCTGGGTCGTTACCGCAGGCGACAAGCCTGCCGATGGCGCGCTGATGCTCAAAAGCAACGTGTTCATCAAAGGCGAGGGCATGGGCGCGACAGTGCTCAAGCTGGCAGACGGCACCGATCACGCGGTCACCGGCATCATCCGCTCGGCGAGCGGCGAGGCGACCCACGATTTCGGCGTCAGCAACCTCACCCTCGACGGCAACCGGGATGCAACGACAGGCAAGGTCGATGGCTGGTACAACGGCTTTCTGCCGGGCCAGCCGGGTCAGGACACCAACGTCACGCTGTCGGGCGTCGAGATCCGCGACTGCTCGGGCTACGGCTTCGATCCCCACGAGCGCACGGCGAACATGCTCATCGAAAACAGCGTGTCCCACGGCAACGGGCTGGACGGGTTCGTCGCCGACTACCTGATCGACAGCACGTTTCGCAATAACCTGGCCTACGACAATGACCGTCACGGTTTCAACATCGTCACGACCACCCATGATCTGGCGCTGCTGAACAACGTCTCCCACGACAATGGCGGCGGCGGCATCGTCGTCCAGCGCGGCAGCGAAAACATTCCCTCGCCGTACCACATCACCATCGAAGGTGGCGAGGTCTACGGCAATGCGGCTGAAGGCGTATTGGTGAAACTGTCCAAAGGCGTTGATATCAGCGGCGTGGACATTCACCACAACGGCACGTCCGGCGTGCGTGTCTATGGCAGCACGGACGTTGAAGTCCGCGGCAATCTGATCCACGAGAACGCGCAGAAAGGAGGCATCCCTGAAGTGCTGATCCAGCCGTTCGACGATCGCGGCGGCGTATCCGGGAAGGTTCATCCGTCTGACCACAACACCTTCGCGGACAACATCATCACGGGTGGCGACAAAAGCACCTTCGGGGTGGCGGAGGAGAGCGGCCAGTCCGGCAGCACCTCGGTGTACGGCAACACGTTCGCTCATCTGCAACAGGACGCCGTATCACTGCAGGGTGGGGGTGACCACGTCGGGACCAACCCCGTGCTGAATGCCATCGACGGCGGGAATGGCAGCGATGCAATCGTCGGAACGGCCAAGGCCGACTCGATCAATGGCAAGGACGGGGCAGACACCCTGAATGGCGGATCCGGGGCGGACCTGCTCTGGGGCGGCGCCGGTCATGACCGATTGCTTGGCGGCAACGGCAACGACACCCTGATCGGCGGCGCCGATGCCGACGTGCTGTTCGGCGGCGCAGGGTCGGATCTGTTCCGGTTTGCTTCGGTGTCCGACAGCTACAGAACAGCGACCGCCAGCCATGCAGACCGCATCGGCGACTTCGATTCCGCCCACGACACCATCGATGTCTCGGGCCTCGGCTTTACCGGGTTTGGCGACGGCCATGACGGCACCTTGAAGTTCACCACCAACGCCGAGCACACCCGGGTTTACCTGAAGGACCTTGATGCCGACGTGCAAGGGCATCGGTTCGAACTGGTGCTGGACGGTGATTTCAAAGCCGGTCTCCCTTCAAAATCGATGATATTCGCCGACGCCCCAGCGTTGCTGGCCAGCACATCAACGACAGCGGATGCCGTGTCAGTGGAGCTGGTAGGCGTGGCTCAGGATCATCCGGATATAGCGCTCGTTTGACGTAGCGTCAGGCCCTTGCCAGTGTGCGAGCACTGGGCAGTGGACCGAGGGATGCATGCGCCGTGAGGCAACACTCACGGCGTGATGCCAGTCGATTCCCGCACCCAATTCCCGCGCCAACCTTTGCATCCTCAAGACCTTCCCGCTAAAGTCGGCCTCCGGGCGTCTGCTGCGCCTGCGGTCCGCGCGAAGGGGTTTCCCAAGGCAAGCGTTGCACACTCATTCATTCCAGCTCCCGGCTTGTCGGCGGACCGAGCCCTGTAAGGAGTTGGCATGCCTGCCACGAATGCGTCCCGTCAACACGGTCTGCTCGATCTGCCTGCGCTGCGTAAACACGCAAAGCGTCTTCTCAAAGCCCTGAAAAACAACGAAGCGTACGACGCCCGGGCGCAACTGCGCGCGATAGGCCTGCCGGGCCCGAACTATCGGCTCGCCGACACCCAATGGCTGGTGGCGCGCGAGGCCGGGTTCGCCAGTTGGCCCAAGCTGATCGCCCATGCCGACGCCGTCGCATTTGCCGCCCGGCATCCGGATTTCGCGGCGACGGGTGAGGCACAGGTTCAGCACTGGCGCTGCGGCAACGACATCGAGCGCAGCCTGAAGGTCGCCGGCTTTTCGGGTTCTTTTCATATGTTCGACGACCCTATGGTCATGGGCCCGGTGCCAGCCCTGCCTGACGATGAGTACTGGGCGGTGCGTGCCGCGTTTGCCGAGCAGGCGTTTGGACTGTCGCCCCGTGACGCTCAGCAACGACAGGCGATTCAGCGTGACGCACTGGCACGCCTGAATGCCGACAGTGAACTGGTGCTGTGGTGCGAGGGCGATGCCTACGATCAACTGTTTCTGGTTCGCTTGCTGGCGAGTCTGCCCAGCGTGCCGCGCAGGCTGGAGCTGATCGAGATCAGCCGCGTGCCCGGCGTCGAGCGATTCATCGGCATCGGGCAACTGGACCCGGACGTGCTCGCCTGGCTCTGGCCCCAGCGGCGCGCCATCGGTGAGGATGCCCTGGCACTGGCCCGGCAGGTATGGGCCGCTTACACCGCAGCGGACCCGACCCGCTGGGCTGAGCTCGCGGCACAACACCATTCGGCGCTGCCGCTGCTCGGCCCCGCGTTGGCGAGACAACTGCAGGAACTGCCCGGCGCCGAGGATGGTTTGGGCCTGACCCAGCGGTTGATCCTGCGCATTCTCGCGGAGAAAGGCGAGATGGCTGCGGGCAAGGTGTTCGGTCATTTGATGCTGACCTACGAGCCGCTGCCGTACCTGGGCGACATGATGTTTCACGCACTGCTGAGACCGCTCATCGATGCGCCCCAACCGTTGCTGCACGAACAGCCAGGAAGTGAATGGCCCAGGCGCCTTGTCCGGTTGACAGCGCAGGGTGAGCGCGTCGTGCGCGGGGAGTTGAACGGGCTCGATCTCGGGCCGGCAGAGCGTTGGGTCGGCGGTGTGCAGATTGTTGCCGATCGCTCGCCCTGGGTGGTCAGCGCTGAAGGGCGGGTGTGGCGTCGCTGACTACACTTGGGATGTCAGCGACTTCTCCATGATGATCGTCCGCTCCTCGCCGTGGTATTCATCGCGAATGATCGAGTAGCCAAGCGACCGGTAAAAGCCCTCGGCCGTGATGGAAGAGGGCACGCGCAACCGACTGACGCCGTTGATGGCGGCGGCTGATTCAACCGCCGCCATCAACGCGCGCCCCGCGCCTTGGCCTTGGTGTTCGGGGGCGACGAATACGCTGCGGACAGTGGCCTGATCGAGGCTCGCCGTGGCAATGATGTCTTCGCCAAGCGTTGCCACATACACCTGCCGCTGCGCCAGCAAGCGCAGGATCGCCGACGGGGAAAAACTCAGTTCCACCTGCGCAATGACGGCTGCGGAATAGTCCTGGCGATTGGACTCGCGCAGGGCGGCCACGATGACGTGGCTGATCGCAGTGGCGTCCTTTTCCGTTGCCTCGCGGATCACGCAGTTCATGGGGCAGTGCTCCTGGCAAAACTGAAAAACACGACCAGCCGGCTGTTTGAGGCGTGCAGTGGAGGCTCTGGGGCAATTCCTTGACTCCGGCCCTGGCCGGGCAATTTTCTTTCAGTCCACCCAAAAAATCTTGAGTTTGGGCAGTTTTGCCGAATTTTTCTTCACTGCACACATTCGTACTCTGTGCCTTCACCACTCGACCAGCCCCGTATCCCTGAGAATCCTCCCGGCATCCCGAGCGGGAGGCAGCCCGAATACCCGGGTGTAATCACGGCTGAACTGGGTGGCGCTCTCGTAGCCGACCTCGAACGCGGCGGCCATGACGCTCCTGGCATTGGCGACCATCAGCGTTCTGGCCTGCAGCAGGCGTACCCGCTTCTGGTACTGCAAAGGGCTGAGGTGGGTCACCGCCTTGAAATGCCGATGGAACGCCGAAACGCTCATTGAGGCGCGCTCGGCCAGGCGCTCCACGCCCAGGGGTTGGGCGAAGTCACGGCGGATCCACTGAATGGCCAGGTTGACCCGGGCCATGGCGCTGTCCGGCGCGGCGATTTCGCGCAACATCCAGCCAAGCGGGCCCTGAAGCACGCGGAAAATGATTTCCCGTTCATAGACCGGAGCGAGGGCGGCGATCGCTTCCGGGTCGCCCATCAGCCGCAGCATTCGCACCCAGGCATCCATCAACTCACCTGTCATCAACGCGACGGAAAACCCAGCGTCCTGTTCGACGCGGCTGGCAGGTTTGGGCAGGTCGGCGAACAGCGTGGCGAGCACCGCCGGGTCCAGCGTCAGGCTGACCGCCAGGTAAGGCTCGCCCGACGCGGAGGGATGTACCGAACCCACCGCAGGCAGATCAATGGACATCACGAAATAGGTGGCCGGGTCGTACCTGAGCGTTCGATCCCCCACGGTCATGCTTTTGCTGCCTTGCAGAATCACGTTGATCATCGGGTCATACACCGCCGCCAGCAGATGCTCGGGGATTTTGCCCTGAACCATGGCAACGCGGGGGATGCCCGTTTCGGTGCGACGGTTTTTCGCACCGGCAGCAAGCGATCTGAGTTCATTCAGTTGTTTTTCCATGGGGAGCATGCTGAGGGCTGAGGGTCATGCCGCGCAAGGGAAAAGCAGAAACGGGCAGGTTCCGAGCAGGAACGGACACGTCCTCGGTCTCTGTGATGGGTACTGTGGAGTCAGGTTTGAATCACAGAGGAACACGACATGGGCGTTATCGTTATTACAGGCGGCAGCCGCGGGATCGGTGCAAGTGCCGCCGAACACGCGGCGAAACGGGGTATGGGTGTCATCCTGACGTACAACGCCAACCCTCAGGCAGCGGCGTCGGTCGTCGAGCGCATTGCACAGGCCGGAGGGAAAGCCGTTGCGCTGAAACTCGACGTGTCTGACGTCGGCAGCTTCGCGGCGTTTCGAGCGTCCGTGGTCACAGCGCTTCGGGAAACCTGGGCGACCACCGCGTTGAGTGGCCTGGTCAACAACGCCGGCTATGGCCTGTTCAACCCCTTGGCGACGGTCAGCGAAGCGCAGTTCGACGGGCTGTTCAATGTGCACCTCAAAGGGCCGTTCTTCCTGACGCAGGCGCTGCTGCCGTTACTGGCGGAAAACGCCAGCATCGTCAATCTCACCAGCGCCACGACACGAGTGGCCACGGCCGGCGTTGCACCCTACGCGGCGTTCAAGGGGGGCCTTGAAGTGCTGACCCGCTACATGGCCAAGGAATTTGCCGAACGACGGATACGCGCCAACGCGGTATCACCCGGCGCCATCCGCACAGAACTGGGCGGCGGCCTCAACGATGAGTTCGAAGCGATGCTGGCGGCGCAGACCGCACTCGGCAGAGTGGGCGAGCCGGAGGATGTCGCGCGCGTCATTGCCATGTTGCTGTCGGAGGAGGGCGGCTGGATCAATGCCCAGACCCTTGAAGTTGCAGGCGGCTACACCATCTGACCACGGGAGGGTTTTTAGCATGCTGGACCATATTTTTCTGTCAGTGAGCGACATCCCACGTTCCATCCGCTTTTACGACGCAGCGTTGAGGGAGCTGGGTATTACGGCGCGGCTGGACTACGACGGCAAGGACGTCCCGCCGGGGCACCCTGACCTCAAAGGCTTCGGCGCCAATGGCCGGGTGTTTTTCTGGCTGCGTGAAGGGGTTGCCGAAGGGCGTGCTGTCCACGTCGGCTTCGTCGCCAACAGCAAGGCCGAAGTGGACGCGGCCTATGCCGCCGCCATGGATCACGGGGCGGTGGACAATGGCGCGCCGGGAGCACGCTTGCACTACGACCCTGATTACTACGCCGCCAATGTGCTGGACCCGGACGGCTACAGCCTCGAATTCGTCTACAAAAAATGGCAGCACGCCCAATGAGCACACTTCTGATCTACGGCGCCACGGGCTACACCGGGCGCATGGCAGCAGAACGCGCCAAAGTCCAAGGGCTGGCGTTCGAAATCGCCGGGCGCAATCGTCATCAAATAGAGGCATTGGCTGCGCAACTGAACGTGCCCTATCGGGTGTTCGATGCCGACGGGGATGCCGCCACTTCGCTTTCAGGGGTCTCGGTGCTGCTCAACTTCGCGGGGCCCTTTGCGCACACAGCCGAGCCTTTGATGCGCGCCTGCATCCACGCCGGGGTGGACTATCTGGACATCACCGCAGAGATCAACGTGTACCGGTTGGCCGAGCAACTGGGCGCCGAAGCGGCTGCACGCGACGTCATGTTGTTGCCAGGCGTCGGCTGGGACGTGGTGCCTACGGACTCGCTGGCAGTGCATGTCGCCAGGCGCGTTAATCAGCCGCGTTCGCTGAAAATCGCGCTGCAGGTCCCGGGGTCGATGTCTCGGGGCTCGGCCTTGAGCGTCAGCGAAATCATCGGCGCCGGTGTGCTCGCCAGGGTGAAGGGTGAACTGGTCGCAACACCTGATGCGCAACCGCGGCAGTTTGATTTCGGCCAGGGACCGCAGCTCTGTGTGCCGCTGTCCTTCGGGGATCTCGTGACCGCGTGGCATGCGGCCGCCATTCCCGACATCACGATGTATGTCCACCTCTCGGGCGAAGCGTTCCCGGAGGGCGACCTCTCACTGCTTCCCGATGGCCCCAATGCGGCGGAGCGTGATGCTCATCGCGCCCGCGCGGCGGTTGAAATCACTGGGGCGGATGGCTCGATGGCGCGGTCTGTCATAGAAACCGTCAACGGCTACACCTACACGCCGCTGGCGGCGGTTGAAGCTGCCCGTCGCGTGTTGGGCGGTGAGCGGCGGGCAGGTTTTGCGGCCCCGTCGCAGGTGTTCGGCGGCGGGTTTGCGCAGAGCATCGCGGGCACGGTCATTACCGATCTGCCAGCCAGTTGATGGTGTCATGAGGCTGCCGGTGGCGCGGTGGTCTCGCCCTGTGTGGCGAGGCGAACAACCGGCAAACGCTGATCCGATGGTTGGCCGAATACTGGTGCCACGCAGCTTGATCAAGGCCCGGTATTCACGACCGGTGCTCACGACGGACAGAGACGAAGCTCAATCACACCTCATTTCAAAAAGGTCGCGGTATGAAACTCAACGGAAAAATCGCAGTAGTCACGGGTGCGTCCTCGGCTACCTGCTCGCCGTGCGAGAAGCGGTCAAGCTGATGGCGCCTGGTGCAAGCATCATCAATATCAGCTCGATTCTGAGCACAGATCCCTACCTGGCGTCGAGTATCTACTCGGCCACCAAGGGCGCCGTCGACACCTTGAGCTTTGCTCTGGCCAGAGAGCTGGGGCCGTGGTATCCGGGTCAACTCAATCCTGCCGGGCCACACCAATACGCCCGCAACGGCCGAGCACTTTGCGGGGGAGCTGGGAGAGAAAATACTGGCGGGTACGCCCTTGGGACGCTTCGGAGAGCCAGAGGACATCGCACCTCTGGCCGTATTTTTAGCTTCCGGCGATTCCCATTGGGTCACCGGTGAATCCATCAGGGCGTCCGGTGGCGTGCGCGGCGTCGGGTATTAACCCTCACGGCTTGAGGCCTGAAGCGCACGGTTCACGTGCGCTCGGTCCGTCGTTACGCCGCCGACAAATGCTCGTACAGGATTGTCGCGCCAACCAGCATCAGCACAATGCCGCCGATGATTTCAGCGCGTTTGCCCACCATCGTGCCCAGCACGCGGCCCAGCATCACGCCGATGGTGACCATCACCGTCGTGGCGACACCAATGGCCGCGGCAGCCACCAGGATATTCACGTTGACGAAAGCCAGACCAACGCCCACGGCCAGCGCATCGATGCTGGTGGCGAAGGCGGTCACGGCCAAGATCAGGAAGGAATGCTGGTTGGGTTTTTCTTCTTCGGCGTCTTCATGCTTGAGGCCGTTGTAGATCATGTGCACGCCGAGCACCACCAGCAGGGTGAAGGCGATCCAGTGATCCCAGTTCTTGACGTAGGACGTGGCGGCCTGGCCGATCAGCCAGCCGATCAGGGGCGTGATGCCTTCGATGACGCCAAAGATGATGCCGGTGCGCAGGGCTTCTATGAGGCGGGGCTTGTGCAGGCTTGCGCCTTTACCGATGGCCGCTGCGAAAGCGTCCGTGGACATGGCCAAAGCAAGAAGGATGAGGGAAATCGGGTTCACGGTTATGTTCCAGTCGGGCAATGAGTCAACGACGCAGCCACACGCCCGACTTTAGGCATGGATGCATCGTTGGTCTCGCCAACCCGAAGGTGTTCGTGCCACGGCAGGCCGCCGAGAATGTTGACACGAACGCTCTGTGACAGTGAGTCCAGAGCAGGCTACTCCCCAACAAGGGCCGCCACTATAACGCGAGAATGTAAAAAAAATGTCGGCGCCTGATGATTTGTTCAGCGAATCAGCACGGGGCTCAACCCGCTTCCGACGTGGCGATACAGCCCAGAATTCTCAGATACAGACTCACCGTCGTCCCCGCCCCGGGCGCTGTTGTTATGCGAGCGTCACCGCCCGATTTGATCGCGAAATCCTTGACCTGGGCCAACCCCAGTCCTGTGCCTTCGCCCGTCGCTTTGGTGGTGAAGAAAGGCTCGAACACCTGGCGCGCGACCTCGGCAGGCATGCCAGGGCCGTTGTCACTGACGCTGACCACCAGGTAATCGCCCTGTTGCAGCGAAAGGTCATCCTCCACATGCACCCAGCGGGTGGACACACGAATCTGGCCGGAACCCTTCAGCGCATCACGGGCATTGCTGAGCAGGTTCATCACGACTGCGTGCAGTTGGGCTTCGACACAGAGGACGCCCCAGCCCCATTCCGCCAGATTGAAATCGAGATCGATGCCTTCGCTCATCGAATGGCGCATCAACTGCTGCGCCGCGTGAAGGCGTGCGGTTACATCGATACAGATCAGTTCAGGCCCGTCACCGCGCACGCTCGACATCAGATAGCTGATGAGCTGCCGCCCTTGCTCAACGGCTTGCAGACCGGTCTCGGCGAAGCGCTCGACGTCCACTGGCCGTCGGGAACGCAGTCGGGTCAACTGAAACGCCGCGCTGACGCTCTGCAGCAAGTTGTTGAAGTCATGGGCAATGCTCGCGGTGAGCATGCCCAGCGACGAAATGCAGCGTGAGTTCTGCAACAGGGGCGTGACTTCGCCCTGGCTCTGCTCGGCTTGCTTGAATTGCTCCTGAAATCGCGCCAGTTGCTGTGCACGTTGTTTGTTGAGCAATCGGGCTTCCAGCAACGCCGCGGCCTGCCGGGCCAACGCCTGCAGGGCCAGGGACTGGCGTTCGCTCAGCTGACGGGGGCGGGTGTCGATCACACAAACGGTCCCCAATGCGACGCCACTGTCCGTGACCACAGGCGCACCGGCGTAGAAGCGAATGTAAGGCGGCCCGAGCACCAAAGGGCTGGAAGCGAAACGCGGGTCGAGGGCCGCATCTTCGACGATCAGCACCTGCGCAGGGTCAAGAATCGCGTGGCCGCAGAAGGCCAGATCCCGATGGGTTTCCTGCACCCCGAGGCCCACGCAGGCCTTGAACCACTGGCGTTCCCGATCGACCAGCGACACGAGCGCAATGGGCGCATCGCACAGGGTGATGGCCAGTAAAACGATGTCGTCGAATGCCTTCTCGCTGGCAGAGTCCAGCACATCCAGGTGCTCGAGCGACAAGGCGCGCTCTTCCTCGTTGAAAGGAAATGGGGCGGGATGGTGGGCCATCGGTAGTCTGCGTCGGGAAATAAATAATCGCGCATCATGCGCTGTGCCCCGTCGCCCCGCAAGGCTATCGCCCTGTCGATGGTCGGGCCGGCCCTGTCACCTCCTTTTCAACCACGCTTCGCGCTTGCACGGCATTTCACTATTGAGGCCGGCCGCTTGGGTGTGGGCGTGACAAGCCATGTCGGGCCCCTGACGGGCCGTATCAGGCCGCAACTGTTTTAAAGCCCCGCTGCAACCGATTCGATCATCCCTCTGAACCATTCCTGAGCGGGATTCCCATTGCCACGACGATGCCAGATGAGATGAAACGTAATCTCCGGCAACGCGACCGGCGGCGGGAACAGCACCAGTTTCCCTGCAGTCGGCGAGCTGAGGGCGATGCGTTTCAGGACCGTGGCGGTCATGCCGGAGGAGGCGATGATCGCTGGCACCGCGAACATCTGCGGCAGCGTCAGCGCCAGGGTGCGTTGTTTGCCCAACTGAGCCAACGCCTGATCCACCAAGCCGTGTCGATCACCCTCGGGCGAGACCAGTACATGGGACAGCGAGAGGTAAGTGTCCATGTCCATCCCGCGTCGGGCTGCCGGATGGCCATGGGCAATGAGGGTGACGAAAGTGTCACGCAGAATCGGTCGCGTGAAAATGCGACCGTCTTGATGGCTGGGCAATACGCCAATTGCCGCATCGATCACTCCCGCATCCAGCATGTCCACGGCATGGTCGCGGTCATTGACTGCGTGAACGTTGATCGACAGGTGAGGGGCGTGTTCGCTCAAGGTCTGCAGCAGCGTGGGGAGCAGCACGAACGCGGGATAGTCCGACAAGCCAAGGTTCATGGTGAGTACGGCATCGGCCGGGACAAAGTCAGGCATTTTCACCAGCGCGGCTTTTATCTGGCTCAGCGCCTCGGCGACAGGTTGGGCCAACTCACGGGCACGGGGCGTTGGAAGGAGGCCGTCAGGGCTGCGCAAAAAAAGCGGATCGCCCAACCGCTTGCGCAAGCGTGAAAGCGCCGCACTCATGGCCGGTTGGCTCACACCGACCTGGGTGGCGGCGCGCGTGACGTTGCGCTCGTCCATCAGGGCGTTGAATGCGGCCAGCAGGTTCAGATCGATGCCGTGAAAATCCATAAATCAAATAAACCTATATAGAAGCCATTTGTTATACGGATGGTAGCCCTGCGCTCACACTCTCGCCATACCCCACGACGAGAGCAACCCTATGTCCACCGCAGAACTTGCCACCCGCCTTCAAACCGAACGCCAGGCCGTTGAGACCCTCTACCGCGCGTTCAGCGAGAACAATCCCGACCTCGTCGACAGCGTGCTGGCTGCCGACTGGGACGACATCCCCCTGGCACCCGGGCAAGGCCCAGGCCCCGAGGGCATCAAACCCATTATCCGCAGCCTTGCCGACGCGTTTCCGGATGTGCGCATCGTCATCCACGACATGGTTCAGGCCCCTGGTCAGGTCGCCGTACGGGCTGAAATAACCGGCACCCACCTCGGCGAATTATTTGGCATCGCCGCCACCGGCAAACAGGTGAGCTTCCGTTTGCATGAGTTTCACGCACTGGAGAACGGGCGGGTGGTGACCACGTGGCACATGGAGGACTGGTTTGGCCTGTTCCTGCAACTCGGTCAGTTCCCTCAAGCCTGAACACTCACGAGAAAGCCATCATGAAAACAGCGTCCATTTCTGTATTCGGCGGCCCTGAGGTCGTCACGCTGCACCCCCTTGATCTGAGCAAGCCAGGTGTTGACGAGGTCCTTGTGGGCGTCGAGGCCGCCAGCGTCAACCCGCTGGATTTGAAGATCATGGCCGGGTACATGCAGCCGGTCTTTCCGGTTGAGCTGCCATACACCCCGGGCACCGATTTCAGCGGCATCGTCAGCCGCGTCGGCGAGCAGGTGACCCACCTGAAATCCGGTGATCGCGTGTTCGGCCGCAGCACGCCCACTGCGGGTGGCGCCTTTGCCCGGCAGTTGATAATCGCTGCCACCGAGCTCTGTCTGATTCCGGCTTCCATGAGTTTCGAGCAGGCGGCGGCGTTGCCGACGACCTTCGGCACCGCGCAGCAGGCGTTGTTTGAGGTGGGGCAATTGAAGCCCGGCCAACGCGTCTTGATACATGGGGCAGCGGGTGGTGTGGGCAGCATGGCGGTGCAGTTGGCGCATCGGGCGGGCGCGTATGTCATCGCCACGGCTTCGGCGCGCAACATCGAGCGGGTGAAAAGCCTGGGTGCGGACGAGGCGATCGATTACCGCACCGAGGATTTCACCACCCTGCGTGACATCGACCTGGTACTCGACACGGTCGGCGGCCCGACACTGGAAAGCTCCTGGTCGGTACTCGGCAAGGGTGGACGGATTGCGACCCTCGTGGAGTTCGACATCGAATCCCGCGAAGACCATACCGGGGAAGCCGTGTTTTTTGCCAGCGCCACGCCGTATCTCCAGGACGCCGTGCGGCAGTTCAGCGCGGGGCAGCTGCAGGTGGTGACCGACTCGATCTTCGCCCTGGACGAGACCCGCGCCGCGCTGGAGAAAGTCGCCACCGGGCATGCCTGCGGGAAGGTCATTATCCGTACTGACCATTGATTCACTGGCGTCATCAATTAAGTGACGCCTATGCCCATGGCTCCATGGGTGACGGCGTCAGACGCATCAGGCGTCCGTTCGAGATGCGTCTCCAATTTTATCGGCGCTGCCGGGTACCAAGAGTGCACTTGCGATAACACCAAAAAGATGGTCCGCACGGGCGGTCAGCGTCGGTTGATCATTCAGCCATGCAAGAGCACCCACCAGTGCAAACAGATCCGCACCGTCAATGTCACGACGCGCCAGCCCTTCAGCTTGAGCGCGGACCAGGAGTCGCGTGCCGGATGCCTTCATCGCTACACACGATGCGTGTAGGGCAGACTCCGGGGCCTCAATGGCGGCAACCATCGAGGCAATCACGCCGCGCAAGGTGTGCGCGAGCGCGACGACTTCGCGGAGCCAGGACACCAGGCAATCATCCGCTGGCTCGGATGTTTCAAGCTCGCGGGCCCGCGCAGAAAGCGCATCAAAACTGCTGCGCAGCAACGCCTCAAATAGCGCCTCCCGCGTCGGGAAATGTCGGTACAGGGTGCCCAAACCCACTTCGGCCCTTCGCGCGATATCACGCAGCGATGCCTCTGCACCGTGTTCGGCAAACGTCTCGCGGGCGACGGCGAGGAGATGAAGATAGTTTTTCTGAGCATCGGCTCTCATGGAGTGACCTTTGACAATCGGAGCGGCGCTCCATATATTCGGAGCGTTGATCCGGTAAAGATATCTCACCTCTACGCAGGAAGAAAGCGATGACGATTCTCAAGATGAAAGCGATTCGACAGCACCAGTACGGTGGCCCTGAAGTTTTACGTTACAAGGATGCGCCTGTGCCCGCGCTTGTGCCCGGTGAAGTACTGGTTCGCGTGCATGCGGTAGGCCTCAATCCGCCTGACTGGTACCTGCGCGACGGCTACAAGGCGCTGCCGCCCGAGTGGCAACCGCAGGTGCCGTTTCCGATCATTCTGGGCACAGACATCTCTGGCGTGGTTGAAGCGGTCGCCGATGACGTAACAGGTTTCAGCGTCGGCGACGAAGTGTATTCGATGGTTCGCTTTCCAAGCTTCGGGCCGAGCAAGGCTTACGCAGAATACGTCAGCGTGCCGGCCTCGGAGATCGCCCTCAAGCCACGCGGCATTGATCACGTGCATGCGGCCGCAGCGCCTATGTCGTTGCTCACTGCCTGGCAATTCATGATTGAGCTGGGGCACGACGAACCAAACCCGCTTCAACCCTACAAACACGAGCCGGTGCCACTCGAAGGCAAGACCGTTCTGGTGAACGGCGCCGCGGGCGGTGTTGGCCACTTCGCCGTGCAGCTCGCTAAATGGAAAGGGGCGCGGGTCATTGCGGTCGCCTCAGGTGAGCACGAAAAGTTCTTGCTCGGCCTGGGTGCCGACGAGTTCATCGACTACACCAAAGCGACACCCGAGGATGTTGTGACGGACGTCGACCTGGTCGTCGATTCGGTGGGCGGCCCGACAACTGGCCGCTTTCTCAAGACCCTCAAGCGCGGCGGCGCCCTGTTTCCGGTGTTTCCGCTGGGTTTCTCTGGTGCCGAGGAGGCCAAGAAACTGGGCGTCACGGTGTCCGCGACCCAGGTGCGCTCAAGCGGGGCTCAGCTTGCGGAGCTCGCCGGCCTGCTTGATGCAGGGACGATACGTGTGGTGATCGACAGCGTTTATGCGCTCGCCGATGCGCGCAAGGCGCACGAGCGCGCGGCGCGCGGCCACATCCGGGGCAAGCTTGCGCTCACGGTTCGGTGATGGGTTTTTACCGAGCCGGATTCGTGCGTTAACCCTGAGTAAAAAAGGCTGTGAGATCACGAGCGCCGTTCAACGGGCCCGTGACGTTGCCTTGAGGCGCCTCATGGTCGTTTCGGCCATTCGGCGCCTCTTGTTGAAATTGACTGTCCCACGATGGAGTGCAACGTTGAATATTTTGAAGGGCGCCATCGATGACCTGTTCAATGGCCCGGAATCAGCAGTAAACGACGCCATCGACAGACACTTTGGCGCAACGTTTGTGCAGCGCATTAATGGGGCGTGGATTGACCGCCAGACGTTCGTGGCGGGTATCAGCGAACTGCGCAGCGTCGTCACTCAAGCCACAGTCACTGTGCTCGATGAGCTGGTAGATGCAGACCGCTACGCAGAGCGGCACATCATTGAATTGATCAAGCACGACGGTGAGCGGATCGTTCAGGAGGTGTACGTGTTTGCACGGTTTGACGCAGACGGGCGCTTTAACCGGATCGAGGAGACAAGCGTGGGAGTCAGCGATTAAAGAGCACGATCTTCGTGCCTGGTGACAGCGTTTGTTAATTTTGTTTGTGAGTACTTTGCGCCGTGAAATACTTCGGTCGGCGCGAGCATCTGGTTGCGCGCGCCATCACGAATCAAGGAGCTACTGTGTTGAACAAAGGGATCAAGGTTGTAACGCTGGGGATGTTGGTCACCGCACTTGTGCTGCCGCTGGTGGCGTGTGACAAAAAGAATGGGACGGAGGGAAAGCCTGTACCACAGGCCGCTTCAAAGGTTGTTGAGGAGGACCCCGACACGCAGCTGAGCACTAAATTGAGCGCCTACGTGGATTGCTTCAACAACGCCGATGGCTCGACGCGTGCAAGTGCCGATCGTTATACCAGCTGGATTGCTGATCTGGACGCCGGGCCGACGGGCAAGGAGCGTAACGTCAATGTACTGGGCGATGTGAGTGCTCATGACCTGGACACCTGTACCAAGGCCATCACGCAAGCAACGAAAGCCAAACCGTCACTGCCGGCGCTGGATGCTGCGGCTACCCAATACCTCGTTGATTTGACTGCCCTGGCACCGCTGGTGTCGCAAGCCTACGTCTATTACAGCCATGAGGATTACAAGGACGACGGCTTCGCCAAGGCCAGGCAAATGCATCAGCCACTGATGATGGCTTTCGGTCGTTTCATCCTGTCCAGCGATAAATACGGTGCCGAACTGGGGAAAGAAAACGACGCGCTGTCCGCCGCGCAAATCGTCGAGATCGAAAAAAACGAGGGACGCCACAGCGCGTTCTACCATTTGGCGTTGATCAGGCAGGCGAAGTTGTTGAGCGCTCAGCTCATGGCTGAGTCCTTCGACGTTGCTGAGGTCTCAAAAGCGATTGACGCCTATGGTGCGCTGCTGGACGAGTCAACCAAGGCAACGGCCAACGAGCCCGGCAAGCCATTCAGTTGGTCGCTCTTCCAGAGTAAAGCCGAGGAGTTCCTGAAAAACGGCAAGGAACGCATGCGCCGGGTGCGTGACAAGACGCCTTACAGCAGTGGTGAGCAAATGCTGATGAAGGGTGACGGGAGCGGCGGCTGGATGGTTGCAGGTTCACCGATGCGGATCTTGAAGTCCTATAACGAGTTGGTGGATGCGGGTAACCGGCTCTAAGCGTTTAACCAGGGGAACGCGCATGAGCCGTTCCCCTCGCTGCACCCAACCTGTCAGCCGTGTGCAACCTCTGTCGCCATCCCCACCAGGGTCACTTCCTGCGCCTGCGCAAAGATCATGTCGGCGTTGCGCAGGTCCAGGGTCCAGTCGCCGGTGAGGGCGATCTCGAACCGATGGCCCTGAGCGTCCGCTTCCACATCCTTGAGGTAGGTGCGGTCCAGGTCGTCGTTATAGATCATTTTCAGTGTGGTTCCGGTACCGTCTCCAAAACCCGTGTAACCCAACGCCGACACGTCGATTTTGTCGTTGTTGTTGGCGAACCGGACAATCAAGTCCACAAAGCTCTGGCTGTCGGTTCGGTAGCTGTCAGTCGCCGCCGTGTAGCGGAATATGTCAGCATCATTGATGCCATCACGGCCATAGACTGAAAGGTTCGGGTCGTCGCCGCCGCTCAACAGGTCGGCACCTGCTCCTCCGATGATCACATCCGAGCCTCTGCCGCCGTCGATACGGTCGTTACCGGCCAGGCCGTAGATGACCTCCGACATGGCACTCCCCGTGATCACGTCCTTGCCAGCCGTTCCTTCGACGGTGGGGGCCGTGAACACCAAGTTGCTGCTGTTCAACTGCCCCGTCAGGTTGCCTTCGAGCGCCAGTTCAAAGCGCTGCCCGTCGGCATTGGCATCGAAACTTTTCAGGTAAGTGCGGGTGCCTTCAGCGTTGGCCTGGATGGCCAGCGATCCATTGTGGCCGTCGCCAATGCCGGTGAATCCCAACGCAATCAGGTCTACACGGTCCTGGGAAGCGTCGAAGTCCAGAATCCGGTCGCTGCCGGTTTCCGTAGCGGTACGGTAGCTGTCGCTGATCTGGCTGAAACGGAAAATGTCTGCGCCGTTCCCTCCTGCCAACACGTCACGGCCACCCGCGCCTTGCAGCACGTCGTCACCGCCCAGGCCGCGGATGATCTCGGCCGTGTCGTTGCCAATCAGGTGATTGGCCTCGCTGGAGCCGTCCACGTGGTATTGGCCGTCCTGGCTGCCGAAGGTGGTGTCCAGGCTGCCATCGGCGTTCAGTCGAGTGATCACGTCGCCGGCGATAAGGATCTTGCCATCGGGCTGAACGATTGCCGAGTGGGCATAGGCGGAGTCGCCTTGGGGCACCTGAAGGGTGAGCTTGCCATCACCGCTGAAGGAGGTATCGAAGGAACCGTCCGCATTGAGCCGCAGTACGTTGAAGGCGGTACTGTCATTACTCTCGCCGGCAATGATGATCTTGCCGTCGGCTTGCACGGTCATCGCGGCGCGGTAGTCCAGCCCCAGCGCGGTATCGAAGTACACCACGCCGTCCACGCCAAACGCGGTATCCAGGTTGCCGTCGGCTGCAAGTCGCTGAACGGCATACACCGGATCGCCCGGGTCGTGGGGTCCGTCGGAGCCTACGTATAGCCAACTGCCGAGCAAGACGCTGCCGTCGGGCTGCACAACGGTGGCGATATTGCCGGTGCCGTAATACCCGGTCGGGTTGAGGACAAGTGCGCCGTCGGCACCGAAATCCTCGGCCGGAGCCCCGCTGCTGTCCAGCTTGAACACCACTGCTTGCGAGGTGCCGCGAGCGCTGACGTACACCGAGCCATCGGCTGTGGCGTAAATCGCCATTCCATCGGTGCTGATCGGTACATCGAGGGCTGCGGCGCCGCCTTTGCCGAACGTGGTGTCCAGAGTGCCATCGAGGTTGAAGCGTTCGACTTTCAAACCGCCAAGCCCAGGCTGCGCCGACAGGACTTTTCCGTCGGCCTGCACGGCCATGACGTAGTAAGCCTCATCTTCCGGATCCAGGCTGGCGGGCACGAGGGCAATCCCGTCCTGGCTGAAACTGCTGTCCAGGCTGCCGTCGCTGTTGAGGCGCACCGACGTGAAGCTGCCACGTGTTCCATAGCTTTCATCGCCCGGCGAGCCCGGGTAACCAATGGCGGTCTGGAAGCTTTCGCCGCCGATGAGGATCTTGCCGTCAGGCTGAAGAATGATGCTCCAGGTTTGATCGCCCCCCGTGGAGGGGTCCACTTGCACGGTGCCCGTACCGGTTCGTACGGTGTAATCGATGGTGGGCTTGCTGTCTGTTGAAGCCATGACATTGTCCTTTTGACATGGAACTTGATGGGATTTAAAGGCGCCGAGGGAATGACGCTCAGGGGTTGACCGTGTGGGTGTCAATAAATGCGAACGAGGTTCCCTGTCGGCAAAAAACCGTCAGGCTGCGCGAGAGCGGGTGGCTCAACCGCTCTGGGCTTCGCTCGGTCCACGTCTCGAGCGCATGACGCGATGGGCCGCTCACCCTGTTCACATTGCTTAAATATTGCTGTGACACAGTTTCATGTCGCTTGATCAAGCATCCGACAGCGTCAGACAGCCAACCCATGGATTCCGGGCGGTTGGCTGGTTCTGTAAAAGGACTCATGAAATGAATGTCACTGTCTTAAGCGCAGGATACGCAGGACTCACCCAGGCTGGATGCCGCCGCCAGGCGATAGCCCAATGACGGTGCTGATCACAGGCGTTGCGGGGTTCATCGGCTTTCACATGGCCAGAAAGTTGTGCAGCCAGGGCGTTCACGTGGTGGGCATCGACAACTTGAACGACTACTACAGCGTCGACCTCAAGCGTGCCCGACTGGCGCAGCTCGAACACTTCCCCTCTTTTCAGTTTCAGCCCATCGACATCGTCGAGCCAAGCGCCTTGCTCGGGCTGTTCAACGCGTCCGGCTTCAGCGAGGTCATTCACCTGGCGGCGCAGGCCGGTGTTCGGTATTCCATCGACAACCCGGGCGTGTATGCCGATTCCAACCTGGTGGGGTTTCTCAACATCCTTGAAGCCTGCCGGGCGCACCCCGTAAAGCACCTTGTTTATGCGTCGAGCAGCTCGGTTTACGGCGCCAATACCAAGATGCCGTTTGCGGTGGAAGACGCCGTTGAGCAACCCGTTTCTCTGTATGCCGCGACCAAGCGCGCCAACGAGCTCATGGCTTACAGCTATTCGCATCTGTACCGGATTCCGGCGACGGGCCTGCGGTTTTTTACCGTCTACGGCCCTTGGGGGCGGCCGGACATGGCGCTGTTCAAGTTCACCCAAGCCATCCTCAAAGGCGAACCCATCGATATCTACAACGACGGCGAGATGGCGCGGGATTTCACCTACGTCGACGACATCATCGAGTCGATGAATAGGCTGTTGCCCAAGCCGCCACTCATGGAAGGGGTCCCGCCGTGTCAGCTGTTCAACATCGGTCGGGGCGAGCCGGTGAAGCTGCTCGACTTCGTCCGGTGCCTGGAATCGGCGTTGGGGATTCAGGCGAGGCGCAACTATCTGCCGCTTCAACCGGGCGACGTGCTGCAAACCTGGGCGGAAGTCTCCGGTCTGGCGAAATGGATCGACTTCAGCCCGCAGGTAGGGGTGGAGCAGGGCGTGGCTGAATTCGTGCGCTGGTATGGCGATTTCTACCCGGGCACACAGCCGAAACAGGCCAGACAATCACAACAAGAGATGCGGTGGGCGTGATGAATGAATCGGTGTTCGTGTCGGTGTTGATCCCGGCAAAAAACGAAGCGCAAAACCTGCCTTCGTTGCTGAATGAAGTACGCACCGCGCTGGCCGGTGAGCGCTATGAGGTGTTGGTGGTCGACGACGGCAGCACCGACGACACGTTGCGTGTCCTGCAGCAGATCAAGGCCGAAGGGTATGAGCCCCTGCGGATCCTGCACCATGGGGTTTCCCTCGGGCAGAGCACCTCGATCTGGCATGCCGCCCATGCTGCCCGCGGTGAATGGCTGGCAACGCTGGACGGCGATGGCCAGAACGACCCCGCCGACTTGCCCGGCATGCTGGCGCTGGTGCGCGACGCAGGGCAGGGCAACGACCAGAACCCAGGCGAGCCGGTGACCTTGGTGGCGGGGCATCGCGTCAACCGGCGAGACACCGCGAGCAAGCGCTGGGCGTCCCGGTTCGCCAATGCCTTGCGCAGCCGCATGCTCAAGGACGCGACGCCCGATACAGGCTGCGGGCTGAAGCTGATCCATCGAGCGGCGTTTCTGCAACTGCCTTACTTCGATCACATGCACCGCTTCATTCCCGCGTTGATCCAGCGCCATCATGGCCGAATGATCGTTCATCCGGTTCACCACCGGCATCGCCAGGCCGGCGTTTCCAACTACGGCAATCTGGACCGTGCGCTTGTGGGCATCCTCGACCTGTTCGGGGTCTGGTGGCTGGTGCGTCGCACGCGACTCAACACCCAGCCCGAGGAGATGAACGGATGAATTTCACCCGCGAAACGCTCTGGCTCACGGTCGGATTTCTTGGTCAGGCGGTCTTCACCGGCCGTTTCGTCTTGCAATGGCTGTACAGCGAAATCAAGAAACGCAGCGTGATTCCGGTGGGCTTCTGGTACCTGAGCATGCTTGGCAGCGCGTTGTTACTGCTCTACGCCATCTACCGCGAAGACCCGGTGTTCATCATCGGTCAGTCATTTGGCTTTGTGGTTTATCTGCGCAATCTGCAGCTGATTGCCAAGCACAAAGACCTGAAGGAATAGCCCGTGGGACGTGTTCATTCTCCCGCGCGGCAATGCCTGGCGCTGGTGGCGCTTGCGCTGATTCTGGTCGGCGCCGGCTTTGGCATCCGGCAGCCGCTCAATGTCGACGAAGAACGGTTTCTGGGCGTAGCGCTGGAAATGCTGCACAGCGGCAGCTGGCTGATCCCCCATCGGGCCGGTGAAATCTACGGCGACAAGCCGCCCTTGTTCATGTGGACGGTCGCGTTTTTCACCTGGCTGACCGGTTCGCCGTCGCTGGCACTCTTCATCCCGGGCCTGCTCTCGGCGGCCACCGCCACGGCGGTGTTGTACGACCTGGGCCGGCGCCTCTGGTGCCGCAGAGTGGGTCGGATTGCCGCGCTGCTGTTTCTGGCGACTTACCAGACCTACAGCATCCTGCGCACCGGCCAGATCGACAGCTTCCTTTGTCTGTGGGTGGCGATCGGCTTCTACGGCATGGTCCGGCATCTTCTGCTGGGCCCGGCGTGGGGCTGGTTCTACGTCGCGTGTCTGGCCATGGGCCTGGGCATCATCAGCAAAGGGGTGGGTTTTCTGCCGGCGTTGATGTTGGTGCCCTATGTCTATGCCGTGCGCAAGCGATGGCCGGGTGTGGCCGTCATGCCGGGGCAGGGGCTTCGCTGGGCGACCGGTTTTCTGGTGGTGCTGGCGGGGTGCGCGGTCTGGGTTGTCCCGCTGCTCGCCACCGTCTGGCTCAAAGGTGGGCCTGACGAAGTGGCGTACCTGAAGGAAATCCTGTTTCACCAGACCGGTGGTCGCTACGCGTCGGCATGGGATCACCGCGAACCGTTCTGGTATTTCCTCACCGTCATTCCCCAGTACTGGCTGCCGCTGGTGCCGGCGTTGCCGTGGCTGGTGCCCGCTTGGCGCCGCCAGCTGCGCAAGCACGACGCGCGGATCTTGTTGTTGCTGGGCTGGGTGGTGCTGGTGGTGCTGTTTTTCTGCCTGAGCACCGGCAAGCGCAAAATCTATATCTTCCCCGCGCTACCCGGCCTGGTGCTGGCCGCCGCGCCGCTGATTCCGTGGCTGCTTCGCCGCTGGTTTGGCAATCGCCCGAAGGCCCGCGCCGTGTTTGGCGTGGCGGTGGTGGCATGGTTTTGCCTGTGGTTCGGCCGTGGCTTCGTCGAACCGTTCACCGACGGCCCCAACCCCCACAAGGTGCTGATGAGCGAAGCGGCCCGGCTGACCGACGGCGCCGAGCTGGTGCTGGTCGGCTGGCGGGAAGGGCACTGGCTGTTCGCGCGCCAGCCGGTGGTGCATTTCGGGTTTGCCGATCAGTCCGCCGTCGAGCACGCCGCGCTCTGGTTGCGCACCCATCCGGCGGCGTTCGCTCTGGTGCCCGCCGCTGAACTGGAGCGCTGTTTCATGGCGGGTAAGGCTCGCCAGCTGGGATCAACGTCGAGGGCCGAGTGGTTGATCGTCGGGCCTGACGCGGACAATGGTCGCTGCCAGCCGCCGGCGCCCGTGCGCGCTTATCGCTTCTCGTGGGGTTCTGACGCGTTGTAGGCCCGTGGCGCGCACGGGCCTTTCGTTAGACGCGGCAGCTCCGCGTCTCTACGGATCATTCACCGCCGTTCAAAACACCCTTTGAGATCCTCAATCAGCCCAGGGCCGGTCGGCACCCAGCCCAATCGCGCCCGGGTTTTGCTGCTGTTGCTCGACATATCCCGTCCCACAAAGCTCGACAGCCAGCCGAACCTCGCCATCGCCTCGTCGGCTGGCACTGAAACAACGGGCAGTCCCAACCCTTCACCCAAGGCTTCGGCGATGAGGTGGAAGGGAATGTGGCTTTCGGCGGTTGCATGATAGCGAGCGCCGGTTTGGTGTTTTTCCAGCGCGAGGCGATACAGCTGAGCAGTGTCTGAAATGTGCGCGGCGGACCAGTGATTCATGCCCGCGTCGACATACGCCGAGACGCCGGTCCCCCGCGCGTGCTTGATGAGTTCGGTGACCAGGCCCTGTTTGACCGTGTCGTGGATTTGCGACAGGCGCATCACCACAACGTTGAGGCCGCGTTGCAACAGCGCCTCTGCTGCCCGTTCCGAGGCGGCGCGGGGATTTGGATGCTCGGCATTGAAATGATCCTCATCGGCAGGCTCGCCCGGTGCCGGCGAACCCATCGGCGTGGCGGAGGTGATCAACAGCGGGCGCTGCGAGCCGTTCAGCGCTTCGCCCAGTGCGGCGATGGCCCGCGCATCTTTCTGGCAGTTGTCGACGAGGTGAGCGAAGTCGTGAGCGAACGCGGTGTGAATGACCGCGTCGCACTGCTCGGCACCGAGTCTGAGGCTGGCGAGGTCTTCGAGGATGCCGTGGTGAGGCTCGGCACCGATGGCGCGCAATGCTTCTGCTCCCGCTTGAGAACGGGTCATGCCCAGTACCTGATGACCTGCGGTGAGGAGTTCTTGAGTGACATGGGAACCGATAAAGCCCGTAGAGCCGGTCAGAAATACGCGCATGCTAAAAACTCCTTTTGCTGAAGCCGGCAGGATGCGCGTAACGTTTATCCGCTTAAAAGACGTGACGTTATCAGGGTATAAAAACCAACAGGATCACCATGGCCAACCCCTCTGTTCATTTGCTGGGCACGTATCTGAAGGATTGCCGGGCGCGCCTGGATCCGGCCAGTTTCGGCTTTTCCGGCCGACGACGGACACCGGGTCTGCGCCGGGAAGAAGTCGCGCAGCGCGCCAATATCAGCGCGACCTGGTACACGTGGCTGGAGCAGGGGCGGGGCGGGGCACCCTCGGCGCAGGTGCTGAATCGGATTGCGGAAAGTCTGCTGATGACCGAACCCGAGCGCGAGCACCTGTTCATGCTCGCTTTCGGCCATCCGCCGGAAGTGGTCTACAGCGCGCCCGACGGGGTGACGCCGCGGCTGCAACGGGTCCTCGACACCCTCGCGTACAGCCCCGCTTTTATCAAAACGGCGACGTGGGACGTGCTGGCCTGGAACACCGCAGCGGCGGCGGTCTTTACCGATTACAGCCTGCTGCCGGTGGGACAACGCAACATCTTGCGCCTGATGTTCTGCAACCCGCGCGCCCAGGCCCGGCAGGCTGACTGGAACGCGGTGGCGCGTTTCATCGTCGCGGCGTTTCGGGTGGATGCGACCCGCGCCGGTGCGGCGTCCGAGGTGAGCCAGCTGGCCGAAGAACTGTGCTCCCTGAGCCCGGAATTCGCGGTGCTGTGGGGAGACAACGACGTGCGGCTTCAGGGCGAAGGCACCAAACGCCTGCGCCACGATCCCCACGGCATCATCGAGCTGGAATACTCGAACTTTGCGGTGGACGGGCGACTGGACCTGTCGATGATCGTCTATAACCCGGTCACCGCCGCCGATGCCGATCGTGTGCGGGCGGTGATCGAAGACCATTCCCGGCTGAAACCGGAGCTCTTTGTGGGGCCGGTATCAGCCGGGAAGGCGTCGGTAATCACGCTGCAAAATTGATGGCGTACGCGCTGGCCTCTTCCCGGCTGAAGCCGGTCCTACTGACACTGTGCGGTGGATTCGGTCGTGGCTTCAGCATTGGCCTCAGCCGCCAGCTTCAACCGGTCGGCCTTGCTGACGTAGGTGTCTTTGTTCTTCGGCGCCAGTTTGGCACTCGCCTTTTTTGCGTTGGCTCTGAGTATCTGGTTAAGTTTCTTGCGACGGTTCATGCCTGGTTACCCGGTGTGCAGAGGCTGGACGGTGAAAAGGCAGGCAGTGAATCAGATCGCCGCTCAATCTGCCACACGCGTCTGCCACTATTGCCCCTGACGGGGATAAGGCGTCAGCGCATACCGAACCGTTCCATTCCAGAAGAAACCGCAGAGAACCACGATGGATCTTGAAGACAGCTCATACCTGACAACCAGTAGAGGCACTGGAAGCGGTGTATGGCCCGATCGCGCCGCCGTCTCTGGTCAAAGAAGTTGACCACATTCACCCGGTTTACCGGCCGTTCATCGAAGCGGCGTCCTTCGTGATCCTCGCCTCGTCGGGCGCAGGCGGCCTGGATGCGTCGCCGCGGGGCGATCAGCCAGGCTTCGTGCACATCGAAGACAGCCAGACGCTGTATCTGCCAGACCGACGGGGCAACAACCGCATCGACACCCTGCGCAACATCATCGAAGACCCGCGAGTGGCGCTGCTGTTTCTCGTCCCGGGCGTCGGCGAAACCCTGCGCGTTAACGGCACGGCGCAGATCTCCATCGCCCCCGACCTGCTAGCGCGTTTTGCCGTGGACGGGAAGCCGCCGAAATCGGTGCTGAAAATCACCGTCACCAGCGTCTATTTCCAGTGCAGCCGGGCGGTGATCAGGGCAGGGCTGTGGGATGCCTCAAAGCAGATACCGCGTAGCGCGTTGCCGACAGCGGGTCAGATTCTCAAGGAGGTTTCGAAGGCAGCCATCGACGGTGATGCGTACGACAAAGCGCTACCGGGTCGGATCGCCGATACGTTGTACTGACGACCGCGAGAACCTTTCAGCAGATCGGCAGCCACATGGCGTGACTGCCGAGGTAACCCATCAAGGGTTCTGCGGGCCTTTAAGCATCAGTTCCTGAACATCCGGCTGAACCTGATTCACCGCGCCCAGGTATTCAATCAGCTCGGCCGCCCGACTGCCGCGCAATCCTGCGGTGGTCAGGGACTTGTCGCGCACGTAGGTGTAGAGCCCGGAGACAGCGAACGTCTTGAGCTGGGCGATGTGCTTCGACTGTTCAGGCAAGGTGTTCTGGAACACGTCACTCTGGAAAAACCGCCGACGCGCCAGTGGCGACTTGAACGCGATTTCCAGCACGGCCAATTCCGCGCGGGCCGAGTTGGCGAAGTGCGCGACGTTCGGCGCGGGCGGGTGCTGGCCATCGTTCTCGAAAGGTTCGCACAGGTGCAGAACGACCTTGACCACGTCATCGGACGCTGCCAGCACTGGGCCCAGATTCGATTTCAAATACCCGTGCAGCTGCGCCAGGGTTTCCCGCGGGCTGAAGTGGATGTGAATGCGGTCGAAGGTGTCGGTGCCGTTGAACCGCTCATCCGCCAGCGAGTTGGTCAGGGTCAGCGAACCTTGGGGCAGGGCGTAGGCCAGGGTTTCGTCGAACATGTTCTGCTCGTCCGAAAACAGAATCGGGCTGGCCTCCTGAAACTGCTTCTGGTCCGCAGCGGACTCGAAGCCGATCTCCACCCCACCGTCCAGTTCGTAATCCTGAATCTCGCTGATGCCATCGGCGAGGGGCCAGAGGTGTGCATCCTGCTGCCGGGAAAAGTGGTGCTGGATGTACAAACCAAGGCCCGGAAGCCGGGAGCACAGCGGGCCGTGGACGTCGCGCCAGTAATGAGCGAATACTTCATGGGGCACGCGCTCCCGTCGTTTGACGGTCGTGTAGCTGTTGATCTCGATCATGCGGCACCTGTCAGTCGGGAAATGTTCAGTCGTAGTGATCGGATGCAGGTGCCGCTGCAGGGTTCAACGTTTTTACCGGACGGCGTCGGCAGGCTTACTCGGAAGCGACCTGTGTGACGTGAATGTCCGTCAGCCCGAGCTGGCCGGCCTGTTCGATGATTTCATCCGGTTCGGCATCGGCGTTGGGCATGATCAGGCTGTTTTCGCTGTCGCCGAAATGCAGCTCAAGCAGGTGCATCGCGGCCTCGGACGCCGGCAGCTCAGGTTGATTCAGCTCGAAGCGGTGGCTGCGGGGTTGGTCTTTGAAGCGATAGTCGACGGAGAAAACGGGCATGGAAGGCTCCAGAAATGAAAACGAGGATCGCGTTATTTACCGTTTTGTTTGTGCCTGACGTACATCACCGCCGTGCCACTGGACGCGGGTCTGGCCTGCAGCTCGAACGCCTGCGGGTAGCCCTTGATCAGGTCGCTGAGCTTTTTGTAGCCGTGGGTGCGCGGGTCGAATTCCGGTCGCAGCTTGGTGATGTTGGTGCCCAGCGCGCCGAGCTGCACCCAGCCATCTTCGTCGGCGATGTCGTCGAGGATTTTCGCGATGAAGCTGATGGGCGCTTTGGGCCGTTTTGCCGTCTCGGTCGCTGCGGGTTTGGCCAGTTCTGACTGCGCGGGAGCATCGAGCGTCTGCTCTGCGCTGGCGGCGGCAATCACTTCCTCGCGGAGCAATTCGATGTAGATGAATTTATCGCAGGCCGCCACGAATGGCCGGGGCGTTTTTTCTTCACCGAAGCCAATCACGGTCAGGCCCTCCTCGCGCAATCGCGAGGCCAGGCGAGTGAAATCGCTGTCGCTGGAGACCAGGCAAAAGCCGTCGAAGCGGCGCGTGTACAGCAGGTCCATGGCGTCGATGATCAGAGAGCTGTCGGTGGCGTTCTTGCCTTTGGTGTAGGCGAATTGCTGGATGGGCTGGATCGAGTGGTCGAGCAGGACTTTCTTCCAGCCGCCGAGCTGCGGCCCGGTCCAGTCGCCATAGATGCGCTTGACGCTGGCGACGCCATATTTGGCGATTTCTTCGAACAGGCCTTCGACGATGGCGGCGGGGGCGTTGTCCGCATCGATCAGAACGGCGAGGTGTTTTTGAGCGTGACTGGAGGGGTTCGTGGCCATGGATCTTCCTTGGCAGGGGAAAGCCACACCATACCTGCAAATCCTCATCGCAAACAGGCAACCCATTCTGTCTTCTGCGGCTCGGTTGTTCATTCATCGAGCCGCTGGCGACGTCGGATTAGTCCGGCACGGGCGTGGGCAAGTTTGTGCCGCTGTGCCAGGCGTGGAGGTTGGCCATGACCAGATCGGACATCGCCTGCCGGGTGTCCCATGTGGCGCTGGCCATGTGCGGGGTAAGCAGGACGTTGTCCAGATCGAGCAGCGCAGCGGCGGGGTGCGGCTCGTTTTCGTAGACGTCCAGCGCCGCGCCCGCCAGACGACCCTCGGCCAAGGCCTGGGCGAGGGCAGTTTCATCGACCACGCTGCCCCGGCCGACGTTGATCAGATAGCCCTTGGGGCCCAGCGCCTCCAGCACCTTGGCGTCCACCAGATGATGGGTGCCAGCGCCTCCGCCGACCGCAACCACGAGAAAATCCACCGCTGCGGCCAGTTCAAGCGCCGACGCGTAATAGGTGAACTCGACGTCCTGAGGCTGGCGCCCGGTATAAGCGATCGACATGTCAAAACCCTGAGCGCGACGGGCGATGGCAGCACCGATGCGGCCCAGACCAATGATGCCCAGCTTTGCCCGGCTGACCTTGCGGCTGAAGGCGATGGGGCCATCTGCCCAGGCGCCCGAGCGGGTGAAACGGTCGGCGACCCGCAAGTTGCGCGCGATACCCAGCATCAAGGCCATGGTGAAATCCGCCACGTCTTCAGTGAGCACATCGGGGGTGTGGGTGACGCGGATGCCACGTTCCCGCGCCGCCGCCACATCGACGCCGTCGTAGCCCACGCCGAACACGGCAATGACTTCCAGCGCAGGGAGGCTGTCGATCAACTGGCGGCTGACGGTGGATTCGCCATTGGCGACCATGGCGCGGATGTCGGTGGTCGATTCGTCGACGCCGGAGCCATTTTGATCGGCTTCCAACACTTCGTAGGTCGCGTTCAGCGCGTCATCGAGCATGGCCGGCAAACGGGCGATTTTAAGGAGCCTTGGCTTCATCTAAACCTCTTGGGACAGGCGCAGCAGCGGGAGCAGTGGCGCGGGCGGTGACAGGTGTGGCACGGGGCGCGCGGGCCAGGAACAGTCCCAACACACCGCCTGCCAGCAAGGCTGCGGAGACCAGCAGCAGCGCGTAGTCGTAGCTTTGCGTGGCGTCCTTGATCCAGCCCATGACAGGCGGCAGGCCAAGGCCGGCGACGTTGGCGATGGAGTTGATCAGCGCGATGGACGCCGCAGCGGCAGCACCCGACAGGTATTCGGTGGTGGTCGCCCAGAATACCGGGGTGGCGGCCCAGTTCAGACCGACCGCCACCACCAGCAAGCCGTACGCCAGCCACGGGTTGCTGGTCCACACCGCCAGCGCCAGCAGCACACCGGCGGCCATGAGTGGCAGCGCCAGGTGCCAGCCGCGTTCGCCCTTGCGGTCGGAATGGGTGCCGTTGAAATACATGAACACGCAGGCAAACAGGAAGGGCAGCGCCGACATGACGCTGACAGTAAACGACTCCTGGCCGGACACCGACTTGACGATCAGCGGCAGGAACAGCGTGATGCCGATGGTGCCGAACGCCTGCAACAGCCAGAACAGGCTCAACAGCCAGACCTGACGGCTGCGAAACGCGGTCTGCCAAGCGGCATGGTGGGAAATCGGGGAGTTCGCTTGTTCAGCCGCAATGGTCCGGCTGAGCCAGTCTTTCTGATCGGCGTGCAGCCATTGGGTGGTCTGCGGCGAATCCGGCAGGTAGCGCAACACAATGATCCCGAGGATCACCGCCGGCAGGCCTTCCAGCAGAAACAGCCAGCGCCAGCCGCTGACGCCGAAATACCCGTCCAGGTGCAGAAACGCGCCGGACAGCGGCAGGCCGATTACCGACGCCAGCGCGGCGCCGATGTAGAAGAACGACATGGCCCTGGCCCGATCAGTCTTCGGGTACCACTGCGACAGGTAGTAAATGATCCCCGGCGTAAAACCGGCTTCGGCGGCGCCCAGCAGCAGGCGCATGCCGTACAGCTGATTGGCGCTCTGCACGAAGGCCATGCCCGCCGCGACGATGCCCCAGGTGATCATGATCCGCGCAATCCAGCGCCGCGCGCCGACCCGCGTGAGGATGACGCTGCTCGGGACTTCGAGAAGGATATACGTCAGAAAGAACAGCCCCACGCCGATGCCATACATGCGAGCGGTCAGGCCCAGCTCGGCATTCATCTGCAACGCGGCGACGGAGATGTTCGACTTGTCGATGTACGCGACCATGTACAGCAGCATCAGGAAGGGGATCAACTTGAGGTTGAGGCGCTTCATGGTGCTGGCGTGCAGGCCCGAATCCATAAATGGCTGGGGCATGGGATTTCCTGTTGTTTTTATATAAGAAGCTGTAGGAAGCGAAGACGTCCCACCATAGACGACATACCCTGATACCTCAATATGTGATTGGCCGTCCCATATAGTGGGATTTTTCGGGGCGAGGCTAATCCGAGATCTCGAGCCACGCTCTATACGTGTGGGAGTGAGCTTGCTCACGAAGGGGCCGGGACATTTGGCCACTTTCTCTGCGGACTGAAGACAGCCTTCGCGAGCAAGCTCGCTCCCACGGGATAGGGGGACGACTTGAGATTTCGAGCCATGCTCCAGAGGTGTGGGGGGTGCTCCCACGGGATCGCGGAACGGCTTGAAATCTCGAGCCATGCGCAGGACGTGTGGGAGTGAGTTTGCTCACGAAGACGTCATTTCAGCCGCTGAAGATTTAGCGGTGGTTGAGGGCGTTCTTGCTCAGGAAGCGGCCCGGATGATCCGCAGGGGGCAAGCGACATGCATCGTAGCGGCCAAACAGCTGGTAGCGGTTCAGCGCGATTTTGTCGTACAGCCAGTCGCGCAACACCCTCGGGAAAATCCGCGCCATGAGCAGCCAGTGCCATCGGGCGGGCAGGTGGGCGAGGATCTTGAACATCGCGTCCGAGCGCACATAAAAGCGGTCATTCTCCACCAGCACGATGGTGTTGAACTGATCCTGGGGCAGTCCCGCCCATTTCAGCAGCGCCTGACCCTCGGGCGACTGCACGGCCGCCAGCGTCAGCCGGTGCTCGCGGTCCTGGCTGATGATGAAGGTCGCCCAGCCATTGCACAGCTTGCAGGTGCCGTCGAACAACACGACGGCCCGGCCCGTGGCAAGCCCGGAGTTACCGTTGGGCTTCACGCGAAGCCCGTGACAGCATGGGGAACGTAAGGCGCCTCAAGACGTTTCACTTCGTCGTCGCTGAGCACCAGTTCCAGCGCCGCGATCGCATCGTCCAGATGGTGCGGCTTGGAGGCACCGACAATCGGTGCCGACACGCCACGCTGGGCCAACACCCAGGCCAGCGCGACCTGCGCCATGGGCACGCCGCGCTCGCCAGCAATCTTTTCCACCACATCAATGACGCGACCGTCTTCAGCTTCTGTGGCCTCATAGAACGACTGGCCGGAGATGTCGGTCCTGGTGCGTTCGGTCTGCTGACCGTGGGGCCGGGTGAGCCTGCCACGGGCCATCGGGCTCCAGGGCATCAGGCCGACGCCCTGATCCAGGCACAGCGGAATCATCTCGCGCTGTTCTTCCCGGTACACCAGATTGAGGTAGTTCTGCATGGACACAAAGCGGCTCCAGCCATGGGCCGTCGCGACCTGTTGAGCCTTGGCGAACTGCCAGGCGAACATCGACGACGCGCCGATGTAGCGCGCCTTGCCGGCCCGCACCACGTCGTTCAACGCTTCCATGGTTTCTTCAATGGGGGTGTGATAATCCCAGCGATGAATCTGATACAGGTCGACGTAATCGGTGCCCAGCCGGGTCAGGCTGGCGTCGATGTTGGCCATGATGGCTTTGCGCGACAGGCCCTGTTCGTTGGGCCGCTTCGAGCCTTCCCACATATTGGCCGGAAAAAACACCTTGGTCGCGATGACGGTTTCTTCGCGACGGGTGAACTCCTTCAGCAGCTTGCCGACGATGATTTCCGAGGTGCCCGCCGAATAGCTGTTGGCCGTGTCGAAGAAGTTGATGCCTTGTTCGACCGCGTGCTTGATGATCGGTCGGCTGGCGTTTTCATCCAGCGTCCACGGGTGCGTGCCGGCATCCGGGTCGCCAAACGTCATGCACCCCAGGCACAGCCTCGACACGTCCAGCCCCGTGGAACCCAGCTTCACGAACTTCATGCTTTTACCTCCGAAATCGTCTGATGCCGCCAACAGGCGGCTCAGTGTTGCGATCCCGCGGGTGCCGTTAAGTTCTGAATTGCATGACCAGACCGTTCAGGCCCACCGCCAGTTGCGACAGTTCGTTGCTCGCCGCCGAAGTCTGATGGGCGCCGGCAGACGTCTGCAGCGACAGGTCGCGGATGCTGGTCAGGTTGCGATCGACTTCCCGCGCGACCTGGGCCTGTTCTTCCGTGGCCGTGGCGATGCTGACGTTACGCTCGTTGATCAACACGATGGCGGTTTTGATTTCGGCAAGTGCGCGACCGGCGGCACCGGCAACGTCCAGACTGACCCGGGCGCGTTCGCTGCTCTGGCCCATGGCCGTGACGGCCTTGTGGGTGCCGCCCTGAATTGACGCGATCATCTTTTCGATCTCGGCGGTGGACTGCTGGGTGCGGTGCGCCAGGGCGCGGACTTCGTCTGCCACCACCGCGAAGCCACGTCCGGCTTCGCCTGCTCGGGCGGCTTCGATGGCCGCGTTGAGGGCGAGCAGGTTGGTCTGGTCGGCGATGCCGCGAATCACGTCCAGCACGCCGCTGATGTTCTGCACTTGGCCGGCCAGGCCATTGATCTCATCCGCTGTGCTGCCGACCGAGTCGTGCAGCTCGTTGATCGCCGAAATCGTTTCGTTGACCCGCAGGCGGCCCTGTTCCGCCGAGTCGCTGGAATCCCGCGCCGCCGTTGAGGCCAGGGAGGCGTTGTGGGCGACTTCTTCGACGGCTGCGCTCATCTGATTGATGGCCGTGGCGGCCTGATTGATTTCGTCGTTCTGACGCTGAACCCCACGCAGGGATTCTTCGGTCACGGCGGTCATTTCTTCGGAGGTCGAGGCCAGCTGATTGGACGAGTGGCCCAGCTCCGAAAGAGTGTGGCGCAGGTTCTGCTGCATCACCGACAGCGCTTGCAGCAGGCGGCCCGGCTCATCGGAACCGTCCACTTGAATCGGCTTGCTCAGGTCGTTGGCAGCGATGTTTTCCGCGACGGCCAGGGCTTTTGCGATCGGCGCCACCAGGCTGCGGGTGAACAGCGCGGCCAGGGCGAGGGTGGCGGCCAGCGCGACCACGATGGCGGCAATGATGACCTCGCGGGCTTGAGCGTAACTTTCATTTGCCGCGACATTTGAGTCCTGCATTTTCTGGTTGCCGAGGTCGGCGATGGTCGCGATGTCCTTGGCGAGTGCGTCTGCCGCGCGGGTCTGTTCCCCGGACGGCTCGGTCAGCGAGGCGACGACGTCATCACGCTTCTGCGCCACGGCATCGAGAAAGCGCGCGTGCACGGCAAGGTAGGCCTGCATGTCGCGCTCCATCTCGCGGTAGGCGTTCAGGCCGCGCTCGGTGATCAGCAAGGACCTCAGGCGCTGCACGTCTTTCTCCAACTCGGCGCGGCCCTGACTGACGCGCTTCATGGCGGCGTCGGCGCTGGCGGGGCTTTGTGCGGCGCGCAGGCTGGTGTTGCCGAGGCGGATGGTCAGCAGGTCATTTTTGATGTCGGCGATGGCGAGGAGGGTGGGGAGCACGTTGTCCTGCAGCGCGTCCCGGGCGTCTTTGAGCTTGGACGACTGCATCAGCGAGAACAGTCCGACGGCGGCGATCAATACGGCAAAAAAGCCGAAGCAGATCAGGGAGCGGGGAGCGATGTTGAGGCGTCTGAGGTTCATGTCGGGGCGGTCCATAAAAAAGCGGGGTCACCGGGATATCGACCTGAATCGGTTCAGCTTGATGACGGATTCCCCTCTTTTTTGGCGGAAATGCACTGCTCAGCCTTTCTGACGTCATGTGTTGCGGTTGGCACCCCTGAACCGGGATGCCAGGTTCAAGGTTTCAGCCCTGTGGCGCGCCCGCTGCAACCATGGCCCGCCAAGTCTGGATACTCGGGCGTTCATTCATCCGGGCGTGCCAGGCCGACAGCGCCTGGTATTCCGCTGGCACTGCGAGATCCACCAGCGAGGCGAAGATCATTCCACCGAAGACCGCGATATCGGCCATCGAAAACGATTCTCCGGCCACGAAGGGCTGCGTCTTCAGCACGCTGTCGAAGTAGCCCATCCCGCGCACTGCCTTGTCGCGCATGCGGTTGCCCCATTCGGCGTTCTGGTACAGCTCGACTTCAGGCCCCAGGCCAGGTGTACCGTGATGGAAATACACGCTGACCGCGTCGAGAAACTCGATCTCCGCGCGCTTGGTCATCATGTGAATGCGGCCTTTCTCCACCGGCGTTGTGCCGGTGAGGTCGGGGCTGCCGACGAGAGCGTCCAGGTACTGGGTGATGGCGGTGCATTCGGCGATCAGCGTGCCATCTTGCAGTTCGAGCACGGGGAGGGTGCCGGAGTAATTGATGGCGAGGAACTCGGGTTTCTTGTGCTCGCCTTTCCACAGGTTCACCGACACGAATTCGATTCGCGGCAGCAGGTTTTTCTCTGCCAGAGCGATGCGGACCCGAGCCGGGTAAGGGCCATTGAACCAGTCGTGGATTGTCATCTTGGGAGTTGCGGAGGTATCGGACTGCGGTATGGAGGAGGTCATAATGTGTCTGCCTGTCAGTTGGTAGGCAAACTTTGGCCCTGTTCAAAGGTGCTGTCAATCCCTACCTGTCAATTGGCAGGTTGATGTGTTTGGGAGTAGCATGCAGCCCATCAATCGACCCTTTGAGGAATTCAGCGTGAGCGAAAATGCGCGCGAGGCCATTCTGGCCGCTGCGAAAACCGCAGCGCAGTTGCACGGGTACAGCGGCATCAATTTCCGCAGCATTGGCGAAACGGTGGGCATCAAGAACGCCAGCATCTACTACCACTTCCCGAGCAAAGCGGAGCTGGGCGCTGCCGTGGCGCAGCGGTACTGGCAGGACACTGCCAAGGCGCTTGAAGCGATCCGTGAGGCCAACCCTGATCCGCTGCACTGCCTGACGCTGTATCCGTCGATCTTTCGCACCTCGCTGGAAAACGGCAATCGGCTGTGTCTGTCCAGCTTCATGGCGGCCGAGCACGAAGACCTGCCGGAACAAATCCGCCGCGAGGTGAAAGCCTATGCGGACGCCAGCGTGGCCTGGCTGACCGACAGGCTCATGGAGGCGGGAATGGGCAGCGCCGAGCTGTGCGAACGACGCGCGCTGGCGATTTACACCGCCGTGGCCGGGGCGCAGTTGATTGCCCGGACACGATCCGACATCGAGCTGTTCGACGCGCTGATTGAGGACTACCGCGACGCCGGGCTGATCCCGACGGCCCTATGCCGATAGGGTACCCTGACACGCCCGGATCCCTGGTAGGACCGGCTTCAGCCGGGAAGGCGTCGGGCGTCGCGCCGCAAATTGATGGTGCCTGCGCTGGCCTCTTCCCGGCTGAAGCCAGTCCTACTGACACCGCTTGCAGTCAGTAGGTCTCGCACTGATGCCACTGACACAGCTCATGCCATTAGTAGGACTGGCTTTAGCCGGGAAGGCGTCGGGCGTCGCGCCGCAAATTGATGGTGCCTGCGCTGGCCTCTTCCCGGCTGAAGCCGGTCCCACTAAACACCGCGTGCAGTCAGTGGGCTTCGCAGTGATCCCACAAATACCGCATGCAGTCAGTGAGTTCAGCAGTGAGTCCACTGACACAACACATCCCTTCAGTGGGACTGGCTTTAGCCGGGAAGGCGTCACTGCAAAATTAATGGTGCCTGCGCTGGCCTCTTCCCGGCTGAAGCCAGTCCTACTAGCACCGCGGCCAGTCAGTCGGTTTTGCGGTGATCCCACTGACACCAAGCGTGATTTCAGCGTGGCGGGGGTTCGAAGGGTTTCCGTTGCGGAAAGGGTAGTGGAAATCATTGAAATTCTCACGACGGCGATTTAAGAGGATGATCCCGACATCCTCCAACAATAAGGAATCCCCCATGAGCCTGCCGCTGGATGGCATCAAGGTCATCGAAATGGGCCAACTGATCGCCGGGCCTTTTGCCGCGAAGATCCTCGCCGACTTTGGCGCCGAGGTGATCAAGATCGAGCCGCCGACCACCGGTGACCCCTTGCGCAAATGGCGGCTGCTGCACAACGGCACGTCGGTCTGGTGGGCCGCACAATCGCGCAACAAGCAGTCCGTGACCCTCGATCTGCGTCAGGCTGAAGCCCATGACGTGGTCAAGCAGCTAGTGAAAGACGCCGACATCCTCATCGAAAACTTCCGCCCCGGCACCCTGGAAAAATGGGGTCTGGGTTGGGAGACCCTGAGCGCCATCAACCCAGGGCTGATCATGTTGCGGGTCTCGGGATACGGCCAGTCCGGGCCTTACCGGGACCTGCCGGGCTTCGGCGTGATCGGCGAAGCCATGGGCGGCTTGCGGCATCTGTCCGGTGAACCCGGCCGCACGCCGGTGCGCGTGGGCGTGTCCATCGGCGATTCACTGTCGGCTCTGCACGGAGTGATCGGCGTGCTGCTGGCGCTGCGTCACCGCGAACAGCATCACGGCGCCGGTCAGCAGGTGGACGTCGCGCTGTACGAATCGGTGTTCAACATGATGGAGAGCCTGATCCCCGAGCATTCGGTGTTCGGCGCTGTGCGCGAACCCGCTGGCAGCAGCCTGCCGGGCATCGCGCCGAGCAATGCCTACCGTTGCCAGGACGGAAAGTACGCATTGATCGCCGGCAATGGCGACAGCATCTACAAGCGCCTTATGGAGAAAATCGACCGCCCGGACCTGGCCAATGACCCCGAGCTTGAGCACAACGACGGCCGCGTGCGGCATGTGGCGCGCATCGATGCGGCGATCTCCACATGGACCGCCGAGCGAGGGCTCGACGAGGTGCTGACTGCGCTGAAAGACGCGAACATTCCGGCCGGGAAAATCTACGACGCCGCCGACATCGCCGCCGACCCGCACTATCAGGCGCGGCAAATGCTGCTGCCCAGTCAGCTGGATGACGGCACGCCGGTCACCTTGCCCGGCATCGTGCCCAAGTTGCTGAGCACACCGGGGCAGGTGCGCACCCGTGCGCCGTCTCTCGGGCAGCACACCGACGCGGTGCTCGACGGTGTGGGCATCGACGCCGACACACGCGAGCAGTGGCGCGCGCGCGGCCTCATCTAACCGTCAGGAGCAGCGCGAATGAAACGCCTGTACATGCAGGAAGTCGCCACCCGTGACGGCTTCCAGAACGAAAAGACCTTCATCGAGACCGAGGACAAAATCGCCCTCATCGATGAGCTGAGCCGGTGCGGTTACGCCAAGATCGAAGTGACGTCGTTTACCTCGCCCAAGGCCATTCCGGCGTTGCGTGACGCCGAAGCGGTGATGGCCGGCATCCATCGTCATCCCGGCGTCGAGTACACCGTGCTGGTGCCCAACGTTCGTGGCGCGGAGCGTGCCTTGGGTTGCGGCATCGACGAGGCCAATCTGGTGATGTCGGTGAGTGAGCCGCATAACCGCTCAAACCTGCGCATGACCCGCGAGCAGTCCTTCGCCCAGTTGAAGGAGGTGATTGGCGTCATCGGACGCGGCCCGGTGGCGGTCAACGTGTCGCTGTCCACGGCATTCGGTTGCCCGATGCAGGGCGATGTTGCCCCGGAAGAGGTGTTGCGCTGGATCGAGGGTTTCGTTGCGCTGGACGTTCGGGGCGTGACGCTGTGCGACACCACCGGCATGGCCTATCCGTTGCAGGTTCAGGCGCTGTCCGAGGCGGTGCGCGAACGTTTTCCGCAGCTGCAGCTCACGCTGCATTTCCACAACACCCGGGGCATGGCGCTGGCCAATACCCTGGCGGCGTTGCAGGCTGGCGTCGATCGCCTCGATGCTTCCCTCGGCGGATTGGGCGGGTGCCCTTATGCGCCGGGCGCCAGCGGCAACGTGTGCACGGAAGACCTGGTGCACATGCTCGATCTCATGGGTTACGACACCGGCATTGACCTGGACCGGGTCATCGCCGCCTCGGCACGGCTGCCCGCCCTCATCGGCCACGACACGCCGAGCCAGATCCTCCGGGCGGGCAAGCGCCTGGACCTGCACCCGATTCCCGAGCACGCACACAGCCTCGGTCTGCAGATCGCCAATAACTTCACGGAGCACACCCAATGATTGATCACCTCGACCATCTGGTCCTGACCACCATCGATATTGAGGCCTGCAAGGATTTCTACGTCCGCGTCATGGGCATGCAGCTGGAAACCTTCGGCAGCGGCCGCCTTGCGTTTCGCTTTGGCCACCAGAAGATCAACGTCCACGAGCGCGGTCACGAGTTCGAACCCAAGGCCCACCGCCCGGTGCCCGGCGCGCTGGACCTGTGCTTTATCGCCAGCCAGAACCTCGACGCGGTGATTGCGCATTTGCAGGCCGAGGCGTGGCCGATCGTGGAAGGGCCGGTCCAGCGCACCGGCGCGACAGGGCCGATTCGTTCGGTTTATGTGCGTGATCCTGATCTCAACCTGATCGAGATTTCCGAACTGATGGGCTGACAGCGCTGGTCGCTCCCACAGATCTTCATCGACCTATAACGGCTGCGGTGGCGTCATTTTTGACGAGGGCGCGGTTGCCCGTCAGCGGTTCGTATCAGCCCTTCGGCTCTTTCGTCCCGAGCACATCACGAATGCTGTCGACCACGTTGCTGTCCTTGATGACGTCGTTGAGCCAGCCTTCCAGGGGCATGTTGCCCCATTTGATCGCGCGTTCGATCAGGTAGGGCACCGGGCTTTGCGGCTCGGTCTGTTTGAAGAACTGGGCGACGCCAGCGAGCATGGTGAAGGCTTCATCGCGGGTCAGCGGCGTGGTGCGCAGTGGCGCCGACGCGGTGTCTTTCACGGTGATGGTCATGGCAGGCCCCGCAGCAGGTTGATCGGCCGGTTCGGCGACAGGCTCGGCGGTCGGTTGGGCAGGCGCGGGATTGATTTCCACGCCACGGTCCTTGAGCAGTTTTTCAGCCAGTTGCGCGGCGCGGGAGAGGATCTCGCTCAAACCGGCAAAGCTTGGCGCTTCAACACCGAACAGGCGGTCGGCTGTCGCTTGCAACTGCCGGCAGGCCTGCAGGCTGTCGGTGATTTCCGACGCCTTGCGCAAAAAGTGCTCGGTGTCGGTCAGCACCACCGAACGCTGGAAGATTTCCGCGTTGATCTTGCCTTCGTCCAGCGCGATGCGCATGGCCTGGGGGTTCTGCAGCGCCAGGTTTTCGATGTGCCGGGATTCGTCGTAGCGCAGCAGGCCGAACTGATCGCCCTGGGTGATCGGCAGTCCGCCCACCACATCAGCCAGGGTAGTCTTCAGCCAGGCCAGGCGTGCCGCGCGCTCTTCCAGGCCTTCGTCCAGCGCCGGGTACAGGCCATCCCAGAAGCGCTCAAGAATCCGCTCGGCCAGGGTCAGGCCGAAGGTAATGCCGAGGAAGTGGTATTTGTGCGCCAGGGCTTCGCTGAGCCAGGCGACCAGCATCAGATCCTTGCTCTGTTGGGCAAGGCCTTGTGCAGCCAGGGTGATCGTCAGGTCCCAATCCGAGGATTTCAGATCGGTCTGCCAGTCACCCTGGGTCAAGTAATCAGGGTCCGCTCGACGAGCTTCCTTGACGTTGTCGAACAGCGTGGAAAAGCTCAGGTCTTCGCCGCTTCCTCCATTGATCGGCGCTGTCAGTTCGGTCAGTGAAAGGTCGTTGAGAAATTCAGACATGGTCAACTCGGGATAAGAAAAAAGAACACCGCGCCGATCCAGCCGACGCGGTGTTGAATACGGCCCGCTGCGCCAGGCAACGGACCGCTGTGACTACTCGATCAAGCGAAAACCTTGTTGGCCGTACGGTCCCAACCACCGGTGACGTTACCGCCACCCTGGCCATCGGCACGGCTCTGCTGGGTGTAGGTGGTCTTGATGCGAGCGAAGTTGAAGCTGATTTCTTCGATCGGCAGGTCGCTGACGGCTTTGTCTTCGCCGTCTTGACTGCCACCGGCTACGGCCTTGACCGAAGACACCACAACCTCTTCCAGGTTGATGGTCAGGTAGGTCAGCTTGTCGCCGCCGGCACGGTTGACGTTCAACTGGATCTTGGCGATGTGAGTGCCTTTGCAGCACGCTTCGAACAGCTTCGCAGACGCTTTGTCGACTGCTTTGCGGATGCTGAAATCGCTCAGTGCAACGCGCTCGGAGGACGCACCGCCCGAAGAGCTGGCAGTCGCCGACGTCGCTTGGGTGGCGCCGTACTCGTAGCCGAGTACTTCAATCCAGTCCTTGTGCTTGTCATCCAGAACTTCGCCTGGAATGCCGTCGATCTGAATATATGCGTCAAATGCCATTTCTTGATTCTCCTTACTTACAGGTTGGGGCTAGCCGCCCAGCGGCCAGGTCGCGCCCCTTGATTTGACCCCTCTGAAGCGTCAGAGGAATCGGTTGCCGCTGCCCGGGCCTTCATGCAACAGGGCCCTGGCGTCGGGTTCTTCAGATGCCTGCGCCCAATCAGTTGAGCGCACGCACCTCGATTTCTACGCGCCGGTTCGGCTCAAGGCACTGGATCAACTGCGCGCGCGGCTGCTGCATGTCGCACTTGACCAGCGGCTTCTCGCTGCCTTCGCCCACGGCTTCCACCAGCTCGGCGGGCACGCCCTTGCCGACCAGGTAGGTCTTGATGGTTTGCGCCCGCTGCCTGGACACCTGCAGATTGCCCTGACGGTCGCCGAGCTGGTCGGCGTGACCGGCGATGACGATCTTGCCGATGTTCGGCGTGCTCAGCAGCTTGCCGGCGATGGCGCTCAGCTGACTCTGACCCTCGGTTTTCAGGCTCTGGAAATCGGCACGGCCGAAGGCGAACAGGGTGTCCGATTCCAGGGTGATGGTCTCGATGGAGCGCAGCGATTGCGAGAGCAGGCTGTTGATGTAATTGCGCGAACTGGAGGTCAGGAACGCGTTGTCGAGAATCCTCGGCACGTCCGGTTCGTGGATCTGGTCGCTGTAGAAATTGACCTGGCGACTGGCGAGCTCGTAGTCCGTGCCCGAGTTGGTCGCAGCGCCCGTCGCGCCGATGGTTTTGCCGGTCTGCTTGGCGATGGCCGGGTACCAATAGTCAGGGATCTTCGCCTTGAGGAACGCCGGATCGGCTTTTTCCCGCTGGGAGCGCGAGAGCTGAACGTAAGTCTCCAGCGTCGCCTTGCCGAAATCGGCGATCGACTGCGCGCGGTTGTCGTTGGGCAGGGCGCGCGGCTCGACGCTGTCGACACCAGTGACCGGCATCAGGTCCTTGGCGTTGCGCTGGTAGACCTTGATCGTGGTCAGCAGGTACAGCGAGCGGGTGAGGTTGTCTGCAGTCGGCTTGAGCATGACCGTTTCCAGCCGGCTGAAATAACGCGCGCGCACAAGCGGCTCGACGTTGTAACCCTGATAAAGGCCAAGACGCAGGCGCAGCGGCACGCCCTGATCATGGTGGCGGACGTAGTAATCGGCGGTCCGGACGCGCAGACGGTCGAGGGTTTGCCAGTCGGTGTACTGCCCCGGCGTCGCGGTGTCCTGGGCTGCCGCAGCGGTCAGCTCGGAAGACAGCGTCTGGATCTCGGTCTTGTTGTTCCAGTACGACCAGCCCCACGCGCCGCACAGCAGGAGCGCGATCAGACTGGCGCCGCCGACCCACGCGGCCTTGCGACGGCGTTCGCGAACGTTGCTGGTGTACAGCGCCACCAGATGCTGGTCGGGGATGATCACCTTGCGGAACAGGCTGTTGATGAACAGCGGCTGCGGCTGGGCCTGGCCGTGGGCGGTTGCCTGCTCGGCTTCGAGGGAGAACCGCTCGCTGACCTGACGGGTGTGGCCCCCCAGTTCCGGCGCGTCGGCATCCAGTGCGCTGGTGAAGTAGAAACCGCGCAGCAGCTCGGCGTTCTGATACGGATTGGCGCGCAGCAGGGCGTCGACGAACAGTTGCAGGCGAGGCTTCAGCGCCGCGAGTTCCAGCGGGAAACGGTAGACCGCCGAGTCGCGACGGGTGATCTGGATGTCCTGCAACACCAATTGCTGGCTGGCCACTTCCTTCCAGTAGTTGACCAGTTCGTCCATGGCCACGCCGAAACGCTGGGCCCAGTCGGCTTTTTCATAGTCCTTGTGGGGGAAAGTCTTGCCCATCACTTCGCCACGGCCCACCTCGTCGAGCTGGCGATAAAACGGCGCGAAACCGGGGACCAGGTCGCACTTGGTGAAGACCAGATAAATCGGCAGGCGCACTTCCAGCAGCGAGTAGGTTTCCTGGATGCGTTCACGCAGGCGCTTGGCCAGACGTTCCTGGTCTTCTAGCGAGGCCTGCAGGATGTCGTGGATGCTCACTGTCACGATCAACCCGTTGAGCGGGCGACGCTGACGGTGCTGACGCAGCAGCTGCAGAAAACCGCGCCATTTACCGGCTTCTTCCTGATCGGTCATGTAGCGGCCGGCGGTGTCCAGCAGCACCGCTTCGGAGCTGAAGAACCAGTCGCAATTGCGCGTGCCGCCCAGGCCGGCGACGCGCACGCCTTCACGCTCGGCGTAGGGGAAATTCAGGCCGGACTGATAGAGCATGGTGCTCTTGCCGGCGGCTGGTTGACCGACCACCAGATACCACGGCAGGGCGTACAACGCGTCCTTGGCACGGCTGCCGCGCGGCGTGTTGCTGCGCAGGCGATCGATACTTTGCAGCAGGCGTTCGCGCAGCAGGCTGACCTCTTCGCGGTCCGCGGGGCTGGCGTTCAACACCGCCTGATCGGCGTCGTCGCGCAGTAGCCCCTCGAGGTTGTGCTGCCGCGAGGTGCTCCGGTAGAGATACAGCACGTAGCCGATGGATAGCAGTAAAAACACGCCGATGCCGGTCAGCAGGCTGCCCAGGGAACTGAAGTCCAGCGCGCGGCCCAGCCCCCAGACGATGAAGATCGTCAGGAAGAAGCACACCCCCAAAATGTAGGGTTGGTAACGCAGCAGGTAATACTTGAGCTTGTTCATACAGACTTCACATCCAGCGCGTCGACAAAACGGTCGATGACGTCATAAAGGGGGCGTTCGGTGTCGGGAAACTGAGGCGGGCGGTGGTGTTCGTCGAACGCCGCGAAATCCGCCAGTACGTCGTAATGCTCCGGCCGTTCGGCCGGGTCGGTCAGGGCCGTGTACAGGCCGGTGTTGCTGCGCGACGGGAAGCACAGCAACTTGGGTCGCATGAAGTCATCGGCCAGCACGCTGACCTGGGGCGACACACGGCCGGTTTTCATCCGCGTCAGCCAGTCGACCCACAGGTCCGCCGTCGGGTTCTTCAAGCCGCGTTCTGCGGGCAGCGGCAGGCTGATGCCCGGCGTCTGCGTCTGATTAAGCGGGCGGCGCAGCGCATGCAGGCGGGTCAGCACGGCATTGGTGACGAACTCCGGCCAGGAGTGACCCAGCGCCGTGGCGATGTCCCGCAGGTTGAAGTTGCGCAGGAATTTCTCGTGCACCTGGCGGAACAGGGCGAAGTCCTGCCCCTGCAACGGGCGCAGGGCCTTGATCCGCTCGAACAGCACTGCCGATCGCTCGCCCTGGGCACCGAGGTGCAGCAGCGGTTTGATCTGCGCGCAGAACAACTCGCTCAAGGTGAACGGATTGACCAGCGGCTCGCCATCGCCCGCCTTCACCGTCTGAAAGATGAACAACGGGTAGCGGCGCTGGCTGGAATCCATCGAGCTGACCAGCCCGCCCAGCAACCAGTTGCCCGAGCGCGCGCGGTAAGAGAAGAAACACACCGGCAGGCGATCGAATCGCGCCCGCCAGTCGTCACCCGCATGAATCGCCGCCAGCGACGCCTGCAGCCAGCCGTCGAACTCGCAGACGTCATCCGCCGCGCCGTGCAGGCTGACGAAGTCCGCGCTCGACGGCAGTTTGCCGAAGCAGCCGATCATTGACGGCGCTCCCGGCCGCTCACGCCGCAGCGTACCAAGAACAGCGCGCCGCTCATCACTTCGCCGATCCTTGCGCCACGTCCTTGGACGTCGTGTTCAGCGCGCTCAGGGATTTAACATTGGCCAGATCGGTCAGCTTGACCCCGCCGTAGTTGCGCACCGCGAGGCTGACCTGACCGTTGGCGGTGTTCCAGCTGAAACGCTGCTGGATGCCGTCGAGGTCATCAACCCGAGCGCTGTCGTTCATGCGCAACAGGCCCCAGCGACCGGGGTAGTCGAACACGGTGATGCGCTCGCCCGTCAGCGTCACGACGTCCAGTCGTGCGCCCGGTGCGGTGGTGGTGCCCGGCCAGGAGAAGCGGCTCCAGCTGGTCTTGCCATTGCGGTAATGCTGAACCTGGCCGTCGAGGGTGAAGATGATGTCGGTGAAGAACGCCGACGGTTCCAGCATGATCTCGAAGCCGTTTTCCTTGTCCGACAGGCTGGCGATGACCTGGCCCAGGGAGCTGGCCTTGTCGATGCTGGTGACCATGTTCGGGTTGACCAGCGGCGCGGTCTTGGCGCCGCTGCTCATGCCCAGGCCTTCGCCGCCGGACAGGTTGCCGATCTCGTTGCGCTTGAAGTTCGGCAGCAGGCCGGACTCGGGATCGACGAAACGCTGCAGGTCTTTGACCGACGCTTCGTTGCGACTGCCGGCGGCGATCGGGTAACGGTGCGCCATGACCTGTTCCCACGGCTTGGCAATCTGCTGCGCCCAGGCCTTGGCGATCTGCTGGCCGGCCGGGTCACGCAGGGTTTCCCAGGCGAACTGGATCGGCAGGCTGAACAGACCCTGCAACGATTCGGACAACCCGCCCTGGCTGGTATCGACCGTGGTCTCGACGTAGTTGCGCACGTTGGTGACTTCGCTCGGCTGACCTTCGAGGGTTTCGCTGATCAGCTGTTTGCTGCTCTTGCCGACGTCCTGGGAGCGCTGGATGTTGTTCATCCGCACTTTCAGTTTGCGCAGCGCCGCGAGGTAGCGATCCATGATCGTGCTGTCGGCGCCTTCGGCGTTCTGCGTCGCGAAGACCCGCGACACCGGTTCGAAGCGTTGGGCCAGGCTGCCGTCATCCACCGCTGGCAGTGGGGAAAGCATGGCTGCGGTCGGCACTTGCGGGCCGCTGACCAGTCCGGTGACCTTGCTCCAGAAATCATCAGCCTTCGGCGTGCCGGGCTGTTGATTGACCTGGGGCGCAGGCACGTCCCACTGGGTGTTGTCGTTAACCCCGGACAGCAGGATCTTCACCGGCGAATTCTGCACGTCACTCAGCAGCGACAACTGTTGGGTGGCATTGGCCATGTCGGTGAAGTGGCGCACGCCGACGCTGCTCAGCAAGGTGTACCAGGACTGGGCGTAGTCACGCTTGTAGCGCGCCATGAACTCGCGCATGAAGTTGGCTTTCTGGATGATGCTGTCGCCGCCGTCGCCGTCGAGGACCCAATCGGACTCGTTGCGCAGGTTGCTCGACATCAGCTTGATCAGCTCGGGTTTGACGAAACCGTCCCAGCCCTGGCGGGTGAAGATCGCCGGCACCGCTTCGCTGCCGTAGAGCAACTGGCGACCGGGGAGTGGCACCAGCTCGTTGAGGCCCACGGCCGGGAATTGCCGACTGGCTTCCAGTTGCAGGCGCAGGTATTCACGGTCCACCAGCGAGCTGGAAATCATGAACGACTTGAGGCTCTTGCGGGTTTCTTCGACCAGTTGATCGTTGCGGGGCAGGGCAGGGGCCTGACCGGTTTTGAGCAACTGCACGTACATCGGCACGTTGTCGGCGATCACCTCGTCGCTGACCGGGCTGTCCGCCGACGCCGTGTTGCTCCAGGCGACGGGCAAGGCAGCGCTGACGAATTCCGGGTCCGAATGAGCGTTGGGTTGCGTCAGCATCAGGTACAGCTTGAGCGAGTTGTAGGACTCGATGATCGAGGCGACTTGCTGCTCATCCAGGCGGCCGAGCATTTCTTCGGACAACGACAGCCCGCCGGTGGTGGCCGACAGTTCAGCGGCGTCACTGGCCGTGGCGGGGTTGCGCAGGTCGGCGAGGGCGGCTTCGCGGGTTTTGGTCACGTTGCTGCGCACGGCGCCTTTAACGCGGCTGCCGATATCGCCGACGCTACGCGGAATGCTGCTCAGGCTTGGCTTGCCGGTGTTGGCAGTCAAACTGCGCACGCCGCGATCCACCAGCTTTTGGCCTTTGCCGGGCTTGCTGCCGGGCTTGTCACTTGACTTACCAGCAGTGGCACCGAGTTCGTTCTGCGGGTCCACGGATTTAGTGAACTCGTTGAACGCGCGCATCTGCATTTGCAGCTTCAGGGCGACTGGCTCAAGGGCCTGGCTGCGCAGTTGCTGCAGATAGGCCGTTTGCGCGGCAGCAAAGATTTCGTCACCGCGATACAGGCCGGCACTCAGTTGCAGCGGTACGCCCTTGGCGCGGTGCTTCTCGATTTGCGCCAGTTCATGGCGCAGCAGTTCCAGGCCTTCGCCGGCGGCCATGCGCTGGGCGCGGTCAGGCGCGTCCTGCAGCTCGGTCAGCTTGTCCTGCAGGGCGGCGATCCACTCGCGGTTGTGCTGGAACGACAGCGCCTGCCAGCCAATGAAACCGAGACCTGCGAGCAGCGCGGTGGCAATGACCACCGGGGTCATCGACCTGTCGCGGCCGTCGCGGGACTGATACGAGATCAAGTCGCGATCGGGGAAGATCACCCGGCGGAACGTGTCAGTGATGAAGTAGCTGCGGTCACCGGTTTTCCGGCCATTGGCCTGCGCGGCATTCGCGCTGTCGCTGGCCGGCTGCAGAGCAAAGTCTTCGGCCAGATCGTCGTCGAACACCTGGCTCAGCTGCTCGGCGGTCTGCAGCGCGCTGGTGAAATACAGGCCGCGCAGCAGCAGCGGGCTGCCGTGGCTGGCCGGCTGAATGAAGTGCTCAAGGAACGGCACCAGCACGCCTGACAGATCGGCGAAGTAATTGGGGAAGTTGAGCAGCGCGCTGTTGGCGTCGGAACCGAGCCGGATCATCTGCGCGTCGACGTGACGCTGCACGCCGTTGTGCAGGTTCTTCAGTTTGCTGTCGAGCACCGTCTTCAAGCCCTGGGTGCGGATTTCCGACAGCGCGAAGGTCATGCCCAACGGCTGCTGACGCTCGTTCAGGTCCAGACCGTCGAAGGCCTGATTGAAGCCCGGCAACTGGTCGGTCTTGCTCAGCATCAGGTAGATCGGCGGATGGGCGTCGAGGCTGCGGCTGTACTCCTCGATGCGTGCGACCAGCTGGATCGCCATTTCCGCGCGTTCATGGGCGGTGGCTGCCAGCAGTTCCGGCAGGCTGACCACCAACACCAGACCATTGATGGCGGTTTTCTTCCGCTGCTTTTTCAGCAGTTGCAGGAAAGCGGTGAATTCGCTGGCGGCCGAGTCCTCGGCCAGGTAACGGCCGGCCGTGTCGATGAGCACAGCCTCAGGGCTGAAATACCAGTCGCAGTGGCGGGTGCCGCTTTCGCCGCTGCTCTGGCCACTGGCGGTGGTGGCCGAGAGCCCGGAGCGGGTGAGCAATGAAGTCTTGCCGGCCGCTGCCTGGCCTATCACCAGGTACCACGGCAACTCGTACAACGCCGACGAACCGCCGCCGCCTGCCGAACGATCGGCGCGCAGCATGGTGATCGCGTGCTTGAGGCGGTCGCGCAGCACTTGCTGGTCGCGGAAATCCCCGTCCGCTGGCAACGAACGGTCGACTTCGTGGTGCACCAGTTTTTCAAGATTGCGCTCTTTACTGAGGCGTCGTACCTGACGAATAAAGCCGACGAAGATGTAAAACCCGCACACGATCAGCAGGGTTTGCAGCAGGTATTCCCGCGACCATTGGCTGCGTGCCGCCATGACCACGCAGGCGACGAGGCTTATCAGCCACAGCGTGATGACGAGGAACCAGAAACTTTTTAGAGCGCGAAGTAGTGTTTTCATGTCTTCCTGACTCGCTTACCCGAGCAGTGCTCAGGCACTGAACAATTGGCTGATGTGTTCGGACAATAAGGCAACGTCCTTGCCCAGCAGCCAGTCCAGCGTCAGGTAAACCGCCAGACAGACCAGTGCGATCAGCGCCAGGTAAACCCACACCGGCACCTCGTGACGCAGCATCTGCGAGACCTGATCGGGCAGCGCCCAGTCCGGCGACAGCGCTTTGGGGGTCTTGCGATAGCGGGCGATGTCCTGACCGAGGGTGTTGGCCAGATAGCGCAATTGATCCTTGCCTTCACCGACGCTGAATTTGCCCTCGAACCCCAGGGCCAGGCACAGGTGATACACCTCAAGCACGTCGAGGTTGCGTTTGACGTCGGCGCGCAGCGCTTCGATCTTGTCGAAGAAACCTTCGCCCGCCAGGTGCACGCCGAAGTGGCGGAACTGCAGCGGGGACACTTCGATGTGCCGGCGCAGCTCGTTGACTTTCTCCGCCGGCGCCGCCAGTGCGGCGTTGGCTGAAGCGGGCGAATCCTCGGCTTTTGCCACGACCGGCGCCACCGGCATTTTGGCCCGCAGCACGCTTTCGTCGAGAAACGCGCACAACGCGTATTGCGTGTCCTTGACCTGCTCAACGCTGTAATTCGAGGCGCGGGCTTCTCGCTCCAGGTTGGCGAAGAAGGTGTCGACGCTCTCCTCGAATGCGCTGACCGAGGTCACTTGACGGCCACGACGCAGGATCAGCGCCATGCTGATGAAATCCTGCACCAGGTCTTTGAGGGTCGGTTTTGGCTGGTCGGCGGCCATGGCGCCTTGCATTACGGCTTCGCTCATTTGAGTACTGCCATCAGTTCAAGCTTGAGGTTGGTGAAAGCGCTGGGTGCGTAGAACGAGATCGCCTGGGCGCTCATCATGCGTTCGTAGACCCGGCCATGGGGTTCGATCGAGAAGTAGTGGTTGTCCAGACGCACCGGAATGGCGTTGGGCAGCCGCGTCGAATGGTTGAGCGTCGCGCCGGGCATGGCGCTGTTGACCACCACTTCAATGTCTTCCGGGGAGCCGACCTTGACCGCCCGCGGCACCAGTTCCAGCAGGCTGGAGCCGGGCATGTCGGCGTGCACAGAGATGTAGAAGTCGGCATCGACCAGTCGCGGATCGTGCAGTTGACCCTGCCAGTACGACGGCTTGGTCTGGGTCAGGTTGATGACGATGCACTGGTTCGGGATGACGTTGTCCAGCAGCGTGCGGATCATCTGGTCCAGCGTGACCAGCGACGCCGCCGGGTCGTGGTGGTTGTACTCGGGGATGTCGTTGAGCTCGACCTCCAGCGAGAAGGTCAGCAAACCGCCGGCCAGTTCCGCCAGGAACAGGTACAGACGCTCCGGGTGCAGACGCGGGTGGGCCAGCAGATGCGCCAGATTCGGGTACGCGCGGTTGACGGTGTTGAGCAGCCAGAACAGCGTGACGTCGCTGGAGCCGAATTCGGCGATCTGGTCGGCACGTTCGCGACGACGGCCCGACAGCGCCTTGCTTTTTGAGTGCAGCGCGCCGAGCAGACGCTTGCCCAGGCCGATCAGGGTTTCGTGGGTGCCCAGGTGCACGGTCGGGTGCACGAAGTGGGTGTCGAGGCTGAAGCCGCCGATGTTGTTGCGCGACAGCCGCGCGATCGGGCAGTAGCTGTAGCCGTCCAGCGTGTCGCCGTCGATCAGCATGACCACGTTCAGGCGCAGGCTGGTGATCTCGTTTTCCAGATCGCCTTCGTTAAGGTCGGGCAGGGTGTCGAACTGCTTTCGGAAACGCCGCGCGCTTTTCTGCTCCTGGCCGTCCTCGACGTAATTGAGGCCGAACGGCTCCGGCAGTTTCAGGGCGGCGTAGACCTTGAAGTCATTGCCCTTGAGCAACTCGCGCAGATCCCGCGCCGCCGGCAGCGGATCGTGTGACGGCGCGTCGAACAGGCTGCCGTCGGGAAATACCAGCTTCAGCCGCTTGAATTGCAGGGACCCGCCGGCCAGCGCTTCTTCGTCGATCTGCATGGCCTGCACGCCCCAATGGAAGGGCGTGCTGCGCAGCGTCGATTCGGCCAACTGGTGCTGATGGAATTCATCCTGGTACTGGAAGTGCTGCGGCAGAAGAAACATGCCCTCGGACCACATCACGCGGCTCTGCTTACTCATGAACGCCTTCCACTAATGAATCGAACTTTGACTGCACGCCTTTCTGTGCACTCTGCTGGGCAGAGTCCACGGCGGTGTCCTTGGCCTTCTGCACCATCGCGTCCTGCACCTGTTGGCTCAGGGGCGGATTGCCCGCACTGGCGGCGGGCTCGGCCGTGGGCATGACGTTGCTTTTGGCGAACTGCGCTTCGGTCTGCGGCTTGTTCAGCACGTCGTTGCCACGCACAGCCAGCACGTGGTTGTTGTCGACCAGCACGCGCAGGCCGTCGGAGGAAAACCAGATGCCGTCCTTGCGCAGGGAGTTGGCATCAAAGGCGACTTTCCAGTGGCTCTTCTCGTCGGAGCGGAAGAACGCAGCGATGCCGACGTAACCCGTGCCTTTGTTCAGCGGCCACTGGTCGATCTGGCCCATGCCCGGCAGCAACGTGATTTCCTGGCTGTCGATGAGCGTGTTACCGAGGGCCTGCTGCGGGTTGTCCCACAGCGAATCGGCGTCGATGGACGCAAACCGCTCCAGCGCCGTGAGCTGATAGACCCGCAGCACGACCGACAGCGGCCGGCCGCTTTCATCGGGGTTCAACTGGTTGCCGCCGTCGGCGGTGAGGATGACTTTCTCCTTGTCGCCGAACAGCATGTCACCGGCCCACGTGTCATCGACGCGCTTGCTGGCCCGGTCGGTGATGCCGCAGGCGGTGAGCGCCATCACGACTGTCAAAAGGGTCACACGGGTGGCCCAGCCGGCCCCGGCGCAAAGACGTTCCCTGTTTCGCATGTTCATGACTGCTACCTATGAATGCTCAATTAAATCAAGCCGGATCACGTGAGGCGGTAGGCGAAATCGCCGTCGCTGCTCAGTTCGATGTTCAGGCTCTGAATCGGTTTGTCCTGGGCCATGCGTTCCAGCACGTGCTGGGACAGTTCCGGCATGAGGGTCTTGGACAGAATGTTGTCGATGTTGCGTGCGCCGCTGTCGACCTCGGTGCAGCGCGCGGCGATGGCCTTGACCAGCGCCTCGTCGTAGCCGAGCACCGCCTGATGGTTGCGCTCGAAGCGCTTGCGAATGCGCTCCAGCTTCAGGGCAACGATGCGCTCCAGAATCTCGTCCTGAACCGGGTAGTACGGCACGATGGTCAGGCGCCCCAGGAAGGCGGGCTTGAACACCTGGTTCAACTCGTCGCGCAGGTCCTCGACGATCTCGTCCGGGGTCGGCTGCTCGGTGGTGTTCAGGCAGCGCTGCATGATGCGATCGGTGCCGGTGTTGGAAGTGAGGATGATCACCGTGTTGCGGAAGTTGATCTCGCGACCTTCGCCGTCATCCAGCACGCCCTTGTCGAACACCTGGAAGAACAGCTCAAGCACGTCCGGGTGGGCTTTTTCCACTTCGTCCAGCAGCACCACGCTGTAGGGTTTGCGCCGCACGGCTTCGGTGAGTACGCCGCCTTCGCCATAACCGACATAACCCGGCGGCGAGCCTTTGAGGCTGGAAACGGTGTGGGCTTCCTGGTACTCGGACATGTTGATGGTGATGACGTTACGTTCGCCGCCGTATAGCGTGTCGGCCAGCGCCAGAGCGGTTTCAGTCTTGCCGACGCCGCTCGGTCCCAGCAGCAGGAACACGCCGATGGGCTTGTTCGGGTCTTCCATGCGGGCGCGGGAAATCTTGATGCGTTTGCCGATCTCCGCCAGGGCGTGATCTTGCCCGAGTACGCGTTCGCCCAGCAGTGCCGGCAGGCGCTGCACGGTGTCGATTTCGTTGCGCAGCATTTTGCCCAGCGGGATGCCGGTCCAGCCGGAAATCACCTCACCGATGGTGCCGCCGTCGACCAGTGCGTGGACCAGCGGCTGCTCGCCCTGAACGGCTGACAGCTCGGCGCGTACGGCGGAAATCTCGCTGACATCGGGTGTCTCGACGCTGCCCAGTTCAGCCAGTTTCTTGACCAGATCCAGCTCGCGCTGCCATTGCTGCTCCAGGGTCTCGCGGGTGTTCTGGACGCTCTGCAATTCTTCATTCAGCGCGGCCAGACGGCGTGAGTGGTCGCTGCCTTTGGCGGCTTCCTGCTGCAGCACGGCGATCTCGGCCTGGACGTTGTCGATCTGGCGCTTGCAGTCTTCCAGCGGGCCGGGCTGTGCCGACTGCGCCAGGGCCACGCGGGCGCAGGCGGTGTCGAGGACGCTGACGGCTTTGTCCGGCAACTGACGCCCGGTGATGTAGCGGTTGGACAGGCGCACGGCCTGCACCAGCGCTTCGTCCATGACCGTGACTTTGTGGTGCTCCTGCATTTTGCCCAGCAGGCCACGGAGCATGTAGATGGCTTTGTCCTCGTCCGGCTCCTCGACCTTGACCACCTGGAAGCGGCGGGCGAGGGCGGCGTCTTTCTCGAAGTACTTTTTGTACTCCGCCCAGGTAGTCGCGGCGATGGTGCGCAACTCGCCCCGGGCCAGTGCCGGCTTCAGCAGGTTGGCGGCATCGTTCTGCCCGGCCTGACCCCCGGAGCCGATCAGTGTGTGGGCTTCGTCGATAAACAGAATGATCGGGTGCAGGCTGCGTTTGGTTTCTTCGATCACTGACTTCAGGCGGTTTTCGAACTCGCCCTTGACTCCGGCGCCGGCTTGCAGCAGGCCCAGATCGAGGGTGTGAATCGCCACGTCCTTGAGCACCGACGGCACGTCGCCCTGAACGATGCGCAACGCCAGGCCTTCGACGACGGCGGTTTTACCCACGCCGGCTTCACCGGTGAGGATCGGGTTGTTCTGCCGGCGACGGGTCAGAATGTCGACCATCTGCCGCACTTCGAACTCGCGGCCCAGCACTGGATCGATACGGCCGTCGCGGGCGCTCTGGGTCAGGTTGATGGTGTACTGATCCAGCCCCGGCGTTTTGCCGTTGCCTTGAACGGTACGGCCCTTGGCGGCTTTCGGGCTTTCCAGCGGACTGGCCAGACCCGACTCCGGGCTGCCTTCCACGAGTGCCGCAAGATTCACCCGCAGGTCGTCGGCGTTGATTTTTTCCAGCTCGGGCGCGGAGGCCACGACCACGCGGTGCAGCTCGTCATCGTCCAGCAACGCTTGAATCAGGTAGCCGGTGCGGATCTGGCTCCGGCCGAATTCGATGGAGGCCAAAACCCAGGCCTGCTCGATCATCCGGGTGATGTGCGGCGACAGGGCCGGCGTGCGCGTGTTGCCTTTCTTGAAGGTGCCGAGGGCGGTGACCAACTGCGCCTGCAAGCGCTCGGGGACCACGTCGTAATGACGGAGGATCGCCGGCAAATCGTTGTCGTTGTTTTCCAGCAATTGCAGCAGCAAGTGCTCGACTTCAACGTCGTAATGGTTTTCTGACAAGCACAGGGCGGCAGCGCCTTCTGTGGCTGTGCGACTGGTTTCGTTCAGTTTGGCGAACAGCGACTTCAGGTTCACAGTGAGACCCCATCAAAAGGAATATGGAAAAGAGCACAACGGGCCGGCTCGACATCGGCGCCCGGACGTTTCAACCAGCCCAGCCAGCCCAGCGCGACGTTGCCCTGCCGGCCGATCTTCGCCAGCGGCACCGCTTCGCGCTTGAGGGTCGGCGCGATCTGGAAATCCAAGTGCGCGCCGACGTAAAAACGCACCAGCTCGACCAGCTTCTGGTAGTCCTCGGTGCCGGGCTGAAAGCGCTGATAGTCGGCCAGCGTCAACGGGCCGATGTCGATGCGCACGCTCGACTGGTAATCCCAGACCCGGTTGCCGACCACGGCGCTTTGCCCGAGGGCGGCGTTCTTGCGGCCTAGCTGCGTGCATTGGCTGACGTCGAGCTTCAGCCAGCGCCCGGCGAACTGACGGACCTTGAACGGCAGCGAGAAGTAAAAGCTCAGCATCACTTGCAGGTTCAGCGCGTTGCGCGGCTTCTGCGCGAACATCCCCGAGAAATAGCTGAACAGCTCCCGACGCAGCGGTGAGCCTTCAGGGCCGAACTTCTGTTTCTGCGCCTGCGGCCCAAGGCCCACCAGGTGCAGGAGGTAGCGATCGAAGTCCGACGTGCCGTTGCGCTCGTACTCGATGTAAAACTTGTACTTCTGCCAGGCCTCGTAGAACAGCGTGGTCATGCGGTGGGAAAACACGTCGAGAAACGCGTGGGCAGCGTCGTCTCGGTACTGAATGTGGCGCTCCAGCAACAGCTCGGTGTACGGGCGTGGCAATACGCCGGACGGCCCGACCAGACCCATGAACGTCACCTGCACTTCGGTCAGCGGCAACCCGGCCGCAGACACCTTGCCCTCGCGCTCGAATTTCAGATCGCTGACTTCGCTCGCCGGGAAATTCAGCGACAGCTGCGAACGAAAGCGCAACGGGTCTTCATGGGGCCGCGTCTGCAGGTCCATTCGCCCGTTCCTGCTGTAATGCAGGCGGAGCAAACGCACCAACTGAAAGAATTCGAATCGGTGCGGCTCAGCCCGTGCCTGGTCGATCAGACCAGGGGTTGATCGCCGGTTCGCGGGGGCCATTGGACCACTCTCTTTTCGCGCTGCAAGGTGCGCAGGGTTAATTGGGTAAAGCTGTTGATCGAGCAGTACTGGCCGAAGAAGTGGTCGAGCACCATGCCGAACAGAAATACGCCGCTGCCGGTGTACTGGCTTTCATCGAACTTGAGGGTGATGCCCACGCCGCGCACGAAGTTCGGACGCGGGTGGCCGATCCGCGCGACCACCGGCTCGCTGCTCACCGAGACGATGCCGTTGATCTGCTTACGGATCGCCGAAGTGTTGCGGTAGTTGTAGAGCGACAGCAGCTCCAGCAGCACATCGCGGCCTTTGCTGACCAGCGACATATGGTTCAGCGACAGGTGCGAGACCAGGCGCCAGATCACGCCGTTGCCCAGTGGCACGCGCACCGACGCGGTGGGTTTGCGCAGGCAGCGGATGTCATCGATGACCGAGCCTGCCGGGACACTGAAATCCCCGCGCGCGCCGCCGAAGGGCAGCAGCGAAGGCAGGTCCCGATTGCTGCAGGTCAGGCGGATGCTCAAGGTATCGCTGGCCGAGTTGATCAGCTCCAGATCCCGGTCAACCACACGAATGAACATGTCGGTGCCGTCCCGTTGTCGGCTCTGGGAGGGGCGTCGGCGGGCGATCCAGAAGCTGTTGCCCGGACCCTGATCGGCGCGCGGCTCGAAGAACGGGTGACAGCTGCTGACCTGCTCCAGGCCGCCGACTTTCTTGACCCGGCGCACCCGGTCAATGGACACCACCTCGGCCGTGTTTTGCATGCGCACGTCCGGAATGATGGCGTATTCATGCTGAGCATGGGTCAGGGTGATCGGCTCGGCCTGCTGGCGGAACAGGTTGATGATCGGCGTGCAGTTGAGCTTGAAGTTGGCGCGGCCGATGTTCTGCGTCAGGCGCGCCAGCCGGTCGTGCAGGTCGTAGTCGGAGAAGTAGAAATTGATCTCGACCTTGCCCAGCGCCTTGCCCGCCAGAATGCGGCGGAAACCGGACAGGTCGAAGAACATGAACTTGTCCGGGAAGGTGAAATATTCGTGCAGCAGCCGGTAGCCGAGGAACGAGCGCTCCGAGTAATCCACCAGCCCTTCATCCAGACCGTAACCGACCGCTTTCAGCGCGTCAGCCGGCAGGGCCACTTCGCGCATGCGGCCTTCGTCTTCGAACGTCAGCGTGGCTTTGGCCAGGTTGTTGAACAGCAATTCGTACAGCTGCAGCATCAGCGTGCTTTCGCCGTCGAGGAAGAAGCGCAACGAGTCCAGCTCCATCTGGCCGAACAGCACGTCGGAGGTCGCCGTCAGGCCGATGCGTAAACGTGCCACCAGGTCCGCGCTGTGGCCGTTGAACGCCGAGCGCTCCATCTCCACGAACGAGGCCTGCTGCACGCTGATCGGCCACAGGTCGACCGGGTAGCACGTACGGAACTTGCACACCACGCTGTCGATGGGCGTGGCATGGATCTCGGTGTGACGCGCGACACGATAGGCGTCGGTGACTTTCTCATTCTTGCCCAGGGTGAACTCGACGATGGACATCGACGGGGTAGGGCGCAGGTAGTGCGGGTACAGCACCTCAAGGAACGACTCGACGATTTCCGGAAACTCGTCATCGAGCTTCTTGTGCACCCGTGCCGCGAGAAACGAAAACGCCTCGATCAACCGCTCGGTATGAGGGTCCTCGCAGTTATCGCCCTCGATGAGCAACCGCGAGGCGATTTTCGGGTACTGGCTCGCGAACTCCTGGCCCAGAAAGCGCAGGTGCGACAGTTCCTTTTCGTAATAGGGGAGCAGGTCGTCGAGCATCAGTTGAGGTTCTGTACTGTGTATTCCTGGGTATTGACCTGCAACACCGCGTCAAAGGAAACCTGACGGGAGATGTCTTGCAGGCGCAGTACGGCGTCAACGCGAAAGGTCAGCATGCGTTGGCCGGTTTGTTGTGCGAGCAGTTGTACCTTGACGCTGCGAAAGCGCCGGTCGCCGCCGGAAATCGCTTTCTCCAACTGTTGTTGAATCAGGTAGCGGTCCTGCGGGTCGAGCACGCTTTTGCTGGTGAAATCGGGCATGCCGTAGTCGAGGATCGTGCCAGGCAGTTGGGGAAACCCCGCGAGTTCGCCAGCCACCAGTGACTGGCGGGTGTTCACCAGGATTTCCAGGTCACGCACGATGCTGGCCTTGTAATCGGCCAGCGAACACAAGCGTTGCGCCGAGGCTTCAACGGACTGGTGCGGACGGTCGTCCAGCAACCGGTCCAGCAGTGACGGCAACAGCTTGTGTTGGCTACTCATGTTGCCTCCCTGGCAGACCCGATTCGGTTAACCGCGTGTGGATTGCGGCAGCTCGGCGACCAGTCGCAGCGACGCCGTCAGCTCATCCAGTTGGTAGTGCGGACGCAGGTACGTCACGGCCTTGTACACGCCCGGCTTGCCCGGCACTTCAAAGACTTCGGCGCGGGCTTCGCGCAGCGGGAACTTGGCCTTGGCTTCCTGGCTGGCGGTGTCGTCGAGCAGCACGTAGCTGGACAGCCACTTGTTGAGGAACATCTCGACGTCTTTGCGCGACGCGAAGCTGCCGACCTTGTCGCGCATGATCGCCTTCATGTAGTGAGCGATGCGCGAGGTGGCGAAGATGTACTGCAACTGCGCCGAGAGACGGGCGTTGGCGTTGGCGATGTCGGTGTTGTACTGCTTTTGCTTCTGGGTCGACTGGGTGCCGAAGAACGCCGCGTAGTCGGTGCCCTTGCAGTGCACGAGCGGGATGAAACCGAGGTCGGAGAGTTCTTTCTCGCGACGGTCGGTAATCGCGATTTCGGTCGGACACTTGAGGGCAATTTCGCCGTCGTCGGTCTTGAACGTGTGGGTCGGCAGACCTTCCACCAGACCGCCGCCTTCCACGCCACGAATCGCCACGCACCAGCCGTAGCGGGAGAACGCGTCGGTGACGCGAGTGCCCAGTGCGTAGGCAGCGTTCATCCACAGGTATTTGTTGTGGTCGCGGCCATCGACGCTTTCGACGAAGTTGAATTCTTCGACCGGCGTGGTATCCGGGCCATACGGCAGGCGACCCAGCACATGGGGCAGGGTCAGGCCGACATAACGGGAGTCTTCGGAGTTACGGAAGGACTTCCACTTCGCGTATTCGACGGTGTCGAAGATCTTCGCCAGGTCGCGCGGGCCGGACATGTCGGTGAACGAGTCCCAGCCGAACAGCTCGGGCGACGCCGCCGAAATGAACGGCGCGTGGGCAGCGGCCGCGACGTGGGAGATCTCTTCGAGCAGGTACATGTCTTCCGGGTTACGGTTGAACTCGTAATCACCTAGCAGCATGCCGAACGGAGCGCCACCGAAGGTGCCGTACTCTTCTTCGTAGATCTTCTTGAACAGAGCGCTCTGGTCGAATTCCGACGAGGCCTTGAGGTCACGGACCAGGTCTTTCTTCGACGCATTGAGCAGGTGAATCTTCAGCGTGGTGCTGGTCTCGGTCTGGTCGACCTGGTACTTCAGGCCACGCCAGGACGCTTCCAGCTGCTGGAATTCGCGGGCGTGCATGATCTCGTTCATTTGCTCGGAGAGCATCGAATCGATCTCGGCGATGCGCGCATCGAGCACGGCGATCAGGTCTTTGCTCGGCGTCATTTCGCCTTCCAGCACCTGACCCACCAGCTCGCCGATCAGATCACGGGTGCGGGTGCGTTCGGTCTCGGAGCGGGCGACACGGCTCTCGGAAATGATGCTGTCGAGCAGCGAAGACTGCGGGGCGAAGTTTTCCACTTCAACCAGATCAGTGTCCGGCTGGGCCACGGTTTGTTTGTCGTTCATGGTCGTGCTCCTGCTTACTCTTTGGCGTCGGTGGCGGGAACGGCGGCTTCACGACCGAATTCCTTGCCCAGCGTTTTCAGCTTTTCGGTGTTCTGCAACACGTCCATCAACAGCTCTTCGAGCTTGTCGTTGCCGCCCATCTTGTTGCGCAGGTCGGCAAGCTTGTTGCGCACTTCCAGCAGCTTGCGCAGCGGCTCGACTTGCTTGACCACGTTCTGCGGTTCGAAGTCTTCCAGCGCGTTGAAGTTGAGCTCAACCCCCAGCTGCGTGCCGTTCTTGGCCAGCGTGTTGTCGACGCGATAGGCCAGGCGCGGCTTGATGCCTTTGAGCACGCCATTGAAGTTGTCGCGGTCGATGAAGATGAATTTGCGATCCTTGAGCTTGGGCAGCGGCTCAAGGGGGTTGCCGGAAAAATCGCCCAGCACGCCGACGACAAAGGGCAGCTCTTTCTTTTCCTGAGCATCGCCGATGTCGACGTCGTAGGTGATGTGGACCCGAGGGGCGCGAACGCGGTCGAGTTTGTGCTGGGTACTTTCCTTCTTCGCCATCGTGTTCTCCTGTGCGAGCAACTCGCTGCAAGTCATTTTGCGTGTCGGCTCGACGTTGAGCCGAGTGCTTTACAGTCCTTCGATCGTCATCAGCAGGCGCTGACGAATCTCATCTTTCATGTCCATGATGCTGTCTTGGCCCACCAGCTCTTCAAAACTGGCGTTGCCGGCAATCTGCGTGCTGCTGCGAATGACCGAGTCGTCCGGCAGCGTCGAGCGCACCGGCGAGCTGATCACGCAAAACGGCAGGTCGCCAAAATCCTTCAGTCGCTCGAAGCTCACCGGAAACCGCAGGCCGTCGAACAAACGCCCCAGCCCCGGTGATTTGCTCACGCAGTAAAACAGCACCAGGTAGTGCACGACGAAGCGGTACAACTCGGCGCTGCTACGGTTGGGGTCTTTGATGACGCTGCGAAAGCGCGCCAGGTCAAAGGAATTGAAGCCGATCACCCAGCGGGTCGGGCTGGTGATGCGGACGGTCTGACCGCTGTCGGCCAGGACCTTGTCGTATTCCAGCGGGAACAGCTCTGGCGTGGTGCTGATCAGGTTCAGCGGCACTTCCATCTCATTGACCAACTGGAACGGAGACGCCGAACCAATCCTGTCATACAGCTCTTTGAGTTCCTTGAAGTGATGCTGGGTCTCCCGGCCACTGCTGCGCTGGGCACCCTGGAGGTACTCACCGAACAGATTCTGGGGACGAATCAACAGCGCCAGCGTGGCCAGGTAATCGGACGCCTGTGCTTTAAGCACGTCGGAAATAGCCCGGGTCTGGCTGCGCAGCTTTATGAGTGCTTCTACGTCAAACGTTTGAGTCATTGGTACATCGTCCCTGAACCCTTCTCAACAATGCGGCGAATGCGGCGAGACATAGTGAAGAGATCGCGTCGCCCGGCTGGCACACCTTCTCGAAAAGCTGATTCGGATCAACGTCATCCCGAAACTCGCCGCGAAGGTTAGGCGCATGAAACGTGGCCGAACACCGATAGCTAGTAGCCAGCAGTGTCAGCTCAGGCAGTTAATTGTGTGGGAAAGTTCCTACAGACGCGAAGTTTTTCTCACATTTGATACAGGCCGCAATGATGCTTTATGGCCACTATCATCATTGCGGTGGGCTCGAAAATGGCCCCAGGCCTTGTGATTCAAGGGCTGCAGGGTTTTATTGGATCCCTTTGGCAGGTTTAAAGAAAAGGGCGGAAAGGTGAACCGGTTCACCTCCTGATCTGAACTAAGCGGGCAACTAAGGAAAATCGCTGCAAAAGAGCCTTGCGGGAGGGGTGAGGATTCTGAGGTGTTTTTTGTGGGGTACGGATTTTCCTGGGGATGGGTGGTGTAGCTCGCCGGGGTGTGGCTTGAGTCGATGACTTGGGTTGAGAGCCGGTTTTGTGGACGGAATTTATTGAGGGAGCGGGCTATGGAAGTGCGAGGCTGGTTGACGGCGGTGCTGGGGCGCGAGGGACGAGTGAAGGAGGGTGTGCCGGGTTCGGATTTGGCGTCAGCTTCTGCCGACGGCAAGGAGCGGGGGCAGGAGCAGCCGTTGTCGCGGGTGCAGCAACTTCTGAGCGAGCTGCCGGTTTGTCCGGCGCCGGGTGCGTTCGCGACGCCGCCGCCCGTTTGTCCTTCGGTCTGGGAAAGAGATCAGGCATTACTCGCCAGGTATCACGCCTATGTGGACGACGCCGAGAAAATTGGCTGGCGAGCGCTGTCGGATCCTACTCGGGATGAGGGACGTGAGCTTGCAGCGCAATGGCGGTCCAGGGCGATCGACCTTTCCAGCGGTAAAGCCACCGAGCAATGTGACGGAATTTACTGGTACTTCCAAAGCGCAGCCATCGCTTCACTGTTCGCGGACGGACCGGAATCGGAAGCCTTTGTTCGCTACAGAAGGGATGCAGAATCGTATCGGGGCTGGCTCAGGGTCGATGGTCAGGTGCGGTTGTTTGATGAGTATGTGACCGTGATTGCGTCTGGCCCATAGCTCACGCCGGGCGCCGAGTGAAGGGCTGACTGGATCCTTTGGGCTACACCGCTTCGCGAGCAAGGCCGGACTGGTCTCATGTGGGCCACAGATCCGGGACACACTGCAGATTCTGTGGGGGTGAGCTTGCTCACGAAGAGGCCGGTGCATTCAGACACTTTTTCTGGCGGCTGAAAGTAAGTCTTCGCGAGCAAGCTCGGCTCCCACGGGATGGTGATTCGGCTCAGTATTTCAGGTGTTTTGCAAGACCTGTGGGAGTGAGCTTGCTCACGAAGTCTTCAGATTTCCGCACTGCTCATTGACGTACAAGGATTTGTAGCGCGCCATGGCATCGGTGAGTCGGCGCTTCAAATAGTCATTGGAATGCCCCAGCGCCGCCAGGATCTGCGCAGACTCCTCATGATAAGACGCGCGCTTTTCCAACGACCACGTCGTTGGCGCGGATTGGAGGTTGGTGATCCGGTCGCACAATTTGATCGCTGCCGCTTCCCGGGAATGCGCGGCGATCGCCTGGAAATAGCGCTTATCCGAGAAGGGCACGATCAGGTTCTTGCTCAGGCAGGCGACGGTCGATGCGACAACGGCGCCGAACACTTCAGCCAGTGCCTCTTCTGACGTTCCAGTGTCCTCGATCACGTCGTGCAGAAGCGCGGCAGGCATCGCGATGGACAGATCGCCGATGTCACTTTCCCGGTCCGCAAAAATCAGTTCGTTGGCCACCATCGCGACATGGGTGGTGTAGGGCAGATCCGATCCCTTCATCATCTGCCCGACGTGTGCGTGGGAGGCGAACAGCCAGGCTTTGTTGTAGAGGTGCTGCAGGTCGGTGGACGTCAATCAATTCACTCCTGAGATGGGGGAGATGGGCGGAGGCTTTCCAGGGGCTGGCCGTCGGGGAGCTTAATTTTTAAACCGCGACCGATCTGGCTGCCGATGTAGTAAGCGATGCCGAGTGCATGGGCAAGCTCCGGATCCGTCTCCTCGAACTCCTTCCCGGCCCACGCGCCAATGGTCAATTTGTGCAGACGGCTCTTGTCTTTTTCGGTGCCCAGCAAGATGTTTCTGATGAAGTCGAGTTGGATCAGCGCGCTTGCGTAAAGGGGGAACGCTGGACACGATGCCTCCCTCAGGCGCGTGATCGCAATGGCTTCGTCGATGTAGTCGATGGCTTTTTTCAACTGCTCGTTTCCCTGAGTTGCGGCGGCGTTTCCTAGATCGCGCTGCCTCGGTTCCAGCCTGGCTTTTGCATCAGCAATTCGTCCATCTCCCTCCGGCGGCAACGGTTGACGAATTTAAGCGCTGAGGCGAGATCGTGCTGGAAGCGTTCGAACATCTCTTGGTCTATTGCGTAGTATTCTTCGTAATCTGCTAAGCCGCTGCTTACCGGAAACGATACGTAGAACCGGCCTGAGGTTTCTTCAACTCCCAGGGAGAACATTTCTTCGCGGTTTACGTAAGTGTCGCTGAATGTCATCGTTCGGAGGGCTCCAGTTTGCTTGCTAAAGCAGCTTTAGCGCTGCCTCATTATGCAATATTTGGTAAAGCTCGCTGCGCAAAGCTTTACGCAGGTTGGTTGTCGTTGAGCAAGGCGGTGCGAATGAGGTCGAGTTTTTGTCTGGTCAACCGTCAGTGATCGACGATGAATGTATGTGCTTATGGGCTAGGGAACGGTAATGATTGATGCGCATAATCTCAAGAAGGTCAGTTGGACATTTCTAACATTCCTTTTATCCATGATGGCCCTAGGTCCATCAAATCTTGAATATTTCTGGCATCTGTACCTCGTGGTGGCGCTGCTGGCGATTCTGTGGACCCTCTACCTGGTTTATTTCTGTGAGAAATTTACCGTTTATATGATCTCGCTGGTGGTGGCGTTTTTAGGCGCGTTTTGTTTACCAGTCTGCTCGGTCGCGTATCTCACTGCAGGAAGCATCTGGGGCAAAGAGGGTCTTCTGCCCTTATTGCTAGGGTGCGCGCCGGTTGGTATCACGCTGCTGACCTACTATGCACTGGCCAGAGGCAGGTCATCCTTTCATCCGTTCGAATATAACGGGCTAAAAGTCCAGCCGAGGTATCAGGATAGGCAGCGATCACCTGCCTCGTATAATCCCGTGTTAGTTGCCGGAGCTACAACCTTGGCGGCAAGTATTACTATAAATTCACTTGGCCATTTAACTGCCGCAATGGTCGCTATGGTTGGACTGCAGGCGTTTTGCATCGCCGCGTTGTTTCACGCTCGCCACATCATCAGAGGGCTACGCGCGCTCCGCCTTCAAGAAAAATCAATGCCTACGCCCTACACGTTCATGCAAATTGACCAAATCCGCGAAGCGCGGAGGCGTTGGTATTTGGGCAGATGGTTCACGTCGATCGCGTCTTTGAGGGCGTCGCAGGATGACTGATTGCTCGATGATTCGTCTCGACTTGGTTTGGTGGGTATCTCGCGTCGCTGTGTTAGGCGTCTTTTTTTGCTGCGTTGCCCTCATGCTTTATGAACGTGATGCGATTAGCGGCCTGCGCACCCTCCGTTCTCGGGAGAAGTCCATGCCTGCTTCATTCACCTTCAAGCGAATCGACGAGATCCGTAAAGCCCGCAGCCGTTGGTGGATCAGTAGATTGTTCAAGTGGATTAGTTCCCGGCACCAGTGACCAGGTGCATGATTAATGGTGATTCTGCGCACGCTGAATTGTCTCTTCGCGTGTTCACCCAAGGGGTAAAGGAGATTTACATGATCATGGACCTCGCATCGTTTCTCGCGCCGCAGAACGTACAGCTGATCGCGTCCAGGCTCTGCCAATCCGAAACCGCCGAGGTGCGCGCTGTCGACCGACGCAGGATCTCTAGCAAATCAAAGTCTGTGCTTGAGGGTATGGGTTGGGTTGGAGTATTTATTGATCCATGGGTTGAGGCAAACCGATAAAGAATGCGTTGAAGCGCTGAAAGGGATACTGGCTGATGATTTTGGACTCCAATTATCTCAAGCACGGTGCTTGGGTCTCGTTTATCGCACTTGTCTTTTCCATGGCTATCGGGCTTTCTGCGGTTCCGCTCTTCTGGCCAGCCTATATTCTGGTTTTTTTCTTGAAACTCAGCTGGTTTCTCTACCTGATCTATTTTTGTGAGAGGTTTACATTTTATTTGTGGTCAGTCCTAGCCAGTGTGCTGAGCTTCTTGATCATACTAGCAGGCAGTGCCGCTTACGCTTCCGCTGCCGACGTGTGGGACCCGGCAAGTGCCGCGGTATTTATTGCGGGCTTGTTACCCATGGCTTTGGTACTTTTGACTTATTCTCTAATCGCGCATACAAAGCCGTCGTTTCACCCATTTGAATACAGCGGAAATAAGGTGAGGGTGGTGCCGAGGGTTAGTCAGGCTAAGTCAGCAAGATATCCTGGTGCGTTGTTGGCTGGTACGTCCACACTGGCTGCGAGTATCTTCGTCCATTTTTTTGGGATCCCTGCGGCGGGAGTTGTTGGTGCGGTCGTTCTAACTACCTGCGCTTTAGTGATTCTCTACCATCTGCGTCATTCAGTTAGAGCGTTGCGCACCTTAAGCATCAAAGAAAAATCCTCATCAGTGCCCTACACGTTTATGGAAATCGACGAAATTCGCCAAGCACGCAATCGCTGGTGGATCAGTAGATTGGCTAGACTGGTTCGGTCTTGGAGAAAATCACAGGATGATTGAAGACCAAGTCAGCTTGGTGTAATGGGTTGTTAGGCGTCACTGATTCATAAGCTGGTTAAGCGACGAAGCCAGCACGATGTTGATTGACGTCATTCACTAGGAATTTGGTTCGGCAGGACAGGGCGCGAGGCCAGTCGCGTAGCAGAAGGGGTCTATGTGGTTCGCCCCATCTATCGATGGGCATGCGTCAAAGGCGCTGTCTCGATTTACCGGAGCAACCTTTATCTGGAAGACGGCGACACATACACCACCTAACGTGTAAGCCTTGAACAAGCCGAAACCAGACCGCCCTTGCCGAGCGGTCGGTGAGCTTATTTCAGTAAGGCGACCACTGCGCAGGCAAGCATGATCAACAGCGCCGGCCACTGCATCGGTATGAAAAAGAAGTGGTGGCGAACACCAGCGGGGTGAAGCTCGCGATTCAACACAAAGCCCAGGACAACGTTGATGGCTGAACCAATACCCACTGCCAGCAAGAATTGCATGAGCGATAAATCACTGGATTTAGCGCTGGGGTCCATCAACAACCAGCTCAGTAACAGAACCATGGCCAGTGGTGTTAACAGAGTCATCCAGCCCGCGCCGCGATAGATCATCGTTGGCTGTTCAGTTCGAAGACATTGGACGCTGGCTCGCGTCCCCGCTCTTCAACCCCCAATACGATATTGAGTGTATTGAGGAACAGGTCATGGCTCAGGATACCGGTGGCGATGGTCGACAATACGGCTTTGCCGTTTTCGTCCTTGATCACCACGTTTTCGGTCCAAGTGCCTAGATCCACCGTTCGCAGCGACGACATCGGCACTTTGTTGCCTTGGTACTCGAGGAAGTCGCTGTGCACAACAATCGGCGCCGTAGTGACTTTGAGGAAGTTGCCGGTCACTCGCTTGCCCCAGACCTGCTTTGAACTGATGCAGTTGAAGGTGACCGAGCGGCCCGACTCCAGCGCTTCCGCCACGGCCGGCAGCCGCGCCCGTACGTGTAAGTCACGGACCAGCTCCTGAAATACCTGGAAGCCTTTCAATGTATCGACCACTCGATGAAAGGGTTCTGAGGCATTGCGGCGATAGGCCAGGTTTGTGATCAGGCCCGTCAATACAGTTTGCCCGGAGCTGAACAGGTACAAGTCCTCTATCTCGGCAAACGCCGTGTAGTCGCGCTGGTCTTTAGTGATGCGCACGATGCCATTCCCATAAACTTCGTAATGGGTATTACGCAGCTTCTTCTGCCAAGCGGTGGTAGCCAATAGGCATAGCCCGATAGTGGCCAATAAGCCTATGGTGAAACTAAACACTTTGTGTTCGCCTGAGAAATTGAGGGTCATGCCGCGGGACGTCTGGAGAGTCACCGGGCCGTGATCGCCCATCGGCACAATCGTGGACAGATAGAAGACGAACGCGGCGAGGCCCAAAAATACAACGGCCAATATCAGGCCGAAAATCAAAAAGGCCTTGCCCTGGTGGAACGTTGCGATCAGCTCACCGGTGTCGGAAGAAGTGTGGGAGTTATTTGATTCCATGAGTGTTTGCGTCCTTGTCTTTGAATGGGTGCGCGGCCTTAGGCGCGGGGCAGGGCAGGTGGTGCTTTTTCTAGAGAGTGGAGCGGTGTAGCTGGATTCATGGCATGCCCGGCGTGATTACTAGCAACGCTTCCTGTGCCCATGCTGTTTTGTTGAGCTGCTCCCCAACCTTGCTGGTCGGCGGCGGATGCGACAGCGATGGGGTACAGAGACAGCTAATGTTGCATGCAGAGCTCATATAACCGGGTGCGCAATTCGGCGAACTCATTGTTTTCGTCGATCAAGGGCTGTCCGTTACAGTACAAAACGATGTCGGTCAGGGACCCCATTCCTCCATACAGTCCGATTATTTGCGAGAGTGCGAAGTCGTAGCCGTGGGGTAGATCTGCTCGATACTGATCGAGACGCTCAGCCCATTCGTATTTATTCCCGGCGCGTAGCAACGCGGACATGCGGTTCATCGTCGCGCTTATCGAAATGCTATTTGTCATCCCAGAGGCCCTGATCCGATTACGCCAGCTCAACTCAACTACCAGAGATTACAGGCTACGTTTCCCGGCAAGTCCCTGGTCCGAAGGTGATTTCAGTAATAGGCTCGGCCTGGCTGCTGGAGTAGCTGTAAGTGATCTTGTTTCCCAGCGCTAGCATTAGCAAATAGGCAGTCTGGCTGCACAGCGCCTTCTGGATCTGTTGAGTCAGGTAACTTTCGTAGTACACCCGTTCACCTGGGCGATTTGCATAAGCAGAAAGCGTGATCTTGTAGAGCACGGTGTGATCGGCATAGCTGATATTGTCGATGCGGGTCATAGGGTCGAGCATGATGGGAAGCTGTTTCTGCTGCTCGGCAATCACGGCTTCAAGCGCTTGCTCACTGTCCTGAGCGTAGGTCGGTGTTATGCAGCAGAAGGCTATCGCTGAGGCAATCAAGCATCGGATTAAGCGGGTCAAAATAACGTTCCTTGTTGTCGTTTACACGATTGGTGATTCAGGCGTAAATCTTTCTGCATGGAGGTCTGTATTGTGAATCAGGCACAGGATGACTCGTGGCTCACAACGGCGATTACTGTGAACCATTCCGCGTGCCGTTGACTTACTTACCTCGATCGTACTCAGCTTTAGTCATCTCATCACCGTAGCGAAGAGCGTCATTGAAAAGACGGTTCTCGTGCGGAACGGGCTCGCGGCTTTCCTGCTCTCCATAGAACCGCACAAATGCCTGCTGGGAAGCGTGATCCCATCGATAAGTGACGTCCTCGAATGGGTAATCTACGTAAACATCTTCTTTTGCAAAGCGTTCCCCCTTAGTGATGTCCATTGAGGTTGATCGACGCCCCCTTGAGGGGGAGGTCGCTCTGCATGGTCGGGTAGGTGAGGGCCATTGCATGCCGAACGTGATCGATACGGGCTCCACCCATGTAGCCGTAAGCTTGGCTGCCGCTGCTGGCTCGGCAGCTCATACCGTCCCAACCGTCGTGCGCGCTCTGCAAGCCGCTGCTGACGCCTTGGTTGAGGAATTGAACTGTTCGTCGATGTTTCGCTCGATGTCATCCCAGCTTGGCACATTGGCTAATAGGTCCATTTTGCACATCACAGTCCTTGAGGGGGAAGCGCTGTACAGCGTCCCGATTAATGTGTCTGATGCGGCTGATCGTTATGGCTAGCACGTCGCCAGCAGTAGACGTCAAGTCCGCTATCGACCGCTAACGTACGATTTAATTTCCGGCGATGCGTATTTTTCTCAGTTTTTTCACACTCGGCAATGATGGCAGAGCACCGTCTCTCAACCAGCTGATGCCTATAGCCCCCGGCAAGCGCCTGTGATTACGGGCACTTCGAGACATTCACCCGACGGTTAAGAAATTTCAAACGGGATCCACCATGTTGCGCGACGCTCCGCAAAATCGATTCACCGGGTTGACAGCGGGAGGCGCATAAGTGTCTCCTTTGCCGCTGTGAAACATCTGTAACGATTCTGAGAATGTGATGTCGTTGGCGAATTCCAGTGCCTGGTGGCACTTTCGCATTGCAGCGCGGTCGCAGTGTCCAGCGATTGAATTTTTACCCGGAACCAGATAGCGGTGCTGCCGATTGCGCACATGCGCGCGGACCCGACCGTCGATTCCGAGACTGTTGTTTTAAAGAAGCGTCTGTAGCTCGGGTCCTACGTGATTGTAGGAATGCCCCCACGGCAGTTGGCGAACGCGCCCGGTGGCGCGTCATCGACCCGTTAGCGACGATGCAACAAGGGCTCTGGCCCTTTTGTTGGCTCGTAACCTGTTGTTGCTGAGCATGGCGGTAGCGTTCTACCCCGTGCCTAAAAGGAGATTTTGATAATGATGGATCTTGCCGGGGCGCTCCCCTCCAAGAGTACACTAAACTCTCCGATCTGGACGGGTTCGGCGCACCTGTCGCTACATCGGCCCGCTTCGCTCGCGGCCATCTGTGCATCCATCAATAATGGCGTGTTAGATAGCCAAGAATACTCGGGACTTCGCTTGCGACGGGTTCTTGGTGACGCCTCCCGCACCCTACGAACATTGGAAGTTCAACCATGACCAATCTCTTGATGCCTTCTACCTCAGCCACCTTGCGGTGTGATATTCGGCAACCTGGTCTCCTTGGCCGCGGTCAGCAGGGCTTTGCAGGTGAATCCGCGATGAATTTCTACATGCGGCCTTCGAATGTTGCGGGACGATACCCTGCCAACGACTACACAGCCGCGTTGTTTTTGGTTTATCAGCTTTCCTCCCCCGATCAGCAGATGAGTCCCGCCGAAGTTGAAAGCGCGGTAGTCATGCTTCGGCAGTTATTGGTAAAGCTGCAATCAGCTGCAACCATCTCCGTAGAGGCATTGCAAGCCTTGCAAGCGGCTGCGGAAAGTATCCCGGAAGTCGGGCCTCTGATGTTTTCGCCGGGCAACTTGCCTGGGAGTATTGCTAGTATCTCTGGTGCTGTTCTGGCGCTAAAAAAATCAAATAAAGTCTCCGATCTTCTTGATTTGACCGAGGACCAGAAATCAAAGCTTAAGTCGTGGGCGAAGAGCAGGGGTACGCCGGGTGCACAATCTGCAAGCAAGACATTTAAAGGCGCTATTAAAATAATAAGCCAGAACGGAGATCTGTTCTTTGAAATACCGGTCACTGCTGCCGCACAGGATTACAAGATCTTAGGTGAGGTTGGGAAGTCGGTCACACACATTCCGTTAGCCAATGCCAATGCGTCGTTGAATCAGACGGCGCATTTGCATGGCGATGCTGCACGAGGAACTCTCCGCTTTTTGTCCGGCAATACCCTTGGTATGGTTCTTGCTGTTGGCCCTCAAGGCTATCTTGATTGGGCGAGTGCAAAAACCAAAGCGGAATTCTGGAAGAAGACTGCCTACAACCAGCCTACCAATGTTTTATCTTTTCTGGCGGGATGGGGTACTGGGCTTTTGATAGGCTTTCTCGCAGGTACGGCTGCGCCGCTGTTTGTGGTTATCACGTTATCGACCGTTGCCGGTCTTTTGATCCAAAAAGCTATATCTCACTACAATATTGACAAGGCGATCGGGGATTATCTAATTAGTACAAAGATGGGGAGTTACCTGACTCAATGAATACGATGTATGATCCAGACCCGCGTACAATTAAACGAGGTCCCATATTGACCTTTCTGTTTGTCGTGGGCGCAGGTGCGTTTGGTCCTGCTAATTTTCCTGAATGTAGTTGGCTATATTTTGGCTTCGTTGTTTTATCATTTTTATATACACTCTATATGATTTACTGGTGTGAAAGTTTCACTTCTTTCACGCTCGGCATGTTTTCGTCATTTGTATTCTCGTTTGGGGTTGCGGCGGCGGGTCTTGCTCATGTCACGCTTGTCGTAGACTTGCACGCTTCGAAATCCCAAGCCACCATTGCAAATATAGGGCTCGTGGCGTTGATGGCATTGATTTACGCATTCGTCTATTTTTCTCGTCGTAAGGGCTTTCCTTTTCAAACCGATGGGAACAAGGTTTCACGTGTCGCTATGCGAAGTAGCGATTACAGTCCCGGCCTTATTGCAGGTGTCGGCACTGTGGCATCAGCTCTTTTAATTAATTCTGTATCATCACTGACCTCTAGCGCCGTCGCTGTGTTGGGTGTCTTTTTTGGCTGCGTGGCCCTTATGCTTTATGAACGTGATGCGATTAGCGGCCTGCGCACCCTCCGTTCTAGGGAGAAGTCCATGCCAGTTCCGTTCACCTTCAAGCGAATCGACGAAATACGTGAAGCACGCAGCCGCTGGTGGATAAGTAGGTTGTTCAAGTGGGTTGTTTCTCGAAGCAACTTGCCGGGTGCCTGATTGACGACGATTACAGTGCGCAGGTTCACGCCTGATCGCTTGTTCCCGATTTAAGGAGTAGTTGAAACGATGGACCTCTCGTCACTGTTTACTGCACAGAACAGACGCCTTTTCAAGCTGACCATGGCCCTGAAAGGCGGTCAGGAGTTGTTACTGGAGTCCTTTGCAGGCAGCGAAGGGCTGTCGACGGATTTCGGCTTCAAGCTCGAGCTCATTTCCGACGACGCCAGTGTAAAACTCAAGTCGGCGATTGGTCAGGCTGCAACCATTGAGATTGAGCTCGCGACCGGTGGCAGCCGATATATCAATGGTCACGTGTTGAGCTTCGGCAACAACGGCAGTGATGGTGGTATGTCGCGATATTCCGCGTACGTGGGATCGTGGCTGAGCCTGATTGCGCAACGTTACGATTCGCAGGTCTATCAGGACCAGACAGTAGAGCAGGTAATCCGAAAGGTCTTCAGTCGCTACGAGGGACTGGCCAAGTACGAGTTCCGCGTGAGGCGCACGCTTAAGCCTCATAGCTACATTACGCAATACCGCGAGAGCGACAGTCATTTTGTTATGCGACTGCTAGAGCAAGAAGGGCTGTTCTTTTACTTTGAACATACCGCTGATAGCCACACGCTTATAATTATGGATGACTCCAGTTCGCTAACGCCGCTCCCCGAACAGCCGCAGGTACGCTTCCATACCGCCTCGGTCACCGAGACCTCCGACTCCATTACCCAGTGGAGTTCAGCCCGTGAGTTCCAGGCTGCGAAGATTTCAGTGCAAACCTTTGACTACCGTCAGCCCGCAAACCGTATCCCGGTTACGATGAACAGCCTCAACCAACAAGGCGATGTACCTTCCTATGAGATCTTCGATTACATGGGGCAGTACACACATGGCACTCATGAGGATGGGGAGCTATTGGTGCGAAATAGGATTGAGGCGTTGGAGCTCAAAGGCAAAACGTTTTTAGGAATCAGTAATTGTCGAGCGATGCGGCCTGGTTACACGTTCGAGATGACTCAGCATTATGAGCACGACGCGGGCTCCCCCGAGGACAGACAGTTTCTACTGATGAGCATTGAACATCATGGCAGTAATAACTACACCACAGGCGGTCAGGCTGGGTATGCCAACAAGTTTTATTGTGTGCGGAAAAAGATCAAGTTCCGACCGCAGATGGAGCTACTCAAACCTGCGATTTCCGGCCCTCAGACCGCCATCATCGTCGGCCCGCCCGGCGAAGAGATCTACACCGACGAGCTTGGCCGAGTGAAGGTGCAATTCCACTGGGACCGCTACGGTCAATTCGACGACAAAAGCTCCTGCTGGGTCCGCGTTGCCCAGTCCGGCGCCAGTGGTGGTTTCGGCAGCATCCAGATCCCGCGTGTGGGTGACGAAGTGGTTGTGGTTTTTCTAGATGGCAATCCGGACCGCCCGTTGATCATGGGCAGCGTCTATAACAGCAAGAACACCCCGCCGTGGTCGTTGCCGGCGAACAAGACCCAGAGTGGTTTCCTGACTCGCTCGACCAAGGGCCATGGCGGTACGGCGAACTTCTTCCGTTTCGAGGACAAGTCCGGCGCCGAGCAGATCATCATGCACGCCGAGCGCAACATGGACACCGAGATCGAGCTGGATGAAACCCATAAGGTGGGCGGCAATCGCGAGATAGCCGTCAACGGCACTCACACAGAAGTAATCAAGAAAGACACGGTGATGAATGTTCAGGACGGCTCGTTGACGATTCAGGTCGACAAGCAGTTCGTCCAGATCAGTGCGCAGACACACATCATCCTTCAGGTGGGATCCAGCAGCATCAAGATCACAGATGGCCGTATCGAGATCACCAGCGATTCGGTCGATATCTTCGGAAAGAACGACACCTTCGTTCACGGCAAACGGGTCGATATCAACAAATGAGAAACTCGTCGATTCCAGGCACCCGCACCAGCATGTACGACCGCATCTCGGAGAAGCGCTTGGCAGCAGAGGCGCTTGCTCGCGAGGAAGCCGAGCAGGCTGCCGCTGTGGCGGCGATTGCGATCACACATGAGCCCGCGCCCGTGTTGCCGCTGCAACCCTCGCGCAATGAGCTGAAGATTGCCGGGCTGGCCTTGGTGATGCCCCACCTCCTGGCATTTCGGGATCTCGACATGACGCTAGAGCGAGAAGGCCACCCGGTCACGTTCAGCGCGAAACGTCGACCTGCGCCGGAGGGTTTGACGCTGCTGCGATCCACCGAGCTTTACGTTGACAATCTGCGTAAGCACCACAGCGACGTCACTGTCGTCCGCCAGAATGATTGCCTGCTGGCAGGCAGCCCAGCAGTGTCACTGGATTACGCTTTCAAGGTGGGGCAAGAGCGTCGACACGGTCGAGCAATCAGCGCAATTATTGCGCCTGCCGATGGTAACGAGCGTCAGTGGTTCAGCGTGTCGACGGTGATCAATCCCGACCAACCCGCATTTGCCAACTGGCTGATCGAGTTCGACGAAATGCTGTGCCGCATCGCCGCCTGCTGAAATCTTTTTCTTATTACTTATGGAACACGCCTCCAATGGACTATCAGCTTCAGGAAGGATCGATCGTACTGCCGGAAGGCTTTCAGGACCGCACGGTCAACATGTTCGTGCTCGGCACCACGATTCCCGCGCCGCTGAACGTCACCGTCTCCCGTGACAACATGCTCCCTGCGGAAGACCTGAATACTTACATCGATCGTCAGATCAAACTGATTGCTTCAAAACTGCGCGGCTACACCTCTCTGGGAAAGAAGCCCGCCACGTTGTCTGCGCAACAGCCGTTGGCCGGTATCCAGATCGATGGCTACTACATGGATGGCGGTCGACCTTATTACCAGCGTCAGGCCGGATTTGAAATTCAGCCAGGTCGCATTCTGGTGTTTTCCACCACCAGCCAGACAGACTTCAGCGCCGCACAAACTGAAAGCTGGCTGCAACTGCTCGCCAGCTTCCAACCCCGGCAAACCCAGGATTTCCCTGCCGAAACTCCCGAGCAGGAATAACCATGTTCGAAGCCGCTCGATGGAACGACGAAATTGAACACACCGGCGCCCTGGCCGGGTTTCTGGCAGGCGCAGTCGTCGGTTTGGCGATTGCCGCTTATGCCGCCACCATGGTGTGCTCGGGAGGCACCGCTGCTTTCCTGATGCCCATCGCTCTGGGGCTTCTCGCCAGCGCGCTGCCGGCTTTGGGGGAGTATTTCGGCAAGATGTTCAGCTCGCCAGCCGGGGAGATCCAGCTCCCCGGCTGCTCTACCGATGTGTACATCAACAACCGCAATGCCGCGCATGTCGAGCTCAGCCTCGGCCGGTGCGAAAAGCATCCTGCGCCTGTACAGGTCGCCGAGGGTTCATCCAACGTCTTCATCAACAGCGTGGCTGCAGCGCGCAAGGATGACAGGCTGACCTGTGGTGCACGGATTTCAGGCGGCTCGGACGATGTGTTCATCGGGGGCGGCACGGTTCAATACCTCCACATCGACGACGAAATTCCGGGTTGGCTTCGCGTTGTTGTGGACGTGCTGATGATCGTGGCGTCGATGGGCAAAGCGCTGGTATCAGTCGCCAAGCTGGGGTTGACGCAAGGGTTGAAGGCTGCAGGGCCGTGCGCGCTGCGCTTTGGTGCTACCGTTGCCGCCAGCTACCTCACGGGCACCTACATCATTGGCCCGGCAGTCGGGAAAGTCCTGGGCGGTTTTATCGGCAACCCCGTCGACCTCACCACCGGCCGCAAATTGTTGCTGGATTCAGGCGAAACCGATTTCGTGCTGCCCGGCCTTATGCCGATTGAATGGTCCCGCTTTTACGCCAGCGACCTGACCGTCGACAGCGTGCTGGGTCAGGGTTGGGTCTTGCCGTGGGAGCAGAGCCTGCGCCGCAGCGGCAGCTTCGTTTACCTCACCGACAACCAGGGCCGCAGCGTGCCCTTTGTCGACATCGAGCCCGGCGAGCGCATCTACAACCCCTACGAGCAGATTCATCTCGTCCGCACCCAAGGCGGCCACTACCTGCTGCAAACTCTGGACAACGTGTTTTTCTACTTCGGCGAAGTGCCGGACGACAACACCTCGGTGCCGCTGCAGCGTCTGGAAAATGCGCTGGGTCACTACCTGCATTTCACCCGCACGGTCGAAGGCACGCTCACCGACATCAGCGCGCCGGGCGGCGTGCGGATTCACCTGCATTACGACAACCCGCTGGGCCGCCTGAGCGACGTCAAACGCATCGTCGACAACCTGGCCGTTGAAACCCTCGTCCAGTACCGCTACGACGACAACGGCCAGCTCATCGAAGTGATCAATCGCAATGGCGATTGCATGCGCCGGTTCAGGTACGCCGAAGGCGTGATGGTCAGTCACAGCAACGCATTGGGTCTGAGCTGCAACTATCGTTGGGAAACCATTGATGGCCAGCCGCGGGTGGTTGAGCACTGGACCAGCGATGGCGAACACTTTCATTTTCGTTATGACTTCAAGAACAGAATTTCGTGGGCGGTCGACGTCCTCGGGCGCGAACTCGAAGTGCGTTACAACGAGGACAAACGGGTCATTGCCAGCCGCGACTTCGGCGGTGAGCGTTACGGCATCGATCTGGATGAAGCGGGAAACACGACCGGCATCAGCCTGCCGGACGGGAATCGTCTGACGTTCAAGTACGATGATTTTTCGCGGCTGATCGAAGAGACCGACCCGCTTGGTCGAAGCATCACTTACAGCTACCACCTCAGTACCACCTTGATCACCGAAACCGCCTTCCAGGACGGCAGTGTCTGGAAAGCCCGTTACGATGACAAAGGCAACCTGATCGCCGAAACCGATCCGATGGGCCACAAGACCGAGTACCTCAACAGCGAGGATGGCCTGCCGCACACGATTATTGATGCGACCTACAAGTCGAAATATCTCTGGTGGAATGGTTTGGCGCAGGTTGAGCGGTTTCAGGATTGCTCGGGCAAAAGCACCTTCTACACCTATGACGATCGCTCCCATCTGATTGCTGTCACTGATGCGCTGAATCAGACGACACGGCTTGAGCGCAAACCCGACGGCGAAGTGGTGCGCATCGAGCACCCGGATGGAACGTCCGAATCGTTTACCTACAACGCCCTCGGCCAAGTCCTTACGCACACTGATGGCAAAGGCCAGACCACAAGGCTGTTGCGTACGGCACGCGGGCTCCCTTCTAGCCGACAGGATGCGAAGGGGCAGCGCATTCGTTACGAGTACGACAAAGCGATTCGGCTGAGTGCACTGGTCAACGAAAACAATGCGGCTTATGAGTTTGCCTACGATGCGTCTGATCGACTGATCAAAGAGAAACGGATCGACAACCTGACCCGCAGATTCAACTACAACCTGGGCGGGCATCTGACGCGGTTGGATGAAATCGGCTACGGCGAACGGGCAGAGCGGCCGCAACGCAGCACCGAGTTTGAACGGGATGTGATTGGGCGGTTGCTAGCCAAGGTCAATCAGGATGCGCGGCAGGATTACAGTTACGACGAAGCGGATCGGTTGCTCAGCATTCACCGCCAGCCTTCAAGCATTGGCAAGAAGCTGGGCGTTGACCAAGAGACCCTCGACTTCAGTTATGACATGTTGGGTCGCTTGGTCAAAGAGACCACACCGCAAGGTGCGCTTGCCTACGAATACGATCCGCTAAGCAACCTGACCACGCTGACGTTGCCGACTGGCCAACATCTAAATCATCTGTATTACGGCAGCGGCCACCTGCACCAACTGAACCTTGACGGTCTGCTCGTCAGCGACATGGAGCGCGATGACTTGCATCGCGAGGTCTATCGGTCCCAAGGCAAACTCACCAGTTGCTTTGGCTATGACCCGATGGGTCGCAAGAGTTGGCAGTTTGCCTCGACGTTGCCTGCGGACAAGTTGTCGCAGATCCAGAACCCAGGCATCAACACTTCGCTGCTGGTGGATCATGCGTACAACCCGATTCACCGGCGCTATGAATACGACCCAGCAGGTGAACTGACCCGCACGCTCGACAAACTGCGCGGTGAGATCAAATACGAATACGAAGCCAACGGCCAATTGCACAGCCGTGACACCGGCAAACTAGTCGACAGCGAAGAGTTCCGCTACGACGCTGCGGCCAACCGGCTGAACTTCAATACCAGCCAGTTTGATCAAGTGAAAGACAACCGCATCAAGCAATGGCGCGATCAGGAATACACCTACGACGCTTGGGGTAACCTGATTGAAAAGCGGTCTGGGTTAACCAAGCTGCAGACGTTTACCTACGACTGCGAAAACCGACTTGTGCGTGCGGAGACAATGTTCAACAGCCAGACGCATAGCGTTGGCACGTACCGGTATGACAGCTTGGGTCGTCGGGTCGGCAAGACGTCTGAGATTCAAGGGCGAATCGAGCACAAGCAGTTCCTCTGGCAAGGCTTGCGGATGCTGCGCGAGGAGTCGCCGGGACAGAGCAGCCTTTACATTTACGAGCCGGGCAGCTACGCCCCACTTGCCCGAGTCGACCAGGGTGAAGGTGAGGAACAGCAGAAGCTTTACTACTTCCACACCGATCAGATCGGCACGCCGCTTGAAATGACGGATGTGGATGGCCAGATCGTGTGGCAGTCGACGTACAAGGCGTGGGGCGAAGTCGAAGCTCTGGCCGTGAGTGAGGTTGAGCAGAACCTGCGGTTTCAGGGTCAATACTTCGACGACGAGACCGGGCTGCATTACAACACTTTCAGGTACTACGATCCGGAGGTGGGTCGGTTCATAACGCAGGATCCGATTGGGCTGGCGGGGGGGCGCAATCTATATAGTTATAGCGTTAATCCAGTCGTATGGGGGGACCCGCTGGGCTTAAGCTGTGAAGGTTTGAATGGTAAGTACACTCCTACCGAAAAAGCAAACTTACCGAGCTGGGTGGCTGAGTCTTTTACGGACGGTAAGTATCAAACGGTAGTTACTACTAAAGATATTTATGTGTACCGCGTGTATGGTGGTAACGCTAAGTCGGGAGGGGCATTCGTTTCTACTTCCCCCGCATCTTCTAGGATTCAAGCAAAAATCGACAATGCGTTATTGCCCGAGTGGAAAAACACTCGTGAATTTGAAGCAATGATACTGATACCAAAGGGTACCACTCTTAATATTGGCTCGGTTGCTCCTCAAATGACTAAATCTGGCACGATTTTCAAAGGTGGTGCAGATCAGATTCTGATGCCGCAAAATTGGCCCAGCTCTTGGATCGTGGGTGTTAGAGATGTTGGCTCTTTGTGAGGCCTTTCATGAGTAAAGATGAACTAGCTGCGCTGATTGTGGAAATAATTGAGGAACTAAAAAATATCGAATCCTTTCGTTGTGAGACTTCGTTGGGGTCGATAATTGTAAGTTACGAAAAAAATCTCGATTCTTTAAGGCATGGAAAAAGTCTAACCGATTTGATGGGGGGTTCTCCGCGTGCGTATCTTGAGATTTACAGCGACTATGAAAATCCAGTGCTGGGAAAAATGGATCTGGCGCAAAAGGAATTGCAGAAAATTATTGGTAAGAAGCCCTAAGCTCGGTTCGCTAGGTGGAGTGGAAGCGTGAACGGGGTCGAGTGTCACATAAAGCGAAACTCTCGCACGTTAGGTTGACGCTCGATAATTGTAGTAAATCCTCCTCTTCGCTAACGGTTGTTTTTGCAGGTACCCGCTCATCGCCACTCCCAATGCGAGCGTTTGCACGCACCGGTATAACGGCCTGGAGTCCAGAGTTGTAAAGACGTCTGAGTTTTAAGGGCAAGCTGAGCGCAAGCATTTCTTTTACAAGGCCTGCACATGCCGCGTAGGATATGCCAGCGACCTGACGGTCGAAAGCGTGCTTGGCCAGGGTTGGGTCTTGCCGTGGGAACAGAGCCTGCGCCGCAGGGGCAGCTTTGTTTACCTCACCGACAATCAGGGCCGCAGCGTGCCCTTTGTCGACATTGAGTCCGGCGAGCGCATCTACAACCCCTACGAGCAGATTCATCTGGTCCGTACCCTGGGTGGGCATTACCTGCTGCAAACGCTCGACAACGTGTTTTTCTACTTCGGCGAAGTGCCGGACGACAACACCTCGGTGCCGTTGCAGCGTCTGGAAAATGCGCTGGGTCATTACCTTCATTTCACCCGCACGGTCGAAGGAACGCTCACCGACATCAGCGCGCCGGGCGGCGTGCGGATCCACCTGCATCACGACAACCCGCTTGGCCGCCTGACCGACGTCAAACGCATCGTCGACAACCTGGCTGTGGAAACCCTTGTCCAGTATCGCTACGACGACAACGGTCAGCTCATCGAAGTCATCAATCGCAATGGCGATTCCATGCGCCGGTTCAGCTACGCCGAAGGCGTGATGGTCAGTCACAGCAACGCATTGGGTCTGAGCTGCAACTACCGTTGGGAAACCATTAATGGCCAGCCGCGGGTGGTTGAGCACTGGACCAGTGATGGCGAACACTTTCATTTCCGTTACGACTTTAAGAGCAGAACGTCCTGGGCCGTCGACGTCCTCGGCCGCGAGCTCGAAGTGCAGTACAACGAGGACAAACGGGTCATTGCCAGCCGCGACTTCGGCGGCGAACGTTACGGCATCGATCTGGATGAAGCGGGAAACACGACCGGTATCAGCCTGCCGGACGGGAATCGTCTGACATTCAAGTACGACGATTTTTCGCGCCTGATCGAAGAGACCGACCCGCTCGGTCGAAGCATCACCTACAGCTATCACCTCAGTACCACCTTGATCACCTAAACCGCCTTCCCGGACGGCAGCGTCTGGAAAGCCCGTTACGACGAAAAGGGCAACCTGATCGCTGAAACCGATCCGATGGGCCACAAGACCGAGTACCTCAACAGCGAAGATGGTCTGCCGCACACGATTATCGATGCGACCTACAAATCGAAATACCTGTGGTGGAATGGCTTGGCGCAGGTTGAGCGGTTTCAGGACTGTTCAGGGAAAAGCACCTTTTATAGCTATGACGATCGGTCCCATCTGATCGCTGTCACCGACGCGTTGAATCAGACGACACTGCTTGAGCGCAAACCCGACGGCGAAGTGGTGCGCATCGAGCATCCGGATGGGACTGCCGAATCGTTTATCTACAACGCCCTGGGCCAGGTGCTCACGCACACCGATGGCAAGGGTCAGACCACGCGGCTGCTACGTACTGCACGCGGTCTGCCTTCTAGCCGACAAGATGCCAATGGCCAGCGTATTCGTTATGAGTACGACAAAGCGATTCGGCTGACGGCACTGGTCAACGAAAACAATGCGGCTTATGAGTTTGCCTACGATGTATCGGATCGACTGATCGAAGAGAAACGCATCGACAATTTGACGCGTCGATTCATCTACAACGTGGGTGGGCATCTGACGCGGTTGGATGAAATCGGCTACGGCGATAGGGCCGAGCGGCCGCAACGCAGTACGGAGTTTGAGCGTGATGTGATTGGCCGATTGCTGGCCAAGGTCAATCAGGATGCGCGGCAGGATTACAGTTACGACGAGGCAGACCGGTTGCTCAGCATTCACCGGCTGCCTTCAAGCATTGGCAAGAAGCTGGGCGTTGAGGAAGAGACCCTCGACTTCAGTTATGACCTGCTGGGTCGCTTGGTAAAAGAAACGACGCCGCAAGGGGCGTTGGCCTACGAATACGATCCGCTCAGCAACTTGACCACGCTGACATTGCCGACTGGCCAGCACCTCAACCACCTGTACTACGGCAGCGGCCACCTGCACCAACTCAACCTCGATGGTCTGCTCATCAGTGACATGGAGCGCGATGATCTGCATCGTGAGGTCTATCGATCGCAGGGCAAGCTGACCAGTTGCTTTGGCTATGACGCCATGGGACGCAAGAGCTGGCAGTTTGCGTCCACTATTCCGGCTGAAAAGCTGTCGCAGATCCAGAACCCAGGCATCAACACTTCGCTGCTGGTCGATCATGCGTACAACCCGATTCATCGGCGATATGAGTACGATCCAGCGGGTGAACTAGTCCGGACGCTGGACAAGCTGCCTGGTGAGATCAAGTACGAATATGAAGCGAACGGCCAGTTGCATAGCCGTAACACGGGCAAACTCGTCGATAGCGAAGATTTCCGATACGACGCTGCCGCCAACCGCCTGAACTTCAACACCAGCCAGTTTGATCAGGTTAAAGACAACCGCATCAAGCAATGGCGTGATCAGGAATATACCTATGACGCTTGGGGCAACCTGATTGAAAAACGGTCGGGGTTAACCAAGCTGCAGACGTTCACCTACGACTGCGAAAACCGGCTTGTGCGTGCGGAAACGATGGTCAACAGCCAGGTGCACAGCGTGGGCACGTATCGGTACGACAGTTTGGGTCGTCGGGTTGGCAAGACGTCCGAAATTGATGGCCAGACTGAGCACAAGCACTTTCTCTGGCAAGGCCTGCAGATGCTGCGCGAAGAAACACCGTGGCAGAGCAGCCTCTATATTTACGAGCCAGGAAGCTACGCGCCACTTGCCCGGGTTGACCAGAGCGAAGGTGAGGCAGAGCAGACGCTTTACTACTTCCATACCGACCAGATTGGCACGCCGCTCGAGATGACGGATGTCGACGGCCAGATCGTGTGGCAGGCGACTTACAAGGCTTGGGGTGAAGTCGAATCGTTGGCCGTGAGTGAAATTGAGCAGAATCTGCGGTTTCAGGGTCAGTACTTTGATGACGAAACGGGTCTTCACTACAACACATTTAGGTATTACGACCCGGAAGTTGGGCGGTTTATCACCCAGGATCCGATTGGGTTGTCTGGCGGTAAAAATTTTTACGCTTACGCGCCCAATGCAACTGGGTGGGTGGATCCCTTAGGTTGGGCATGCTGGAGCCCAAAAAATGTGGCCGGCAGGAAGGTTTATCAGAGGAATGATATATTTGATCCTCATGGCGTCGACGACGCGGGAAGAACGAACCTCCAACGGATGCGAAAAGGCGATGCCCCGATAGGAAAAGATGGCATGGAGGTGAATCTGCATCACTTAACTCAAGATGAGCCTGGGTCCGTGGCAGAGGTTTTGAGCAGCTTCCATTCTAAAAATGACAGGGTGCTACACATTTATTCCAATCAATGGGACAAAAGTTGGGTGGGACCGGACGGCCTGCGGCGTGTTTATAACAGCGCGCCGCAAAGTATGAATCGTGGCCCTTTCAACACTTGGAAGAAAAGTTATTGGAAAGAACGTTCATTAGATTTTTGAGAGGTGAGGATGACTTACGTTGATGCTATTGAAAGTGAAATAAAGCTGAGTGGTGAAGAAGCTGCGTTTGTGGGAGGTGCTACTGATGAGGTTATTGCTGCGTTTGAAGCCGCACTCGGGGTTGAATTTCCTGTGTCCTATAAGCTGTTCCTCAAAAAATTTGGTGCGATGTCTTTTGCCGGCGATACATATTACGGTATTACAAAAAGCGGGCTCGAAGCTACTGCGGTTCCCAGCGTGTTGTTCGCGACGAAGACGGCACGAGACAGAGGAGATGCGGATTCAGCTATGATAGTTGTTAAAGCGTCGGGTTACGGGCCTATATTCTCTATCGATACTTCTCAGCTTAGCCCGTCGGGCGAGGCGGTAGTGGTGTTGACGGAGCTGTCTTTTAAGCGAGATGGTGCCAAAGAGGTTATGTACGAAAGTTTTGAGGCGTTTTTTTGCGACACTATTCGCACCGCAATAGCGGAGCTTTAACTATTGGGGCTACGTTTACCGCCGGCAGTGTCTTTTGACACTTGGAATCTGTGATCGACGAGCCCTAACGCCAGGTTAGGATAGCGACGGTTCAGGGGGGATTACCTAAGGTGAATTATTGTGCCTAAGCGGACCGACTAGTTCGGCTCACAGCGTCGGTGCGCTTAGATTTCAGCTAGCCAGTCACCGGCTGCCAAGATGCGGCCATTTCAAACGTAAGCAGCTATCTCGCAGCCAGCTTCGTCACTGGCCTGCGCTCGGGACGGTCTTCGGGGCTGGTTGGCAATCCCGTCGATCTCACAACAGGCCGCAAGCTACTGCTGGACTCAGGCAAAACCGATTTTGTGTTGCCGGGCCTGATGCCAATCGGGTGGTCCCGCTTCAAAGCAAGCGACCTGGCCTTGGACAGCGTGCTAGGTCGCGGATGGGTCCTGCCGTGGGAGCAAAGCATGCACCGCAGTGCAGCTTTTTTTAACTCACCGACAACCAGGGCTGCAGCGTGCCCTTTGTCGACATCGAGCCTTCAGCGCCAACGGCGCCTGCGCGTGCATTTGCACTACAACCACCCACTCGGTCGCCTCACCGAGGTCAAACGTATCGTCGGTGACCAAGCGCTCGAAACTTTGGTCACTTATCACTACGACGACAACGGCCAGTTGAGCCAGGTCAGTAATCGCAACGGCGACACTCTGCGTTATTTCAGCTACACCGATGGCGTTATGACGCGGCACAGCACCGCGCTCGGCCTCGCCTGCGAATACCGCTGGGAAACCATTGACGGCCAGCCGCGTGTTGTCGAGCACTGGACCAGCGACGGCGAACATTTCAATTTTGACTACGACTTCAAGGCGCGCACCACCCGCGTCACAGACGTACTGGGTCGCGAGGCGCGGGTTCACTACAACGCCGATCGCCGCGTCACCGCTAGTCGCGACTTCGGTGGTGAAGAGTACGCAATTACGCTCGATGACTTCGGCAACATCGTCGGCTTGACGCTGCCCGGCGGCAACCAGCTGACACTCAAATACGACGAGTACTCGCGCCTGATCGAGGAGGTGGACCCGCTGGGTCGCAGCACGCGCTATCAACATCACCATCTGACCTCAATGGTCAAGCAGGTCAGCTATCCCGACGGGAGTACCTGGAAGGGCCATTACGACAACAAGGGAAACCTGATAGAGGAATACGACGCGCTAGACCAGCGCACCGAGTATTTCCACAACGATGACGGTTTGGTACACACCATCATCGATGCCAACCACAAGTCGAAATTCATCTGGTGGAACAACCACGCACAGGTTGAGAAGTTTCAGGACTGCTCTGGAAAGTGCACCACGTACCATTACAACGAGCGCCTGCAGCTGGTTTCGGTCACTGACGCACTGGGTCAGACCACCGAGCTGGAGCTGAAACCCGCGGGTGAAGGACAACCGCATCAAGCAATGGCGCGATCAGGAATATACCTATGACGCTTGGGGCAACCTGATTGAAAAGCGGTCCGGGCTAAATAAGCTGCAGACGTTCACCTACAACTGCGAAAACCGGCTTGTGCGTGCGGAGACGATGGTTAACAGCCAGGTGCACAGCGTCGGTACGTACCGGTATGACAGCCTGGGTCGTCGGGTTGGCAAGACGTCCGAGATTGAAGGGCGAACCGAGCACAAGCATTTCCTCTGGCAAGGCCTGCGGATGCTCCGTGAGGAAACGCCTTGGCAGAACAGCCTTTATATCTACGAGCCTGGCAACTACGCGCCTCTGGCGAGAGTGGACCTAAACGAAGGCGAAGAGGAGAAAAAGCTTTACTACTTCCACACCGACCAGATCGGCACGCCGCTGGAGATGACGGATGTGTACGGCCAGATTGTTTGGCAGTCAACCTATAAGGCGTGGGGCAAAGTTGAATCGCTTGCCGTGGGTGAGGTGGAGCAGAACCTGCGTTTCCAAGGTCAGTACTTCGACGAGGAGACGGGTCTGCACTACAACACGTTCAGGTATTTTGATCCGGAAGTGGGACGGTTTATAACGCAGGATCCGATTGGTTTGGCTGGTGGCTGGAATCTTTATCAATATGCAAGCAATACGATTGCATGGGTTGATCCGTTAGGGCTTACTCCGTGTATGGGGAAGCCATCACAGCGTAGTGCAGGCGGTACTGGCGCCAAGTACGATCCCGTTAACGGCCAGGGGCTTTATGTGCTAACTGATAAGGGTGTAATAAAATATGTTGGTCGTGGTGATGCCAAGTCGCGTTTGGCTATACATGCGGCTACTGATGGTAAGTCTCATTCAGAGCAGCATATTATTTTTAATAATAATTTGACAAAGGCTGAGGCCAAGTTTCTTGAGCAACAAATCATGGATCTTAATGGTGGGGCTAAATCTACTAACTTTGCAACGAATCTTCTTAATGAAATCAGGTCCTATAGGCCGGCTAACCCTAACTCTGTAAGATATGATGTAGCAGGACATAGCTCCGATTGGGGGGGCAAGGTGCTATCTGACGCATTGAAACAAATTAAGGACATGGGATTATGAAGCTCAAGCAGGCAGTAAATAGTGGTGATTATTTCACGATACCGATGTCTGACGGGAGACAGGCTATCTGTCAGGCGATCTGGATAGGAAAAAATAACTCAGATCCAACTTTCAAGAGAGTTTTCGCGTTCTGTGTTTTGTCCGTGGGAGATAAAAAGCATATTCCTGAAGAAATAAGCTATTTGAGTTTTCAGAATCATAGGGGAACTTTCAAGGTGATTTTTACTGCCGTAGATAAACTTCTTTCTGGAGAGTGGCCAATAATTGGAAGTGGCCCTATAAAAGATCAAAGGCTGGTGAATTTAGAGTTCAATATGGCAGGGGATTTATATCTTTGTGGCGAGTTTGTGAGAAAGCTATCGGGTGAGGAGTATAAAAATTATTTGCTTATGGGGGTCGCCGGGTATGTGTTGGTCGAGAACTATTTAAATCAGTACTGATCGTCGAACGACCGGTAAGCTTTTTAATAAGGTAACGATCAGTTTTCAGCGGGGTTATTGGGCAGGAACCAGTACTCGTCATAGCACGACCACAGGCTGACCTGCGGTGTCAAGATTTTAGGTGGCTCAAGCAAGGGTTTATCGAGTGCGGCACGGTTTGGTACCTTAACATTGATGATGAATTCTTAGGTTGGCTTCGCGTCATTGCCGACATACTGATGATCGTCGCATCGATGGGCAAAGCGTTGGTGTCGGTGGCCAAGCGGGGGTTGGCGCAAGGGTTGGAGACTGCAGGGCTCCTCGCGTCATGCTTCGGCGCTACCTTCTCCACCATCTGCTTCGCGGGCATTTACGAAATCGGCCGGCAGTCGAAAAGTCTTAGTCGATATTATCGGCAATCCGGTCGACATCACGACCGGCCGCAAGCTTCCGCTTAATCCAGGCGAAACAGACTTCGTTCTTCCGGGAATTATGGCTATTGAGTGGTCTCGTACTTACTCCCACGAAATACGATCCGCTCAGCAACCTGACTACGCTGACCTCGCCGACTGGCCAACATCTCAATCACCTCTAACTACGGCAGCGGTCGTCTGCACCAACTGAACCTCGACGGTCTGCTCATCCGTGACATGGAGCGCGATGACCTGCATCGGGAGGTCTATCGGTCCCAAGGCAAGCTAACCAGTTGTTTCGGTTATGACGCGATGGGGCGCAAGAGATGGCAGTTTGCGTCGACGCTACCGGCGGACAAGCTGTCGCAGATCCAGAACCCAGGCATCAACACTTCGCTGCTGGTCGATCATGCGTACAACCCGATTCATCGGCGATATGAATACGATCCGGCAGGCGAACTGGCCCGCACGCTCGACAAACTGCGCGGTGAGATCAAATACGAATATGAGGCCAACGGCCAGCTCCACCGCCGGGATACCGGGCGACTGGTGGACAGCGAAGAGTTCAGATACGACGCTGTGGCCAACCGGCTGAACTTCAATACCAGCCAGTTTGATCAGGTCAAAGATAACCGCATCAAGCAATGGCGTGATCAGGAATATACCTATGATCCCTGGGGCAACCTGATTGAGAAGCGGTCGGGCTTATCCAAGCTGCAGACGTTCACCTACGACTGTGAAGACCGGCTCGTGCGCGCGGAGACGATGGTTAACAGCCAGATGCACAGCGTTGGCACGTATCGGTATGACAGTTTGGGTCGTAGGGTTGGGAAGACGTCTGAGATTGCGGGGAAAACCGAGCACAAGCTTTTTCTCTGGCAAGGCCTGCGGATGCTGCGCGAAGAAACACCGTGGCAGAGCAGCCTTTATATCTACGAGCCTGGAAGCTACGCGCCGCTAGCACGTGTCGACCAAAACGAAGGTGAGGCAGAGCGGACGCTTTACTTTTACCATACCGACCAGCTCGGCACGCCGCTGGAAATGACTAACGCAGATGGCAGCATTGTCTGGCAGGCGACGTATAAGGCGTGGGGTGAGATAGAGTCGTTGGCCGTGAGTGAAGTTGAGCAAAATCTGCGGTTTCAGGGTCAGTACTTTGACGATGAAACGGGGCTGCACTACAACACGTTCAGGTATTACGACCCGGAGGTTGGGCGGTTCATCACACAAGATCCGATAGGGCTACTAGGGGGCATAAATCTCTACCAGTACGTACTAAGCCCGCTGGGCGAGGTAGACGTTTTGGGACTGTGTTCTACAAAGCTCGGTCAAGCGATGGGGCATAAAGTTGGTGATGATATGGCGAATCACCATCTGATCCCGGAGCAGTTAATGAAGGATAAACTCTACGCCGGTATGTTCTCCAAATTGAAAAGCATCGGTTTCAGAAACGACGGGCCGTCGAATGGCATGTTTCTACCTGACAATCCGTCGCTTGCAAAGATTCTCGATCTACCGGGCCACTGGACAAGTCATAAAGAATATACCGCAGCCATTCGCCCGGAATTAGATAAGCTAAACAAGCTGTTTGGACGGGGCGCATTAAGTGATACCCAGCTTGCGCTGGGTATTGGTAACATCCAACGAATAGCTCGGGAGGGCTTAGAGAGCGGAAAATATGCGGTTAATGCAATCACAGGGGGATTAAAGTAGATGGGTCACGAATTTTACATAGTAGAATATGCAGGCGGTTCTAGTGGTTGCCCTATCTATTTGGCTGGGGAAGAGAATTGTGACTGGGAATGGGAGGCTTATGATCCGGATCCGGACAAGTACGTGATCAAGAACACGCATATTTTTCAGTGCACTGACTTAGAAGATGTGGATTTGGATTTTGACTATATTGGATCGCCTAGAGGCTTTGTTTCTCATAAGTTTATCGAGGTCTGTGAGTTTCTAGGTGTTAAATATAGAGAAGTTCCTGTTGAAGTGCGTCTGGCTAATGGTGGAAAGCCAAGTAAAGATTATTTTTTCTATTTGGCAGCAGAGTGGGCTTCGTTGCTGGATGAGGAGAAGTCAGAGTTTTCACTAGAGAGAAATCTCTCCACTGGAGAGGTTGCTGTCAACAAATTTTATCCTGGAGCGCATTGTTATAACTGGATCAAAAAGTTTTCAGTTCGAAGTGGTCTGGATAAGGATTTCTTCTGGTGCTCAGAGTTAATGGAGCATGCATGTAGCCAAAGATTCGTTGATGAATCTCTACAAAAAGGGCTTAAGGGTCTTAAATTTATACCTATTGACGAAAAGTTCATCTATGACCCATGGAGTGAATTGAGGGGTTAAAGTAAATTTTAATAAATTAACGACTCGTTTATGCATTCATGATCCGCTGCTCCGTGAGAATTCAGCTCGCCACGAATGTGGTGAGTTGCTATTCGACTAAAACTGATCCAGCTAGACTCTCGCTGCCACTTGTCAGAACGCCAGCGCCTTATATGTTGTTTGGTTGTTAGTGCAGAAGGGTTAATGAACCCTGTTAAGTTTCTTAAGGCGCACGTTAGCAGTGCAGTGCACTGCACTGTATGGCTACAGGGTTTACTTTTCACTAAGCAATTTTTCTGATTCGATAGCAATCACATAGTTAGGGCCTCAAGATGTCTACTCCAAGTGACCAGCGTCGCGCAGTAGCTAAACATGCTCTTCAAGTTTTCAAAGGTGAGCTAAAAGTTCAAGTCTACTACGACGACGACAATAGAGCATTGTCGGTCGAGTTGCTTACGACGCTTGATTCGGTGCATAAAGGTGTCAAGTCAATTGGGTCCATCGGTCTTTCTGAGATTTCGTTGCTTGACGCAGACGGCGACGAGTTTGGGACTCGTGTGGAATTATGTGCTGCGGCGCTAACCCCCGAAATATATCGGGAGAATGCTGTTGCTTCAGCCGCTTTCTCCATTCAAAAGCGCAAATAAGCTGTGATGCCTGGAGATGTTGTTCCGAACATATTTCAGGACCATCTGCCCGATCCCATTATGCCTCACATCTATTTAACTGTGCCCTACATTTGGAATGATGCTCACTTTCCAGAGCTAAGCTTTAAAAATTTAAAGATTGACTGGTTAGAGTGCGTCGCGATTTATGAGGTTGAAAGAGTATTCATCGAAAAATTTGGTGGTGATGCGTTAGCCAGGTGATGCGTGGCGTGGAAGTTTTCTCCAGATGCTTATGGTGAGTCAGAAGTCCTACTCTAAGGGAGTCGATCTGGCCTAAAGGTGTTTGATCCAAATGAACTCTAAAGATTTATTAGAAAACGCAGACTTTGAAGGATTTGTTAAATCTGGCCACTTTGATCGCCGAACTGCTGAGGTGCTAGCTAAAGCGAAAGTTTTAAATGGCCGACTCCCTATTCCTTTAGATGTAAATAGCTACAACGAAGAGGAGTTGTCGACAATCCGTTCCATAATAGAGTTTCGCGCTAATAACCTAAAATCTCAGGGGCGTGTGCTTAACGGTTCGACAAAGTGTCTGCAATCTCTGAGGGACAAAGATAATTCTGATAAACGGGCTTGGGTAGCGATGAAGGTCCACGAAAATATACTGATTTTTATCGTAAATGTGAGGACTTACGAAATTGACGGATGCATGTCTTTACAAGTTAACGAGCCCGATTAGAGCATGCCGTTAACGGTGTGAAGGTCCCTATTTTATATTGATTCATGAGCGCTGGGCCGCATTCGACGACTGCAGCGCGTTTAACGAGGCTTCTGAGAGTACGTGTTCCATAGAGGACGTCACCAAAAGGACGGTTCAAAGGCAAGAGGTGTGATCTCCCTCGGTGCTTTACGTTCCTGATCGGAGCAATACTGGCGAATCATGCCAGTCTGAGATCAGCTAGTGCTGGCGTGGCTCTCGGTATTACCTGCATTTCACCCGCACGGCCGATGGCAAGTTAACTGACATCAGCGCGACCGGGGGCCTGCGCGTGCATTTGCACTACAACCACCCGCTCGGTCGCCTCACCGAGGTCAAACGCATCGTCGGTGATCAAGCGCTCGAAACTCTGGTCACTTACTACTTCCACACCGACCAGATCGGCACGCCGCTGGAAATGACGGATATCGACGGCCAGATCGTTTGGCAGGCGACGTACAAAGCGTGGGGTGAGATTGAGTCGCTTGCGGTAAATGAGGTTGAGCAAAATCTGCGGTTTCAGGGTCAGTATTTCGACGCTGAGACAGCGCTGCACTACAACACATTCAGGTATTACGATCCGGAAGTGGGGAGGTTTATAACTCAGGATCCGATTGGGCTGTTGGGCGGTAGTAATCTCTATGCTTTCGCGCCTAATACTAATGTTTGGATTGATCCTTGGGGTCTGAGTTGCAGAACAGATTACGTCGGGCGAACTCCAGGAAAAGGCAGCAAAACTGGACGAGAGGCGATTGAGGATATGCGATCCCAAGGAAAAATACGCGGCGAGGGAGAAGGCATGAGATTTAAAGCCTCTGACGAGCAGTGGTATCCAATAAAAGAGGCAGACATGGCATCATAAAACAGATGCAGTCACGTATTGGAATTCTAAGGGCGGATACTATGGAGCTAAGTCTAAAGAGGTGAGGAGCTGGATGTTGGATTCGAAAAACTATGAATTGGATCACTACTCAATTAATCGATCTGCAGGCGCCAAGCTAAATCAGTTGTATCGTCCTCCTGAAAGCATGGTCGGTCCGCACGAAAACTTTAATTACTGAGAATGCTATGGAAGATTTGAGTGTTGTTGATCGTGAGCTGTCTGACGCCATTGTTAATGTCGTCGAGTCAGGTAATCGTTTTGAGTCCGCCGGGAACGGTATTGAATCTTTAAGTAAGTATCGTGAGGCATGGTCCTTGCTCCCTGAACCTAAGAAGAATTGGGATCTGGCTCACTGGATAGCGAGTTGCTTCGCGACCTCATATTTCGCCGCCAAGCAATACGATGAGGCAAAGAGCTGGTCCGTGATTGCTATGGATACTAAACCTCCGCGGGAGACAAGTAGCATTGTAGTATTCGCTAGCGCTTGCTACGAGCTTGGTGAGACTCAACTGGCCTTCGAACATTTCGATAAGGTTTTTAAGTTCGGCAAGAAACGAGCATTCGAAGGTTTCGACAGCAAGTATTTGAATTTTTATCTTGATCATCTCAAAGGATAACCATATGTGTGATCTAGAGGATAATATTTATGCGAAGGTTTCGGAGCTAAGTGAGTTGGGGAACTCACACATGGACAGCGGGATGTATGAATTAGCGTTTGATGACTTTCAAAAAGCCCTTGGGATGCTTACACTTGGTTAAAGGCTGGAACGGCAGATGCTCTCTTTTTTCTAAAAGATTACGAGCTCGCTACTGCGGAGCTGTTTGATGCAATGAATGGGCCCGATGGTGCGTCCAACCCATTCATTTTACTTAGGCTGGGTCAGGTGTTGTATGAGCAGAATAAGCCAAATGCAATAGAGTATTTATGCAGAGCGTACATGATGGAAGGCGAGAAGATTTTTGCAGATGAGGATGGTAAATATATTGCGTTGGTAAAATCTCATCTTGATATTGATTCCTAGCCAGCCGGTATTACGGCGGCGAGCCCTACGCCATGGACCTGGACGAAGCCGGCAACCTGACCGGCATCACGCTACCCGATGGCAATAAGCTGGCGTTCAAGTACGACGACTTCTCCCGCCTGATCGAAGAGACCGATCCGCTGGGCCGCAACATCCGCTACAGACACCACCTCGGTACGAGGTTGGTGACCGAAGCGAGTTATCCTGACGGCAGCGTCTGGAACGCCCGATACGACGATAAAGGCAACCTGATCGCTGAAGTCGATGCACTCGGCCACAAGACGGAGTACCTCAACAGCGACGACGGCTTGCCGCACACCATCATCGACGCCACCCACAAATCCAAATACCTGTGGTGGAACGAACTGGCGCAAGTCGAGCGCTTTCAGGATTGCTCGGGCAAAAACACCTTCTACACCTACGACGATCGGTCCCATCTGGTCGCAGTCACCGATGCGCTGAATCAGACGACAAGACTTCAGCGCAAGCCTGACGGCGAAGTGGTGCGCATTGAGCACCCGGATGGAACGTCCGAATCGTTTACCTACAACGCATTGGGTCAGGTGCTCACGCACACCGATGGCAAGGGTCAGATTACGCGTCTGCTGCGCACGGCGCGCGGACTGCCTGCCAGCCGTCAGGACGCCAAGGGCCAGCGCATCAGCTACGAGTACGACAAGGCGATTCGCCTCACCGCGCTGGTCAACGAAAACAATGCGTCTTATGAATTTGCTTATGACGCTTCGGATCGGCTGATCGAAGAGAAGCGCATCGACAACCTGACGCGCCGGTTCTCCTACAACCTAGGCGGACACCTGACGCGGTTGGATGAAATCGGCTACGGGGATAGGGCAGAGCGGCCACAGCGCAGCACCGAGTTTGAGCGTGATGTGATTGGTCGCCTGCTGGCCAAGGTCAACCAGGATGCGCGGCAGGATTACAGTTACGACGAAGCAGACCGGTTGCTCAGCATTCACCGGCTGCCTTCAGGCATTGGCAAGAAACTGGGCGTTGCGGAAGAGACGCTAGACTTCAGCTATGACCTGCTAGGTCGTTTGGTAAAAGAAACTACATCTCAAGGTGCGCTGGCTTACGAATACGATCCGCTCAGCAACCTGACCACGCTGACCTTGCCGACAGGCCAACACCTCAATCACCTGTACTACGGCAGTGGCCACCTGCACCAACTCAACCTCGATGGATTGTTGATCAGCGACATGGAGCGCGACGATCTGCATCGAGAGGTCTACCGCTCTCAAGGCAAGCTGACCAGTTGCTTTGGTTACGACGCGATGGGCCGGAAGAGTTGGCAGTTTGCGTCGACGTTGCCTGCTGAGAAGCTGTCGCAGATCCAGAACCCAGGCATCAACACCTCGTTGCTGGTCGATCATGCGTACAACCCCATTCATCGGCGTTATGAATACGACCCGGCGGGTGAACTAGTCCGCACGCTGGACAAACTGCGCGGGGAGATCAAGTACGAATATGAAGCCAACGGCCAGCTGCACAGCCGAGACACCGGCCGCCTGGTGGATAGCGAAGAGTTCCGATATGACGCTGCGGCCAACCGGCTGAACTTCAATACCAGTCAGTTCGACCAGGTCAAAGACAACCGCATCAAGCAGTGGCGCGACCAGGAATATACCTACGACGCGTGGGGCAATCTGATTGAAAAACGGTCGGGTTTGAGCAAGCTGCAGACGTTTATGTATGACTGCGAAAACCGACTGGTGCGTGCTGAGACGATGGTTAACAGCCAAGTGCACAGCGTTGGTACGTATCGGTATGACAGTTTGGGGCGTCGGGTTGGAAAGACGTCTGAAATTGCGGGACAAACCGAGCACAAGCATTTTCTCTGGCAGGGCCTGCGGATGTTGCGCGAGGAGTCGCCGGGACAGAGCAGCCTCTACATCTACGAGCCAGGCAGCTATGCGCCACTTGCCCGGGTTGACCTAAGCGAAGGTGAGGCAGAGCAGAAGCTTTACTACTTCCATACCGACCAGATCGGCACGCCGCTTGAGATGACTGATGTCGACGGCCAGATCGTCTGGCAAGCTACATACAAGGCGTGGGGCGAGGTCGAAACGCTTGCCGTGAGTGAGGTTGAGCAGAACCTGCGTTTCCAAGGCCAGTACTTTGACGATGAAACGGGCCTGCACTACAACACATTCAGGTATTACGATCCGCAGGTTGGGCGTTTTATTACGCAGGATCCGATTGGGTTGGATGGGGGGACGAATCTATATAAATATGTCCCGAGCCCGACAGGTTGGATCGACCCTTGGGGGTGGGAATGCTGGTCAACTGCACGGAAAAATTACTGGAAAAATACGGCAACTGAAGAAATGAGTAAGCCCGTTTCCATCTATTCTCCGCGAAATCTAGCAGCAATGGCCGGGGGGCAGCCGCCGAACATAACTGCAAAAATAAGAAACCTGAAGACGGGTAAGGTAAGTGTTAAAGACTTACCCTACGAACTGCATCACACAGATGTTCCACAGCGTGTTGGCGGCGAAGGTGTACATGGTAGTTCTAACCTGACTGAGGTTGATCGCTGGCAGCATGCCGCTGTGGACAAGTTTAGGCACGCAGGTTCCGAATTGTTGGAAGTGATTAAGGGAGTGAACTCATGGTAGATGTGGATAAGAGCTATATTTTATTTAGTTCAGTGGTCATCGAGATTGCATCGAAAAAGTTCAATGCCGGAGTCAGTCATGAGGAAGCTGAGCCGTTTGTAAAAGCGCTGTATGAAAAATATATTGGTTTGAATTTGCCGCAGCCGGATTTGACGTGGATTTCGGCAACGCCCAAGTCAGCAAAAGCTTGGGTTGCAGATGAACTAGAGGGCAAGTTCGCTAGTTACGGACAACGCCCTCGTTGGCTCCACCAACCAAGTTGGCGATATTTAGATGGTGTGCCAATGTCATTTGTACACCAGTTCTCTGTCGAGGCTGGAGGGGATGATTATTTTGGTGGAGTCATGACGTATGTCTTTTTTGGAAGAAATTTTATCGGGGGGGAGGATTGGGAACTCGTCGTAAAAATGGTTCAACAAGATGAAGATGAGGCCGGTTCCACTTTCCTATAGTGTCACTGCGAGAAGGGTTATCCCCCGACTAATCAAGGCCGGCCGGCAGACGGGCATGAAAGCCATCATGCCGTGCGTCATGAAATTCACCGCAGGGTTCGTTGCGGGCGAAGTTCCCAGTCGCTACGTCGTCGGCCCGGCCATCGAAGGTGCTGTCGGGGGGCTGACCGGTAATCCAGTTGACCTGACAACCGGACGTAAGGTCATTCCCGATGAAACCGACTTCAGCCTGCCGGGCCTGATGCCGATTGAGTGGTCCCGCTTCTATGCTAGCGATCTTGCGGTTGAAAGTCTTCTGGGACGAGGTTGGGTGCTACCCTGGGAACAAAGCCTGCGCCGCAGTGGGAGCTTTGTTTACCTCACCGACAACCAGGGCCGCGGCGTGCCTTTTGTCGACATCGAGCCTGGCGAAAGTGTCTACAACCCCTACGAGCAGATCTATCTGGTCCGATCGCCCGGCGGTCACTACCTCCTGCAAACCCTCGATAACACCTTCTTCTACTTCGGCGAAGTGCCGGACGACAACACGCATGCACCCTTGCAACGGCTGGAAAATGCGCTCGGGCATTACCTGCATTTCTCCCGAACGGCCGACGGTACGCTTACCGACATCAGTGCCCCCGGCGGGGTGCGGGTGCATTTGCACTACGACGATACTTTGGGCCGCCTGACTGACGTCAAGCGCATAGTGGGCAATGAGGCCGTCGAAACCCTCGTTCAGTATCGCAACAGCGACGACGGCCAGTTGAGCGAAGTGATCAACCGCAACGGCGATACGATGCGCCGCTTCAGTTATGCCGAAGGCGTGATGGTCAGCCACAGCAACGCATTGGGTCTGAGCTGCAACTACCGTTGGGAAACCATCGACGGCCAGCCGCGGGTGATCGAGCACTGGACCAGCGATGGTGAGCACTTTCATTTTCGCTACGACTTCGCGCAGCGCACGTCCTGGGCGGTCGACGTGCTGGGCCGTGAGCTTGAAGTGCATTACAACGAGGACCGCCTTGTCATCGCCAGCCGCGATTATGGCGGTGAACGCTACGCCATGGACTTGGACGAAGCCGGCAACCTGACCGGCATCACGCTACCCGATGGCAACAAGCTCGCGTTCAAGTACGACGACTTCTCCCGCCTGATCGAAGAGACCGATCCGCTGGGCCGCCAGATCCACTACAAACACCACCTCGGTACGACGCTGGTGACCGAAACCACTTTCCCCGACGGTAGTGTCTGGAAAGCCCGATACGACGATAAAGGTAACCTGATCGCTGAAATCGATGCACTCGGCCACAAGACGGAGTACCTCAACAGCGACGACGGCTTGCCGCACACCATCATCGACGCCACGCACAAATCCAAATACCTGTGGTGGAACGAGCTGGCGCAGGTGGAGCGGTTTCAGGATTGCTCTGGCAAAAGTACGTTTTATACCTACGACGATCGGTCTCATCTGTTCGCCGTCACCGACGCGTTGAATCAGACGACGCGACTTGAGCGCAAACCCGACGGCGAAGTGGTGCGCATCGAGCACCCGGATGGAACGTCCGAATCGTTTACTTACAACGCATTGGGTCAGGTGCTCACGCACACCGATGGTAAGGGTCAGATTACGCGTCTGCTGCGCACGGCGCGCGGACTGCCTGCCAGCCGTCAGGACGCCAAGGGCCAGCGCATCAGCTACGAGTACGACAAGGCGATTCGCCTCACCGCGCTGGTCAACGAAAACAATGCGTCTTATGAATTTGCTTATGACGCTTCGGATCGGCTGATCGAAGAGAAGCGCATCGACAACCTGACGCGCCGGTTTAGCTACAACATCGGCGGGCATCTGACTCAGATTGAGGAAATCGGCTACGGCGACAGGGCAGAGCGGCCGCAGCGCAGCACCGAGTTTGAGCGTGATGTGATTGGCCGCTTGCTGGCTAAGGTCAACCAGGATGCGCGGCAGGATTACAGTTACGACGAAGCAGACCGGTTGCTCAGCATTCACCGGCTGCCTTCAAGCATTGGCAAGAAGCTGGGCGTTGAGGAAGAGACCCTCGACTTCAGTTATGACCTGTTAGGTCGTTTGATCAAAGAGACCACGCCGCAAGGTGCGCTTGCCTACGAGTACGATCCGCTTAGCAACCTGACCACGCTGACATTGCCGACGGGTCAGCATTTGAATCATCTGTACTACGGCAGCGGCCACCTGCAACAGCTCAACCTCGATGGATTGTTGATCAGCGACATGGAGCGCGATGACCTGCATCGCGAGGTCTATCGGTCCCAGGGCAAGCTAACCAGTTGCTTCGGTTACGACGCGATGGGGCGTAAGAGCTGGCAGTTCGCATCGACGATACCTGGCGAAAAGCTCTCGCAGATCCAGAACCCAGGCATCAACACTTCGTTGCTGGTGGATCATGCGTACAACCCGATACATCGGCGCTACGAGTACGATCCCGCGGGAGAGCTGAGCCGCACGCTCGATAAGCTAAGCGGTGAGATCAAGTACGAGTATGAACCCAACGGCCAACTGCACAGCCGTGACACCGTCAAACTCGTCGATAGCGAAGAGTTCCGGTATGACGCTGCGGCCAACCGCCTGAACTTCAACACCAGCCAGTTCGATCGGGTCAAAGACAACCGCATCAAGCAATGGCGCGATCAGGAATATGCCTACGACTCCTGGGGCAACCTCATTGAAAAGCGCTCAGGGCTGAGCAAGCTGCAGACGTTTACGTATGACTGCGAAAACCGGCTTGTGCGTGCGGAGACGATGGTCAACAGCCACGTGCATAGTGTTGGCACGTATCGGTATGACAGCTTGGGTCGCCGGATTGGCAAAACGTCAGAGATCGAAGGGCGAACCGAGCACAAGCACTTCCTCTGGCAAGGCCTGCGGATGCTGCGTGAGGAAACGCCTTGGCAAAGCAGCCTCTACATCTACGAGCCAGGAAGCTATGCGCCGCTAGCACGGGTCGACCAGAGTGAAGGTGAGGATCACCGAAAGCTTTACTACTTCCACACCGACCAGATCGGTACGCCGCTGGAGATGACGGATGTCGACGGCCAGTTTGTTTGGCAGGCGACGTACAAGGCGTGGGGGGAGATCGAGTCGCTTGCGGTAAGTGAGATTGAGCAGAACCTGCGGTTTCGAGGACAGTACTTTGACGATGAGACGGGCCTGCACTACAACACGTTCAGGTATTACGATGCGGAGGTGGGTCGGTTTATTACGCAGGATCCCATTGGAATAGGCGGCGGGGTAAACCTTTATCGCTATGCCACAAACCCGATTGCTTGGATTGATCCTAAGGGGCTGGCATCCCTCTTTGAGCTAGGTACCTACGGTGAATTAAATGGTCCCACTCATATCGGGGACGGTCTGCAGGCCCATGAGCTCCTGCGCCATGAATATCTTGTGCAGCAAAATCTTGCCGAGAAAGGATCGAGATTGGCAGGTAACCCCTCGATCGCGCTCGATTTGGACCATCACACTAGGGGACCCCTCAAAGACACAAGAGGTGTTGGCGGAACGCATTGGCATGAAACACAAATTCGAGAGAGCCAAGGGCTGGGTCGGAATGATTTCGCACCATCCCTGAAACGCGAGCTTGATATCACATCAGGCGCGCTTAGGAAAAGCGGAGTTCCGAGTTCTAGGGTTAAGCAGCTTAAAAAAATGGCGAAGAAATTTCACAGTAGTCTTAACAGTTGTGGGTGAGGTCTATATGGTAGAAGTTAACGGGATTGTGGTGCTGCCTGAGTCAAAGCATGGATCAGATCGTTATTCTGGAATTGTCCTCGGAGGCGATAGAGCCAATGTAGATTATTGGCCTTCGAATCCGGATGGAGAGCCACTGCTGTTGGTGGCCACCATTGAGTGTGCATTGCTAAAGAAAACAACGGCGATCACTGCCTTGCCAAATACAGGCTTTCTATCCATATTTTCAACGTATAGCACCACTGAATATTTCTTGGAGAATATCACTTATTCTGGTGATCCTTCTGAGTTAGAGGCTATCAAAGCTGGCTACACAGCAGTCGTGTTTAGTGAAGGTGAAGCCCAGCAGTCTAGCCCGGTGAGTTCAGTTCCGGTCACCGTAACAAGGCTGGAGAACAGGGAGGTGTCAGAAGACGCATTCCCGGTGTTTTCTTTGTGTTCGTCGACGCCTCCTAACGGATTAGAGGTCCCAGCCGATATTGCTAACGAATACGAATTCGTGCTGCAACTGTACTCCGCAGACTTTCCGGATCCTTTCAAGGACATCTTTTACTTATCTGATGCGCTCGGTTACCTTTTTTTGAATAAGAACGGCTCAGGTGAGGGTTTGTTTTTTGTTCAGAGCGCGTAACCCACAAGTGTGGCGTGAATTTTCGTGAATACATGTGCGGGTTAGCATGGGGAGTGATTTATTTCAAAAGGTCTTAAAAGAATTCAGCAGTGAGCGCATTGGAGCTGGTCGCGGTTTTTTCCAATGCGCGCGTCACTGCCGATATCAAAACTGTTTCTTATGACTAAGTCGGTGACTCCGATAAGCACTACAGCAAATTCATAAGTAAATAAGTTTAAGAACGTCTTGCCTACGAAAGGGGGGCTAAAGCGGCGTGGAAGACGCCAAAGGTCAGCGCATTCGCTATGAGTACGACAAAGCGATTCGGCTGACGGCACTGGTCAACGAAAACAATGCGGCTTATGAGTTTGCCTACGATGCGTCGGATCGCCTGATCGAAGAGAAACGCATCGACAATTTGACGCGTCGGTTCAGCTATAACCAGGGTGGGCATCTGACGCGGCTGGATGAAATCGGCTACGGCGACCGGGCAGAGCGGCCGCAGCGCAGCACCGAGTTTGAGCGTGATGTAATTGGCCGCTTGCTGGCAAAGGTCAACCAGGATGCGCGGCAGGATTACGTTTATGACGAAGCGCATCGGTTGCTCAGCATCCATCGACTGCCTTCGAGCATTGGCAAGAAACTGGGCGTTGAGGAAGAAAAACTCGACTTCAGCTATGACCTGTTAGGTCGTTTGGTAAAAGAAACCCACGCCGCAAGGTGCGCTGACATACGAGTACGATCCGCTAAGCAACCTGACCACGCTGACCTTGCCGACTGGCCAACACCTGAATCACCTGTACTACGGCAGTGGTCACCTGCACCAACTCAACCTCGATGGAATGCTCATCAGCGACATGGAGCGCGATGATCTGCATCGGGAGGTCTATCGGTCCCAAGGCAAGCTCACCAGTTGTTTTGGTTATGACGCGATGGGTCGCAAGACCTGGCAATTTGCGTCGACTATCCCGGCGGAAAAGCTGTCGCAGATCCAGAATCCAGGCATCAACACTTCGTTGCTGGTGAATCATGCGTACAACCCGATTCATCGGCGCTACGAGTACGATCCCGCGGGAGAGCTGAGCCGCACGCTCGATAAGCTGCGTGGCGAGATCAAGTACGAATATGAAGCCAATGGCCAACTGCACAGTCGTGATACCGGTCGTTTGGTCAATAGCGAAGAGTTTCGCTACGACGCTGCGGCCAACCGCCTGAACTTCAACACCAGTCAGTTTGATCAGGTCAAAGATAACCGCATCAAGCAATGGCGTGATCAGGAATATACCTACGACGCGTGGGGCAACCTGATTGAAAAGCGGGTTGGGCTGAGCAAGCTGCAGACCTTTACCTACGATTGCGAAAACCGCCTCGTGCGTGCTGAAACGATGGTCAACAGCAAGGTGCATAGTGTTGGCACGTACCGGTATGACAGCTTGGGTCGTCGGGTCGCGAAGACGTCTGAGATTGAAGGGCGAATCGACCACAAGCAGTTCCTCTGGCAAGGCCTGCGGATGCTGCGTGAGGAAACGCCTTGGCAAAGCAGCTTCTACATCTACGAGCCAGGAAGCTATGCGCCGCTAGCACGGGTCGACCAGAGTGAAGGTGAGGATCAGCGAAAGCTTTACTACTTCCACACCGACCAGATCGGCACGCCGCTTGAGATGACGGATGTCGACGGCCAGATCGTGTGGCAGGCGACGCACAAGGCGTGGGGGGAGGTCGAAACGCTTGCCGTTAATGAGGTTGAGCAGAGTCTGCGTTTCCAAGGTCAGTACTTTGACGAAGAAACCCACCTGCACTACAACACTTTCAGATATTACGACCCGGAGGTTGGACGGTTTATTACCCAGGATCCGATTGGGTTGATCGGCGGCGACAATCTTTACCGTTACGCCCCAAATGCGATCACGTGGGTTGATCCTTCGGGATTGATGCCGTTGGGCAATCCTGTGTTATTGGGGCACCATATGGTTCCGCACGCTGTCGCCACCAAGCTGGGAATCGCTCCTTTCAACTCTCTCCATAACGTGCCCTCAATGTATTGGTTGCAACCGGGACAATGGAACAAGGTCGAGCACAGTGGTATGCATGGCTACAATAACATGGGAGCTAATACTAGGCCGCTCGTCACCGCAGATGCTGTGAGGGCGAAAGGCTTGACGAACGATGGTTGGCTCAAGTCGCTGGAAACTCATTATAACAATCCAGAAATTGCACACCTTAGAGGTGATGTAAGAATTATCGAAAACGGGCGGCCCGGTAAGATTCTCGCGTCAAATGTATCGCCATCCCAAGCTTGGGAGGCAACAAAACAATGGGCGAGAAGTAAAGGGTTTGCCATGGGGGGGTGTAGTTGATGTTAAGCTTTGAAAGTAAGTATCTTACGTTGAACGATTCAAGGGTTGTCGCGAATGCAACTATAAGTTTAGGCGCCACTTCAATAAATCTTCGTGATTATGACTTCTCACGATTTTCAGAGGAGCAGCGTAAAGTCATTTTTCGATGGACCAGAAACGTGGATTTCTTCGATTACGGTCCGACATTCAAGTCCACGTTATTATCAAAAAAACAAGTTGTCATAAATCTGTCGTCTATAACTGAAACTATTTCTATTGAGCTTGCCGGCGAGCGAGTTACTCTCGACTCGACACCATTACCCGCTGGCATCTATCACCTAGATTTGGCTATTTACTTGGATAGGCCATTGGAGGCGTTAGGTGAGGTGCCCGATCATATTAAGCCCATGCTTCAATACAGTGAGATCGTCAACGTAACTGCAGTGCTTTCTGAACTAGATAAGGCTCCGTCAGAAATTGAACGTTATCCGGGGCCCGTGTACGATGGGGCTGCGCGGCTTGGTTTTTTTCTGGCTGATATAGATAAAATGGATGCCTTCATTAAACAAAATCTTTCTGGTGAGATAATTGATCTGCAGAGAGAATTTTGTGAGACGGAAATTGCTAATTATCTATTTGAAGCAGGTTTTCTAGTATTGGTATGGGGTATGACTCCGTGGCACTACTATATTCACGGGCTTGCTAGGTGCGAGGATGTTGATCTCGTTCCGAATGTGCCTTTACCTCAGTTCAATGGTAGATATAAGGTCAGGGACGATATCCAGGAGCTTAGCGTTGTCCCCGGCGAGCAATTGCTGAATTGGCCATCATGTCGGACGCAAGAATGGCCAAAAATAGCGCTGCCAGGCAGTGGTGAATCTGTGTCAGTAGATGTTCACTTAAGGGGTTTTGATCCCATCCCTGGCGAATTTGGACCATTACTTGCGGTGATTACAGTTCAGCGAACAGATGCTGATCCAGAGATCGCACCGCTTCTTGCGGTAGACATCGAGAGCGTGGAGGCAGAACCCGGATATTAATTTGCTAGAGCCGTCGTGGGTTATTCAGATTGGGCGGCTGCGCTTCTATGCGCCGTACGGTCTAGTTACAGCGATGGACAACGCTAGCACTTGAAACTATCGGTACTCTGAAGTCTACGAATAGACTTGATCGTAATCCCCACGGTTAAGTGCTGCGCATCGAACATCTGGACAGCACCGCCTAGTCGTTCACCTGCAAAGCACTTGGCCAAGCCTGACGCACCCGGTGGCAGAGCTCATATCACGCGGCTGTTGCGTACGGCACGCGGTTTAGCCTCCTGCCGGCAGGACACTAAGGGCCAGCGCATCAATTACGGGTACGACAAAGCCATTCGCTTCACCGCACTCGGCAACGAAAAAAACGTCACGTACAACTTCGAATATCACGCCCCCCGACCGCCTGATTGAAGAGAAGCTTATCGACAACTTGATGCGCCAATTCAGCTACAGCGTCGGTGGTCACCTAACACGTGTCCATGAAATTACGCTGCTGCATCGGTTTCGTTTACCGGACCGATAACCAGAGTCGCACCGTGCCGTTTGTGGGTATCAACCCTGGTTAGCGCATATATAACCAACACGAGCAGATTTTCCTCGTCCGCACCGAGGGAGGCCACTACCTGCTGCAGACGCTGGATAACGTCTTTTTTTACTTCGGCGAAGTGCCCGAAGACAACACCTCAGTAGGTCACGATCAGTTTTCTGAAGCTATTGCGAATAAGTTAGCAATGAGCGGAAGATTTAAAGATGTGTATTTAAATCGTAGCTATAACTTTGCAAAAGGCCCCGGTGTGTCAGCGCGGCGTCCTGATGTAATGGCTGTCGACTTGAATGGTAAGGTGCATGCAATCGAGTTAACATCTAAATCTGATATGGGCAGAAAGCTTCCCACGCTGACAACTAGGAATACAGACGCAATGAGTGGCTTGCCTGCTCAGAGTCGAGGGAGGGTTCTTACGCTAGAGCATCCTTACAATGCTTCTGAAATGAAAAGCATACTTGATCCCTTTATATCAACTTTATAGGTTAATTATGACTACAGGGATTGCAATTTACGGGGTGGATCGGATTTCTGTTTTAGACGTTTTTGATGAGGCTTTGAGGTTTTTTAATGAGCTAGGCTATCCGATTACTGGGGCAGGCTATGATAGAAGAGGACTAGTGGATGGCGTGGAAGATATTGAGTTCGTCGAAGTTTCGCCTAAGGAGCTCAAAGTCCTAATCTCTGAAGGTAAGGTTGTTAATTTTAGAGTCTTCAGCGAGATCAAAAATGTCAAGCCTTGGTTTAGTTCGTTTGGCTACACTACCGAAGAATTTGGAAGTATCTTTTGTATAGATATGCAGTCGGACGTGGGGCTTGAAGAGTTAAATATTAAAATTAAAAGTTTTTTGATTTCTGCTTCCGTAAAGCTCAAGTATATCTATGCAATAGTTTACGAGTTGGCTAGTGTTTCGGGTGCGATGTCTTATGCTAGAGGCCTAAATTTCAAAACGATATATCAGTATGAAGACCCGGTTGCTTTTGTCGACGATGCGTCTCCGCTATATTTAGGAGGGCGTCAGTATGAGCATGCACGTCTTAGAATGGTCTACCCTATTAACTTTTTAAATGATCAGCACACGTCTATCAAGATCGGTAGTACGTCCCTTTTGGAATGGATTTCAGAAAGTCCAAGCCGCGGCGTAATTACAAAAGTTTTAAATGGATGGCGCTGGGAGGTGGGGCGTGAATATATCGATTCGGTAAATGAGATATGTGGTAAAGCGGGAGCATTGTTGGCTTGGAAGCCAAAAAAAGCTGAAACGAAAAAAAAGCTGCCGGGATAACAGTCACGCACAGGTTGAGAAGTGTAAGGACTGCTCTGGAAAGTGCACCACGTACCAATACAACGAGCGCCTGCAGCTGGTTTCGGTCACTGACGCGCTGGGTCAGACCACCGAGCTGGAGCTGAAACCCGCGGGTGAAGTGCTGCGCATCAAACATCCTGATGGCACACAAGAAGGGTTTACGTACAACGCCTTTGGCCAAGTGCTTACCCATACCGACGGCAAGGGCCAAATCATAAGGTTGCAACGCAACGAGCGCGGCCTGCCCAGCTCGCGGCAAGACGCCAAAGGCCAGCGCGTTCGTTACGAGTACGACAAGGCGATTCGTCTCACCGCGCTGGTCAATGAAAACAACGCCACGTACACCTTCGAATACGACGCCTCCGACCGCCTGATTGAAGAAAAACGCATCGACAACCTGACGCGCCGGTTCACCTACAACCTGGGTGGGCATCTGACGCGGTTGGATGAAATCGGATACGGGGACAGGGCAGAGCGGCCGCAGCGCAGTACCGAATTTGAACGTGATGTGATTGGCCGCTTGCTGGCGAAGGTCAACCAGGATGCGCGGCAGGATTACAGTTACGACGAAGCAGACCGGTTGCTCAGCATTCACCGGCTGCCTTCAAGCATTGGCGAGAAACTGGGCGTTGAGGAACAAAAACTCGACTTCAGCTATGACCTGTTAGGTCGTTTGGTAAAAGAAACCACACCGCAAGGTGCGCTGACATACGAGTACGATCCGCTAAGCAAACTGACCACGCTGACGTTGCCGACTGGCCAACATCTAAATCATCTGTACTACGGCAGCGGCCACCTGCACCAACTGAACCTTGACGGTCTGCTCATCAGCGACATGGAGCGCGATGACCTGCATCGAGAGGTCTATCGTTCCCAAGGCAAGCTCACCAGTTGTTTCGGTTATGACGCCATGGGCCGCAAGAGTTGGCAGTTTGCCTCGACTATTCCGGCTGAAAAGCTGTCGCAGATCCAGAACCCAGGCATCAACACTTCGTTGCTGGTGGATCACGCGTACAACCCGATTCATCGGCGTTACGAATACGATCCAGCAGGCGAGCTGACTCGCACGCTCGATAAGCTGCGCGGTGAGATCAAGTACGAATATGAAGCCAACGGCCAGCTGCACAGCCGCGACACCGGCCGCTTGGTGGATAGCGAAGAGTTCCGATATGACGCTGCGGCCAACCGCCTGAACTTCAACACCAGCCAATTTGATCAGGCGAAAGACAACCGAATCAAGCAATGGCGTGATCAGGAATATACCTATGACGCTTGGGGCAACCTGATTGAAAAACGGTCGGGGTTAACCAAGCTGCAGACGTTCACCTACGACTGCGGAAACCGGCTTGTGAGTGCGGAAACGATGGTTAATAGCCAAGTGCACAGCGTCGGTACCTACCGGTATGACAGCTTGGGTCGGCGGGTTGGAAAAACGTCTGAGATTGAAGGGCAAACTGAGCATAAGCAATTTCTCTGGCAAGGATTGCGGATGCTCCGTGAGGAAACGCCTTGGCAGAACAGCCTTTATATCTACGAGCCTGGCAACTACGCGCCTCTGGCGAGAGTGGACCTAAACGAAGGCGAAGAGGAGAAAAAGCTTTACTACTTCCACACCGACCAGATCGGCACGCCGCTGGAGATGACGGATGTGTACGGCCAGATTGTTTGGCAGGCAACCTATAAGGCGTGGGGCAAAGTTGAATCGCTTGCCGTGGGTGAGGTGGAGCAGAACCTGCGTTTCCAAGGTCAGTACTTCGACGAGGAGACGGGCCTGCACTACAACACGTTCAGGTATTACGATCCGGAAATTGGACGGTTTATTACGCAGGACCCGATTGGGTTGCTGGGGGGCAACAACCTGTACGCCTATGCCCCCAATACGAACGGTTGGATCGATCCATTAGGATGGTGTGTGAGTACCGCTGTAACCAGAGGGGCGGCTGGTCAGCCTATTCGCGCGACGGCGAGGATCACTTTAGCTGATCTGCGTACTGGAACTGCAACCAACAAAACTTCGCGGGCATGGGCCCGAATGTTGGGAAGTTCCAATGATGATGCGGGCCATATTTTAGGAAAGCTTCTTGGCGGATCGGGCGGAAAAGATGGAGTATTTCCTCAACTACCTGGGATTAATAGGGGGCTATTCAGAGACTTCGAGAGGGACGTGGCAAACTTCGTAGAGAAGACAAAAGGCGCAGTAGATGTGGATATTAAATTTATCTATGGCAAGTCGTTGACCCGTCCGGAGGAGATCGTATACGAAGTGTCGCAGAATGGTAAGCGTGTATTGTTCGATATTTTTGAAAACTGAGAGCCTTAAAATGATTGATGTTTCTGAGTCATGTGAACTACTGAAACAATTTCTTAAAGAGATGAAGTTATGGGAGCGGGACTTCTTTGAGAAAAAAATGGAATTAATCGATAGCGGCCAATCCACGACTGAATGTAACAAATATTTTTCTGAATCTTTACGACTAATATTGGAAAAATATACCATCAAGGATGCTAAAAGTTGGGCTCGGCTGGAAGCTCCTGGCTGTGGCGAACCAACGATGTATGATCCCGCACGCGATAAACTGCATGAGCCTACAATCAAAGGCTCTACAGTATTCATCGTGGTAGACCAAATGGTGGGTTTGGAATCTAGGTTCAGATTTAGTTTGGTCAGAGAAAATGATCTCTGGAAGATAAAAAAGAAGGATACGTATAGGTCTGGTAAATGGGCTGGCTCGACTCTTTAATATCGGAATGATGTCCAAAATTATCCAGCGCTGATCTTGCTTAGACTGGCCGATTACTCGCCGAGATTAATCAGCATTTGTGGTTCTATCAGGGGGTTACGAAGGCGATCGGCTTCGGTCGCTTATATGCATACCTACTGCCATTTGGTAGAAGGCTTGGTGTATGGGGAGAAACTGTGCCTGCATTTGGAATAATGCTCACTTTCCACAGTTAAGCTTAAATAATCTTAAGATTAATTGTTTGCAGTGCATCGCGATTTATGAGGTTGAAAGAGGATTCATCGAAAAATTTGGTGGTGATGCGTTTGATGACTTGCTTTCCAAGCAGGAGATTAATACCTTAAATTCTCAAAGGCCACCAGTGAAGTTTGATTGATCTCATGTGTTTAGTTGTGTCTCTTACTAATGGGCTCTGTGATGTCGTCTGTCGTTGGGATTAGATAATTTTTTAAGCATTTGGTCGTTTTGCTGAGTCTAAACGGCCAAAGGCCTTATAAGTAATGTCGCTCATGTATGGCAGTAAGCCTTGGGTGCGAAGTTATGCGTTCCGATGCTGTTTGTATGGGTCGAATATTTAGCTCAGCTGCTGTCGCCTGACCGTACAGTTAGAATGTTAATGCCGTCATTAAATTATGCTGAGTGCTTGATCTCCAGAGTTGTTGTAGATCTCCTTTACTTCTTTTCAATTGAGGGGGTTGGCGGAATTTTGGCATCGATCTACTTAAACTGACATATCGCAAAAGCGCTATACCTACATCACCCAGTACCGTGAAACCGAGTACAACTTCGTCCAGCGTCTGCTTGAAGAAGAAGGGATGTTTTACTACTTCGAGCACACTGCCGAAGGTCACACCATGATCATCTGCGACGACTCCAGCATGCTGCAGCCGTTGCCGGAACAACCGCAGATCCGCTTCCAAACCGCGTCCGTCACCGAGACCGCAGACTCCATCACCAAGTGGAGCGGCAACCGCCAGTTGCAGGCGGGGAAGATGGCCATGCAGACCTTCGACTACCGTCAGCCCAACAACCGTTTGCCCGTAGGGATGAACAGCCTCAACAAGCAGGGCGACGTAGAGACGTTCGAGATCTACGACTTCCCCGGCCAGTACACCCACGGCACTTATGACGAGGGCGAAACGCTCTTGCGTCTGCGCATGGAAGCTTTGGAAATCCGCGGCAAGAAGTTCGAAGGCGCGAGCAACTGCCGCGCGATGAAGCCTGGCTACACCTTCGAGCTGGTGCAGCACTACGACCACGATCAAGGCTCCGCCGACGATCGTCAGTTCCTGCTGATGGGCGTCGAAAGCGAAGGCCACAACAACTATTTGAACGGCCATCAGGCGAGCTACTACAACACCTTCTCCTGCGTGCGCAAAAAGATTCCCTTCCGCCCGCAACTGTCCACGCCGCGGCCGACCATCTCCGGGCCACAGACCGCCATCATCGTCGGCCCGCCGGGCGAAGAAATCTTTACCGACGAACTCGGTCGCGTGAAAGTCCAGTTCCACTGGGACCGCAACGGTAAGTACAACGACCACAGCTCCTGCTGGGTCCGCGTGGCACAGTCGGGTGCCAGTGGCGGCTTCGGCAGCATCCAGATTCCGCGTGTGGGTGATGAAGTGGTCGTGGTTTTCCTGGACGGCAACCCCGACCGCCCGCTGATCATGGGCAGCGTCTACAACAGCAAGAACACCCCACCGTGGTCGTTGCCGGCGAACAAGACCCAGAGTGGTTTTCTTACGCGCTCGACCAAGGGCAGTGCGGCCACGGCGAACTTCTTCCGCTTTGAGGATAAGTCCGGCGCCGAGCAGATCCATATGCACGCCGAACGCAACTTGGACACCGAGATTGAGGTGGATGAAAAGCACGAGGTGGGGAATAACAGGACCATCACCGTAGGCGGCAAGCACACCGAAACGATTACCAAAGACACGCTGGTACAGGTTCTCGAGGGTTCGTTAAAGATTCATGCCGACAGCCAGTTTATTGAGATCATTGCCAAGGAGAAGATAACCCTCACCGTGGGTACCAGTAGCATCACCATTACTCCGACCGGTATTGATATCAACGCCGAGAACATCAATATCACTAGTAAAAAAACCTTCATCCAGGGTGATCGAGTGGATATCAACAAATGAGAAATCCGCCGATTCCCAGCACCAGAACCAGCATGTACGACCGCATCTCGGAAAAGCGCCTGGCCGCCGAGGCACTGGCCCGGCAGCAGGCGGAGGAGGCGGCCAGTGCTCCAGCGATCGTCATAGAGCCTGAACCCGCAGCGGTGGTACCGCTGCAACCTTCGCGCAACGAATTGAAGATCGCCGGCTTGGCGTTGCTGATGCCTCACGCGCTGACGTTTCGCGACCTTGACATGACCCTCGACAGAGAGGGTCAACCTGTCACGTTCAGCGCGAAGCGTCGCCCGGCGCCGGAGGGGCTGACACTGCAGCGCTCCGCCGAGCTCTACGTGGACAACCTGCGCAAGCATCATGGCGATGTCACCGTTGTGCGCCAGAGCGACTGCCTGTTGGCGGGCAGCCCGGCGATTTCGCTGGATTATGCGTTCATGGCAGGAGAGGAGCGCCGCCATGGTCGTGCCACCAGCGCCATCATCGCGCCTGCCCACGGCAACGAGCGCCAGTGGTTTAGCGTGTCGACTGTGATCAATCCAGAACATGCCGCGCTGGCGAGCTGGCTGATCGAGTTCGACGAAATGCTCGAGAACATCGCGGCTTTCTGAATCCCTTCTTTATTATTTTACGGACACACCTCAATGGACTATCAGCTTCAAGAAGGATCGATCACATTGCCGGAAGGCGTTCAGGACCGCACTGTCAATATGTTCGTGGTCGGTAACAGCGTTCCCGCTCCGCTGAACATCACGGTCGGCCGTGACAACATGCTTCCAGCCGAAGATCTAAACGCTTACATCAGCCGCCAGATCAAGCTCATCACATCGAAGTTGCGCGGTTACACCTTACTGGGCAAGAAGGCGGCGGAACTATCCACCGGCCAGACATTTGCCGGAATTAAGGTCGATGCCTATTACATGAACGATGGTCGGCCGGTGTACCAGCGGCAGGCAGCGTTCGAGATTCAGCCAAGGCGCATTCTTGTTTTTTCCACGACCAGCCAGGCCGACTTCAGCGCTGTGCAGGATGAAAACTGGCTGAAGCTCCTTACGAGCTTTCAGCCGCGTGAGGGCATTGTTGCCTCAACCAACACCGAACAGGAATAACCCATGTTCGAAGCGGCGCGTTGGGGGGACGGAATAGAACACACCGGGGCTTTGGGCGGTTTCCTGGCGGGTGCGGTCATTGGGATCGCGATGGCAGTTGCCGCTGGCGCGTTGATGACCTGCACGTTAGGCTTCGGCACCATCCTCCTGATAGGCGTACTTTCGGTGGGGTCCGGCGTAGTGCCTGCTCTCGGAGAAGCGTGGGGATCTTCGCGAACATCTCCTGCCGGGGGCATCCTGTTGGCAGGTTGTTCAACAGATGTGTATATCAATAGCCGCAATGCCGCTCATGCCATATTGAGCATGGCCACCTGCGACAAGCATCCGCCTCCAGTGAAAGTCGCTGAAGGTTCCAGTAACGTGTTCATCAATAACGTCGCGGCTTCGCGTAAAGGCGATAAGGTGACCTGCGATGCGAGAATCGCAACCGGGTCAAACAACGTCTTTATCGGCGGCGGCACCACGCGTTATCTTGATGTGGATGAGGAAATATCTGACGAGCTGCGCTTTGGTGTCGACATAGCGATCATTGCAGCGGGCGGGTGGCGGGCAATGGGTAATGTTTTCCGCCTCGGTCTGACCAAGGGGCTGAAAGCTGCTGGCCCTTGTGCTTTAAAATTTATGGGCTGGGTGACGGGTACTTACCTGGTCGGTCGCTTCATCGCCGGGCCAGCGATTGGAGGCGCACTAGGTGCTGCGACCGGCAATCCGGTGGACCTCACCAGCGGTCGAAAATTACTGTTTGAGTCAGGCGAAACTGATTTTGTGTTGCCAGGGCTGATGCCGATTGAGTGGTCCCGCTTCTATGCTAGCGATCTTGCGGTTGAAAGCGTTCTGGGACGAGGTTGGGTGCTGCCCTGGGAGCAAAGCCTGCGCCGCAGTGGCAGCTTTGTTTACCTCACCGACAACCAGGGCCGCAGCGTGCCCTTTGTCGATATCCGGCCCGGCGAAAGTGTCTACAACTCCTACGAACAGATTTATCTGGTCCGATCGCCCGGCGGTCACTACCTCCTGCAAACCCTCGATAACACCTTCTTCTATTTCGGCGAGGTCTCTGACGACAATGCGCCGGCGCCCTTGCAACGTCTGGAAAATGCGCTCGGGCATTACCTGCATTTCAGCCGAACGGCCAACGGTACGCTTACCGACATCAGCGCCCCCGGCGGCGTGCGGGTGCATCTGCACTACGACAATCCTTTGGGCCGCCTGACTGACGTCAAGCGCATAGTGGGCAATGAAGCCGTCGAAACCCTCGTTCAGTATCGCTACAGCGACGACGGCCAGTTGAGCGAAGTGATCAACTGCAACGGCGAATCGCGGACCTTTTAATACTTGGAAAAGCACCTATTGGGAAGAGCAGTATTTAGACTTTTGAGAGGTGATCATGACTTATATTGATGTTGTTGAAAATGAAATGAATTTGAGCAGTGATGAGCCTGTATTTTCCGGAGGCGCGAGTGATAAAGTTATAGCTGAGTTCGAAAAAGCATTAGGGGTTCAGTTTCCTCCCTCCTACAAGCTGTTCCTCAAAAAAATTGGTGCGTTATCTTTTGGTGGTAACACATATTATGGTATTACCAAAGGCGGGCTCACAGCCGCGGAGGTGCCCTGCGTGTTTTTTGCGACGAAGGATGCTCGAGATGCGGGAGATGCGGATTCAAAAATGATCGTAGTCAAGGCATCGGGCTACGGTCCTTTATTCTCTATCGATACTTCTCAGCTTAGCTCCTCTGGCGAGGCGGTAGTAGTATTGACGGAACTTTCTTTTAAGCGAGATGGTGCCAAAGAAGTTATGTACGATAGTTTTGAGTCGTTTTTCTGTGACACTGTTCGCACCTCAATAGCGGAGCTTTAACTATTCGGAATCCGCTCGCCGCCGGCATTATCTTTGTGGTACTTGGAATATGTCATCGAAGAACTCTGCTCCGGTAACGACTCTGCAGTCCACATGCTGCAATCAGTGCCGCTCAACGAACCAGAAGAGCAGCAGCAGGAGGATGAGATAACATATTGAAGCATGAGTTTAATATAAGCTATAAGGAGATGCCTGATTGGGAGCGTCCACATCGCAGGCAAGAAAATTATTGGGGATGCCTATAATTATTTCGATGGGCTTCGAACGAAAGGTATGGAAAACCAATTTTTTGATATCTAATTGTTGACTCGCGAATGAGGGCTTTGAATATGGACGCAAGTCAGGTGCGGAAAAAACTCAAAGAGATTGAAGCTACTCTCGGCGGTAAGATTTCTGAAGATTATAAAAAGTTTTCTTCTGAAGTGGTACAGGGAAATGAAGTTTATGAGTTGGAGCTTGTTTCAGAGGGGCAGGTCTACCTTTATGGTTGTGCAGAGTTGCTTGAAAGAAATGCAACGTATGAAGTGCAAGTGTATGAGTCTGACTATCTTCTTATCGGCCAGGATGGAGATTTAGGGTATTTTTTAAGTCTGAAAGGAGAGGATGAAGTCTATAGTTTGGACTTGGGAGCTTTGGGGGCGTTAAGTATGAATAAAGAAGCTGATAGTATTTATGGGCTTTAAATATCAGCGCCGCCAACCTGGCCGGCACGTCACATACCAATTACCGTTCAACGATGCGTTATAAAGTTGGCTGAGCTACACGTTCGACGTTCTTATGTCTGCCGACGGTGCCAAGGGTCTGGTAGGCATCTACTTTGGCATTCAGCTAGGTTTGAAGGCCGCCATTCCCTGCACGCGCTTCGTGATTTAGCCGCCACGACGACAACAGTCAGCTCATCGAAGTCATCAGTCGCAATGGCGATTCCATGCGCCGGTTTACCTACGCCGAGGGCGTGATGGTCAGGCACAGCAACGCATTAGGCTTGAGCTGCAACTAACGCTGGAATCCATCGCCGGCATGCCACGCGCGATCTAGCGGTGCGCGTTGCATTTCTAAGAAAGGCGTCGACTGATCCTCATACGAAATAATCTTGCATTATCATCAGAGGTTGGCGGCTCACTACAGTGGTTAATGGATCAGTCTATAACTCCAGACATTTGAACTTTCATCTGTAATGCGGCCATGGGCAAAGAAAAACGCGGAGCGGTGGTTCATGTTGCAGAAAACAAGGGTGCACTCAAATGAAAGCTTATAGTTCGTTAGGGCAAGTGATCGCCGATCTTTCAGATTTAGATTCGGGTGAGTGGGTATACGCAAATATCGAATCTTGGGGGCGAGAGCCTGAAGATACTGATTTCTATTTTATCCCGTGGGATTATCTACAAAGCCTAGAGGACGATCAGATATACCTAGATGATGAAGATATGGAGATGCCATTACAGGTCCGGAATTTAGGTTTACGCAGCTGGATGCTAGTTAGCTCCTTGTCATATATATTGGGTCATAAGGTGGCGGGAGAGCATGACACGACCTGGCTTATTGATGAAATAAATTATTATCGGGAGATTGACACTTTTAGGACTTAGGTTGATTTGAAATTTTATATCACGGATAAACGACTACTTCAGGGATGATGAGAACGACTGTCCGGGACAAAGTTTGTCATGTAAAGTGTGCGTATCCATAGCACTACACAATCTGCCATAACGTCAGGTCTACCCGTCGAAACCCTCACTCTATATCGCTACGACGAAGCGACCAGTTGACTGAAGTGATGAACTGGACTGGCGACTCAATGCGCCGTTTTCAGTTTTGCCTCGAGCCAGTAGATACGTCACTTCAATATCTGGCTAAAAAGGCCGCAGATTGATAAGGATGTCGTCATCGGTCTTGATCTGCCGGTTTTTGCGCCACCGTTACTGAATGCGTCGCGCAGCGGCTCAGTCGTCAGCGACTTGCCGATCCCGGCTTGGGCCAACTGATCAGCGCAGTATTGGCGGATCCACAGTTGTACGGCCCGCTCTCAACTTTTGGTCCTCGCAAACCTGCGGAGCGGTCAGACTCCTCGATAAACGTACTGTCTACCGGTCGAATTATTCCAAAAAAACTAGCCCTCCCGCGCCGCCATCATCCCCGAATTACCCCCTCCAGCCCCTCATGCCCCTGCACAATCAACCCCCTGACCAACCCCTCAAATTCCGCCTCCGTCCCAACCCCCTGTACCTCAAACCGCGCGCTCCATCGCACTACACACTGGTCCACCAAATCCGCAACCTCATCCACCCGAACCTGCGCCCGATACCCATCCACCGGCAACGGCGATTCCTCAAACACGTAAGCCAACCCCCGAACCCCATCATCAAACTCAATCAACCGTTCCCGCAACACGCCACCGCCCGCAAGCGCCAGCCGCCTGATCGCACCCACCCGCAAAATCCCGGCTTCACCCTCGATGCCGCTCTTCACAATCCCCGGATGCCAGTCCGCAATCCCGCCAAACGCCCGCAGCACCTTCCACGCCTGTTCCGCACTGCACGGCAAACCTGCGCTGTACTCAACTAAAACCATCTCTGCTGTCTCCCAAATAACTTACGCTGCGACTCAAAGAACGCTCAATACCCAGCCGCTAGAACCCGGCACGCAAGTCCCGAAGCCAAAACACGAAGACCTGCGTCCATAAAATTCATCGCAGTAAAAACCTACCCCTCAAACTGGTGATAAACCTTCGCAATCACCTTCCAGTCCCCATCGATCTTGATCAACGTCAGGTAGTCGTTGTAATCCGCGCCAATGGCGTCCTTCTCCATGTCCACCCGCACCACAGCCGTGGTCGGCGTAATCGCCAACACATCCAGCCGCGTCGTGATGTCCGCTGCTTTACCGTTGCTCTCAACAAAGTCATACAAGTTGCTGATCGGCCCGCCCAGCAGTTGGCCGTTCGTAAAACCGTACATCACCGCCTCTTCATGAAAGGCCTGTTTGATCGTCGCAACACTCCCTTCGCGCAGGCCTTCAACGTAACGGCTGGCGGTCTCGATGACGGCGTTGTAGTCGTGGGTGGCAACGGCTTTGATGTTCTTGCTCATGTTTATGACTCCAGGGGTTAAGTTAGGTAGGCGATAGCCTTGATGACCAACAGCTGCGCAATCACCAATCCTGTCGGGTCGGTGAAATGATCAGATCGTTGACGGTGACGTTGGCCGGCTGATTCAGCGCGTAGATCACGGCGCGGCTGATGTCTTCCGGCGCGATGGCGATTTCGTTGAGCGCTTGTGCGGCTTTGCGGCCGGCGGGGTCGGTGACTTTGTCGGCCCAGCCGGTGTTGATCACGCCGGGGCTGACAGTGTTGACGCGGATGCCGTGGTGCACGCCCAGTTCTTTGCGCATGGATTCGGTCATGGCCTGCACGAAGAACTTGGTCGCGCTGTAGACGCCGGCGCCGGGGCCGACTTGATGGCCGGCCACCGAATCCATGTTGAGGATCTGCCCGGCTTTCTGTTTGAGCATGAAGGGCAGGGCGCCAGCGATGGTGTTCAGGTAGCCCTTGATGTTGACGTCGATCATGGCGTTCCAGTCCTGGGTCACGAGGTCGACCCAGTTGGAGAACAGCATCAGGCCGGCGTTGTTGACGAGGATGTCGACGGCGCCGTAGGTGTCCTTGGCGAACTGCGCCAGGGCGCGAGTCTGTTCGGCGTCGGTCACGTCGGTGACAAAGCTGGACGCCTCAAAGCCCGCCGCGCGGAGTTCGCTGACCAGCGCTGCGAGGGCTTTTTCGTCTAGCGCGGCAGCAACGACATTGACCCCTTGGGCGGCCAATGCTCTGGCCGTCGCGGCGCCGATCCCTGACGACGCGCCGGTGACGATGGCGGTTTTCTTGTCCAGGTAGTTCATCTTCATGTTTCCTCAAATTCAAGGCGTACAGGCAGCGTCGGCTTTCCTGGGAAAGCCTTGCCGTCTAGCCGTTATTGAATGCGGTGCTTGAAAGCGGGGCGGGTTACGAGCTAGGTCAGTAATTACCCAGCGGCCAGTCGGTGTAGCCCTTGGCACCGCCGCCGTAATACGTTTCGCGGGGGGCGATGGTCAGTTCGGCGCCGTGGCGCAGACGCGCGACCAGGTCCGGGTTGGAGATAAACAGGCGACCGAACGCGACGGCGTCGATCTTGCCCTGGGCGCGGCGCTCGACGGCCATGTCCAGGTCGTAGTTGTTGTTGCCAGTGAACGGGCCGTTGAACTGGCCACTTAGCGCATCCATGTCGACGCCTTCCGGCATTTCGCGGGAGGTGGCGGTCGCGCCTTCGACGAAGTGCAGGTACGCCAGGTTGAAGCGGTTCAACTGCTGAATCAGGTAACCGTGCAACGCCATTACGTTGCTGTCCGGCGGTGTGTTACCCGCGTCCGGCGTCACCGGCCACAGGCGAATGCCCACGCGGTCGTTGCCCCAGATATCGACGATGGCCTGGGTGACTTCCAGCGTCAGCCGGGCACGGTTTTCGATCGACCCGCCGTGTCGGTCGGTGCGCTGATTGGTGGAGTCGCGCAGGAGCGGGTCATCAGCGACTTGGCGACGTCGATGATGTGTTGGCGCATTTCCAGGTTGGGTTTCTTCATAATGCGCAGCGCCTCAAGACAAAACTGACCGGTCGTCCACAAGGTCGCTGTCAGGTGCGGTGAACGGCAGTCACATCAACCCCATCCCCATTTCATACGCCCGCGTCTCAAATCCGAGCTCTTCATACAGCCGCCGCGCATGGGTATTGAAGCCCCACACCGTCAGCCGAATATCCTGGGCACCGCGTTCCAGCGCCCATGCTTGCACGTGCTGGATCAGCCCACGCCCCAAGCCTTTCCCCCAGAAAACCTGGGCCACGCACACCGAGCCGATGCGCGCGAATGCCATCGGCTGCAGCAATGGCCCACCTGCCGAAAACATCCCTGCGCTGACAAACCCCGCCGCCCGATCCCCGACAAACGCCAGGAAAATAACCTGCTCCGGGTTGTTCAGAAAGCTCATCCAGTGAGGGGCATCGCGCAGATAATCCAGGGTTTCGGCCGCATAGATATCAGGCCGCTCAGCGTGGTGAATGGCGTTGAGCAACTGCCCCAGCTCGCAGATTGCCGCCACGTCCTCGGCCGTGGCTTGTCGGTAGCTGATCACTTCGTCCATCGCACCTTCATCCTTGTTCAATCGTTAGATCAGCTTTTGTACCCGTCGCCCATCAACTCCACAACCCAGTCGATGAACACCCGCAGCTTGATGCTGATGTGCCGGTTGGGCGGGAAGGCCACGTACATCGGCATCGATTCCAGTTGCCAGTCCTCGAACAACGCCAGCAGTTCACCGCTGAGCACCGACGGCTGGGCCATGTACTGCGGAAGCCAGAGCGCGCCCATGCCGGCAAGCCCTGCCGCGAGGTACGCGTTGCCGTCGTCCACCGAGAGCAGATAGCGGCTCTGCACTTGAACCCGTTCGCCGTCCCGCTGCAGCACCATCGGGAACAGCTGCCCCGTGCGAGCCCAGCGATAACCGACGATGCAGTGCTGCGGGTCTTCGAGGTCACGGGGATGAGCCGGCGTGCCTGCGCGCTGCAGATACGCTGGGGCCGCGTAGACGCCCAGCTTCAGGTCGGTGATGTGCCGCGCCATCAGCGATTGGTCGGTCAGCTCGCCGCCGCGCACCACACAGTCGACGTTTTCGCCGATGAGGTCGATCATCCGGTCGCTCACCCCCAGGTCGATCTGGATATCGGGGTAGCGGGCGTTGAAGTCGGGCAGCGCCGGGATCAGCACCATGCGTGCGAACGGGCTGGGCACGTCGACGCGCAAACGCCCTCGGGGCGCGGCGGAGGCAGCGGACAGACCGGTTTCCGCGTCGTCCAGATCCGCCAGCACGCGCAGCGCCCGTTCGTAGAACACCGCGCCGTCGGCCGTGACATTGACCTTGCGCGTGGTGCGGTTGAGCAGCTTGACCCGCAACCGCGCTTCGAGCTGCTGCACCAGTTGCGTCACCGTGGTCTTGCTCATATGCAAGGTACCGGCGGCCTTGGTGAAGCTGCCGGTTTCCACGACTCGGACGAACGCCTGCATCGCGTCGAAACGGTCCATCGCGCCACCTTATTGTTTGGGGAATGCAAACAGTCTTGATCAAGGCTGCTGGTTTATCCAGCGAATCCGCCGCCCTACAGTCTGCCCATCGAAACGACGGAGCATCCCGCTCCGCTGATGGAGAAGACCCATGACTGTCCGTGACGTTGTATTCCCCCCTGGCCGCCACGCGCTGTACGAGCGCAATCGCTACTCGCCGGCGATCAAGTCCGCCGGCTTGCTGTTTGTCTCGGGCCAGGTCGGCAGCCGCGAAGATGGCTCGCCCGAACCCGATCTGCGCGCCCAGGTCCGCCTGGCATTTACCAATCTCAACGCCATTCTCAATGCCGCCGGCTGCACCTTCGATGACGTGATTGACGTCACTGTGTTCATGGTCGATCCGCAGTCGACCTTCGAAAAGGCCTGGGAAGTGGTGCCGGAGTTCTGGGGCGAAGCGCCGCACCCGACGATCACGGCCGTCGGCGTGACCTGGCTGTACGGCTTCGATTTCGAGATCAAGGTCATCGCCAAGCTGCCTTAGCACCCGACGCTCAATCCGCCGGCCACGCGTCAACGCAGTTGAAATCCGCGCCATGGCCCGACAGACTCACGCCCCGTTTCGGCAGGTCGTGCCGGGCGATGGCGAGAAAAGGGGCGGCAAGGTTGAACGAACACACATTGTCCAAGCGCCTGGAGCGCGTGGCGGCGCTGGTGCCCGCCGACGCGCGACTGACCGACATCGGCTCCGATCACGCCTACCTGCCGGTCGCGTTGATGCGCCGTGGGCTCATTGCGATGGCCGTGGCGGGGGAGGTGGCGACGACGCCGTTCAGGGCGGCCGAACGTACGGTGCGCGAGAACGGCTTCGAGGAGCACATCCGCGTGCGCCTGGCCGATGGCCTGGCAGCGATTGAAGCGGAAGACGGCATCACCGCCATCACCCTCTGCGGCATGGGCGGCGAGACGATTCGCGACATCTTGGAGGCCGGCAAAGCGCGGCTCAATGGAAAGGAACAACTGATTCTGCAGCCCAATGGCGGCGAGCCTGAGCTGCGCCAGTGGTTGATGGAAAACGGTTATCGCATCGTCCACGAGGACGTGCTGCGGGAGAACCGCTTCGACTACGAAATCATCGTCGCCGAACGCAGCGGGCCGGTGGTGTACAGCCCTGAAGCGCTGTACTTCGGCCCGCTGTTGATGGCGGCGCGCAGCCCGGCATTTCTCGAAAAGTGGCGGCGTCTGCTGCGTTACAGGCAGCGCACGTTGGCCAACTTGCAACGTGCGCGGCAGGCGGTGCCGGAAGACAAGCTTCGTGATACCGCGCAGCAAGTGCGCTGGATCACCGAATTGCTCGGCTGAACGCGCGCGGTCTCAGCGCCTCGGTTCAACCTCCCGGACGCAAGGCCCGGGACCTGAAACCCCGTCTTAAAGCTCCTTCTTCATGTGCTTCTCGATCTGCTCCAGGGACTTGCCCTTGGTTTCCGGCAGGCACAGGAACACGAAGATCAGCGAGCCGATGTTGATCGCCGCAAACACGAAGAAGGTCGGGTTGCCGATCGTGTCCACCGCGATCGGGAAGAGGAACGCGACGGTCGCGTTGAACAGCCACTGCATCGACACCGCCGTGCCGGTCAGCAAGCCGCGGACCTGCATCGGGAACAGCTCGGACATCAGCAGCCAGTACACCGGCGAGATGCACATCTGCATGAACAGCAGGAACACCAGAATGCATGCCAGCGCGGCATAGCTCTGGGTCAGGTTCTGCGGCATGAACATCAGCACGCAACCCAGCGCTGCCTGCATCATGATCACGATGACCAGGCCGGTCATCAGCAGGTGCCGACGCCCGTAACGGCCGATGGCCCAGATCCCCAGCAGTGTGGCGATTACCGACACGATGCCGTTGCCGATGGTCGCGGTGAGCGCAGCGTTGGTGCCCATGCCGGTGTGTTTGAGGATGATCGGCGTGTAGTACATGAACGCGTTGACGCCGGTGAACTGCGCGGTAAAGCCCAGCCCGACGCCGATCAGCAACAACTTCAACACCCACGGCTGACGCAGCAACTCGCGAGCGGCGACGCGCTTGTGCGCCTGTTTTTCCTGGGTTTTCATTTCCTCGACTTCGCGCTTGGCGGCGTCTTTGGTGTCACGCAGTTGTTCGAGCACCTGCTGCGCTTCATCGAAGCGGCCTTTGGAGGCCAGCCAGCGCGGCGACGGCGGCACGAAGAACGTACCGATCAGCAGCAAAACGCCCGGGACCATGGCGATGGCCAGCATGTAGCGCCAGATGCCGGGGGTGTGCAGCAACGCCGCGAGCACGGCGCTCAGCACGTAGGCCAGCAACTGGCCGCTGACGATCATCAGCTCATTGCGGCTGACCAGTCTCGCGCGGCGCGAAGGGCCGGCGATTTCGGCGATGAACACCGGCACCGTGGCCGAGCCACCGCCCACCGCGATACCCAGCAGAAAACGCGCGGCGACCATGAACGGCACCGACGGCGCCGTGGCCGTGCCGAGGGCGCCGACGATGAACAACAGCGACAGCATGCGCAGGGTCACGCGTCGGCCAAAACGGTCGGACAGGTAACCGCTGGCCAGCGAGCCGAAAGCGGCGCCGACGATCAGTGATGCGGTGATCAGCCCTTCGCTGACGGGGTTCAGGCCAAGACCGCCCTGATCGAGCGGCAAGGTCATGAAGGGCAGAGCGCCCGCGATGATGCCCGTGTCGTAACCGAAAGCGAGTGCGCCCATGGTGGCGACAAGGACCGAGATGAAGATCAGACGACGCGGCGAAGTGCGCGGCTCGTCTGGTTGGCCTATGGCGGCGGATGGGGTGCTGGAAGACATGGAAACCTAAACCTCTCGTGGAACGGGCGTTGTGCCGGTTCGCTGACGTCGAGCTTAGGGGCATGCCGGGCCTGTGAGTTCCGTGAGAGGGCGAAAAAACCTGACCGATCAGCCGTGAGCGGAGGCGCCAGCCTGGAGCATCTCGCCGACTTTCTGCGCGAAGCTGTTCATGCCGAAGGGTTTGAGCAGCACGGCCATGCCAGTTTCCAGTTGATCGCCGCCCACCGCCGAGTTTTCCGCGTAACCGGTGACGAACAGCACATCCAGGGAAGGCAGCAAGGCGCGGGCGGCGTCGGCGACCTGTCGGCCATTCATCCCGCCGGGCAGGCCTACGTCCGTCACCAGCAGATCGATCGATGCCATCGAGCGGAGCATTTGCAACCCCGACGGCCCGTCCATGGCTTCGCTGACCTGATAACCGCGTTCGCGCAGGGCGTCGCACATCAGCATGCGCACGTGGGGCTCATCGTCGATCACCAGCACGGTTTCGCCGCGGCTCTGGGTCTGCGACGGGCCGCGGGCCGGTGCCTGTGCGCGCGCGCCCACGTAGCGCGGCAAATACAGCGAAATCGTGGTGCCCGCGCCGTGGGTTGAACGCGCCTGAAGGGTGCCACCGGACTGATGAACGAAGCCGTGAATCATTGACAGCCCCAGGCCCGTGCCCTGACCCATGGGCTTGGTGGTGAAGAACGGGTCGAAGATCCGGTCGAGAATGTCCGGGGCAATGCCAGTGCCGGTATCGCTCACGCTGACTTCAATGAAGTCACCGGCGGGCAGTTTCGCCGCCATCCCCTGGGCGCTGTCGGCGGTGATGTTGCGTGTCTGCACGGTGAGCTCGCCGCCGTTTGGCATGGCGTCACGGGCGTTGAGCGTCAGATTGACCAGTGCGCTTTCCAGCTGCGGCCCATCGATCTTGCTGAGCCACAGGTCGCCGGCGGCGATCGTCCGTGTGCTGATGGACGGGCCGATGGTCGAGGAAATGAGCTGGCCCATACCTGCCACCAGCCGGTTGACGTCGGTGGGCCTGGGGTCGAGGGTCTGGCGACGGGAAAACGCCAGCAGCCGTTGCGTGAGGGTGGCCGCGCGCTTGGCCGAGTCGTGGGCGGCACTGAGGTAACGGTCCAGACCGTCGACCCGGCCGTTGGCGATGCGGCGGTCAATCATCTCCAGGCTGCCGATGATACCGGCGAGCAGGTTGTTGAAGTCGTGGGCGATGCCGCCGGTGAGCTGCCCGATGGCTTCCATCTTGTGCGCCTGGCGCAAGGCCGAATGGGCTTCGGACAATGCCTGCGAGCGGGCCAGCACGCGTTGTTCAAGGGTTTCGTTGGCGCTCTGGACCTGTTGGAACAGCGTCGCGTTGTCAATGGCGATGGCCGCCTGAGCGGCGAGGGCCGACATCAGCGTTTCATGCCGCGGGGTGAATTGGCCGGGTTCGCTGTGGCCGTAGAACAGCCCGCCCAGCACCTCGCCCGAACGCGACACCACCGACACTGCCAGGTAGCTGCGCACCGGTGCATGACCGGCGGGCAGGCCGAAGTGCGGCGAGATGCGTCCGTAGCGTGGGTCCAGCAGCATGTCGTCGGAACGCATCACGCCCTTCGTCAGGAATGCCGGTGCGAACACCGGGCTGGCACGCGGGCCAGGCAGTCGGGCCAGTTCCGGCGACTGCACGCCAGACAGTGTGAAGAGGTCAAAATGATCGCTGGCGGCGTTGTGAAAATACCCGCCGATCTCGGCGCCGGTCATCTCGCGGCCGGCATCGGTCACCGTCTGCACCAACCGCTTGAGGTCCAGCTCCAGAGCCAGCTCCATGTTGACCCGGTTCAGTGTTTCCAGGGTCCGGGTTTCCTCGCGCAGGGCTGCTTCGCTGGCTTCCAGCGCAGCACGGGAAAGGTGCGCCTCGGTGACGTCGTAGCCCTGACAGAAAATGCCCGTCACCTGGCCCGAGTCATCAAGCAGCGGCTCGTAGATGAAATCCAGATAACGCACCTCCGACGGGGCGTCGGGGTGACTGAGCTGAATCGGCGTGTTCTGGTGCACCAGGCGCTCGCCGGTGGTGTAAACCGCATTCAGCCACTCGTAATAGCCTTGCCCGTCCAGCTCCGGGAATGCCTCGTAGATCGTGTTGCCCAAGTAGTCACGCTCGCCGAACAGCCGGGTGTAAGACTGGTTGACGAATTCGAAGCGGTGCTCGGGGCCGTTGAGGATGGTAATGAAGCCGGGTGCCTGCTCGAACATTTTGCGCTGGCGGATCAGCTCCTGCGCCTTGCGCCGCTCGGCGAGGACCCGCTCGGTGACTTCGTGACCCTGATTGAGGATTCCGGCGATGCGCCCGTTTTCCCCACGGATCGGCGTGAAACTGTAGTTCCACCAGGTCTCGTGCAGGGTGCCGCCACGCTCCATCATCAGCAGTTGGTCGTACGCCGAAAAGCCTTCGCCATCCCGTACAGCCGCTTCCAGCTGCGGCCCGACAACGTCCCATATGGCGGACCAGACTTCCCCCCCCGGTCGGCCCAGCACGGCCGGATGCCGATCCGCCGGAATCGGCGCCCAGGCGTCGTTGTACAACAGGCAGAAGTCTTCACCCCAGTAAATAGCCGTCGGAAAACTCGAATGCAGGCAAATGCTGATGGCCGAGCGCAGTGACTGCGGCCAGCCCTCAGGATCGCCCAGTGACGTCGATGTCCAGTCAAAGTCCCGGATCAACTGCCCCATGGCGCCACCGCCATGGAGAAACCCCAAGGGGCCGATTCGTACGTTGTCCGACATCATGGGCGACTTCTCGACACGGCAATTCAAAAGAGGGGAGGTTGGCGCTGGCAGACCGGATAGACGCGTCAGAGGAACGCGTACGCGCCATAGGATAGCACCCGGCCATCATGTGTTGCACAGGTCGGCAGTGTGACACTAATGCGTCGCGTCGTGTGGCCGATCGGCGGAACCTGCGCAGTCAGTCATGCACAGAATGCGTTGCCCGCCCTGACCGCAGCGGGCATCATCCCCGTCCATTCGACACATGGAGGCGTCCCGTGCCCGACACCGCGCTGCACAACCGCCCGCAAGGCCGCCTGCTCGTCGGGCTTGGCGCGTCAGCGGGCGGCCTGGAAGTGTTGCAGCGATTCCTGCGCCTGATGCCGAGCGACTCCGGGATGAGCTTTCTGGTCATCCAGCATCTTGCGCCGACCACGCCCAGCCTGCTCACCGAAATCCTCGCCCGTTCGACCTCCATGACAGTCGTCGAGGCCACCCATGGCGCGACCCTTGACGCCGACACCCTGTACGTGATCCCGCCGCAATACGCCTTGAGCGTCACGGCCGATGCGCTGGTCCTGACGCGCTACGAGGGCGAGCGCGGCCACCATCTGCCCATCGACGCCTGCTTCGCGTCGATGGCCGAGCACCATGGGACAAGAGCGGTCGGCGTCATTCTGTCCGGGACCGGTGCGGACGGCACCGCCGGCTGTCGGTCGATTCTCGACCATGGGGGCAGAACCCTGGTGCAGTGGCCGGAAGAGGCCACCTACAGCGGCATGCCCAACAGCGCGATCCAGGCGGGCAACGCCAGTCATGTCCTGAGCGTCGAGCAAATGCCCGGCGTACTGACCGGCGCCAGGGACCCGGACGGTCCTGCACCGTCGAGGAAGCAGGGCGATGCCATCGAGCAGATTCTGCTGCACCTGCGCACCATGACCGGCCATGACTTCACGCAGTACAAGAAGAGCACCATCGCCCGGCGGATCGAGCGACGCCTGCAGATCATGCACCTCGCCAGTGAGGATGATTACCTGCGGCTGCTGAAGGGATCGGCGGAGGAGTGCAAGTCGCTGTTCAACGAGTTGCTGATCAACGTCACTCAGTTCTTCCGTGACCCTGCCGCCTACACGGTCATGCAGCGGCAGATCCTCCCGCCGATGATCGACGCCAAGGCGGCCAATGAGCCGCTGCGGGTATGGGTCGCCGGTTGCGCCAGCGGCGAAGAGGCCTACTCGGTGGCCATTGTCCTGCACGAACTGCTGCACGCGCAGGGTCAGGCCGCCGGTGTGGTGCCGGGCATTCAGGTGTTCGCCACCGACCTGGATGCCGACGCCATCAGTACGGCTCGCGCCGGGGTTTACCCGCTTTCCGTGGCCAGTGACGTCGGCGCCGAGCGCCTGGAGCGCTATTTCAGTCGCGTGGAAGGCGGTTACCGAGTGAAAAAGGAAATCCGCGAGATGATCGTCTTCGCGGTCCAGAACGTGATCAAGGATCCGCCGTTCACCCGCATCGATCTGCTGTGCTGCCGCAACCTGATGATCTACCTGGGGCATGCGCTGCAGAACCGGTTGATCCCGACCTTTCATTACGCGCTGAAACCTGACGGCGTGCTGTTTCTCTCGCCTTCCGAGAGCATCGGCGGGCATGCCACACTGTTCACGCCGTTGCAGCGCAAATGGAAATTCTACCGGGCCGTGAAGACCCGAACGCCTAAATCCATGCCGATGGACAGCACGCTGTCCTGGCTGCCCAGCCCCATCAGCCGACCCCCGGACCGCCCCGCGACCATGACCAAGGAAACCAACATTGCCGAACTGACCCGCCGGGCGCTGTTGCAGGACTTCGGCCCTGCCTCGGTGGTCACTGACCTGACGGGCAACATTCTGTATGTACACGGCGACACCGGCCGCTACCTGCGGCCTGCGCCGGGGCAACCGAGCCTTAACGTCGTCGAAATGGCCCGCGAAGGTCTGCAACTGGACCTGCGCAGCGCGGTGCAGCGTGCCGCCCTCAGCGCCGAGCCGACCTCGACCCAGCCACTGGCGGTCAGCAGCGATGGCGCGACGCGCTGGGTCAGCCTCAGCGTGCGCCGGATGGGCAACACCGCTCAGGGGGAGCAATTGCTTCTGATCACGTTTCAGGAACCGGCCAGCGGCGTGGATATCCCGGCCGACGCAGTGCCCGACACTGCCGCTCATCTGGCGCCGGAACGGGTCAGGCTGCTGGAGCATGACCTGGCGTACACCCGAGAGAACCTGCAGGCGACCATCGATGAGTTGCAGCACCTGAACGAGGAGCTGGGCGCGGCCAATGAAGAGATGCAATCGACCAATGAATAGCTGCAGTCGTCCAACGAGGAGCTGGAAACCTCCCGTGAAGAGCTGCAATCGGTAAACGAGGAACTCGTCACGGTCAATGCCGAGCTGCAAGCGAAAATCGAACAGCTCGGCGACATGCAAAATGACATGAAGAACCTCCTCGACAGCATCAATATCGGGACTATATTCCTTGACACAAAGCTGATCATTCGCCGCTTCACGCGGGACGCCGTGAAGATCTACCGCCTGATCCCCAAGGATGTGGGGCGGCCGCTGGCCGATATCTCTTCGTACATTCACTCCATGGACCTGCTGGTCCCGGCACAGGAGGTGCTCGACATGCTGATCCCGCAAGAGATCGAACTGTGCACTGTCTCGGGCAACTGGTTCCTGGCGCGGCTGGCACCGTACCGCACGCTGGACAACGTCATTGACGGCGTGGTGATGACCTTTCACGACATCGACAGCCGCATCGCCAATCAGAAGGCCGTGCAGGCAGCGCGGGAGCTGGCCGAAGCCATCGTCGACACGATAATCGAGCCGCTGCTGGTGCTGGACGAAGACTTGTGCGTCGTGTCAGCCAGTCGTTCCTACTACCGCACCTTTCCGACCACCGAGCCGTTGACCACCGGTCGGACACTCTTTGAGCTCAACAACCGCCTGTGGGACATCCCGGCGCTGCGGCAAAAGCTCGGCACCCTGCTGGAAAACGACACCAGCTTCGACGGCTTCATCGTGGAGCATGAACTGACCGACGCAGGCCCGCGGGCGATCACCCTGAATGCCCGTCGGGTGGTGGGGGACGCTACGCGGGCGCACCTGATTCTTCTGGCAATGCAGCCACTCACTTTGCACGCCTGAGGCGCGACGACCATGAAGACGCCGCCCCCTGTGTCTCATGTGGTTCATCCCGCGAACCCTCCTGACAGCCTGGACGACAACGCCCGACTGCTGCATGACCTGCAATTGCACCAGGTTGAGTTGCAGATGCAGAACGAGGAGCTTCGCGCTGCGCAATCGGCCCTGGAAGCCTCGCGCGATCTTTACCTGGATCTATACGAGAACGCGCCGGTGGGCTACCTGACGCTGACCCCGCAAGGGGTCATTGAAGCCGTCAACCGCACGGGCGAGACACTGCTGGCCTATCCGCGTCACCGGCTGTTGCAGCGCCGTTTTGCCGGCCGCGTCGTCAGCCGTGACCGTGACCGCTGGCAGCAGGTCTTCGCCCGGGTCTGTCGCAGCGGCCAGGCGGAGGAGTGCGATCTGAGCCTGGAGCGCACCGACGGCACGGACTGGCAGGCGCGGCTGAACTGCGTACGCCACGGCGGCGAGACGAGCGGCATCCGTGTGACCCTGACCGACCTCACCGCGCGCCGCCAGATCGAGCAACGCCTCAACCTCGCCGCCAGCGTGTTCACCCACGCGCGGGAAGGCATCATGATCACCGACCCGACGGGTGCGATCATCGAGGTCAACGACGCGTTCACCACCATTACCGGCTACGAACGCGATGAGTCGACGGGCAAGAACCCGCGCTTTCTCGCATCCGGCACGACCCCTCGTGCCCAGTACGTCAGCCTCTGGCGCAGCCTGCTGACGGAGCATCACTGGCAGGGCGACCTGTGGAACCGCCGGCGCGACGGTTCGGCCTATGCCGCGCGGCAAACCATTACCGCCATCGTCGATGCCCATGGCGTCATTCAGCATTACGTGTCGCTGTTCACCGACGTCACCGAACTGCACAGCTACCAGCGTCAGCTGGAATACGTGGCCCATTACGACCCGCTGACCCACCTGCCGAACCGCGTCCTGCTCGCCTCGCGCATGCAGCAGGCGATGGCCGACGCCCTGCGCAACGGCACCCGGCTGGCATTGGGTTACCTGGACCTCGACGGCTTCAAGGCGATCAACGACCTGCATGGGCATGACGTGGGTGATCGGGTGCTGTCCAGCGTTTCCCGGCGCATGCAGAGCGTGCTGAACGATGCCTGCACGCTGGCGCGTCTGGGCGGAGACGAATTCGTGGCGCTGATCGTCGATCTTGATCAGCTCTGCGACAGCGCGCCGATCCTTGAGCGTCTGCTCACGGCCGCCAGCGAGGTGGTGCAGGTCGGTGCGCTGAACCTGACGCTGTCGGCGAGCATCGGCGTCAGTTACTACCCGCAGGACGACGACATCAGCGCCGATCAACTCCTGCGCCAGGCCGATCAGGCGATGTATCAGGCGAAACTGGAGGGCAAGAACCGTTTCCACGTCTTCGATGCGCAGCATGATCAGGAAATGCGGGGGCACAACGCCCGCCTGGACCGCATCGATCAGGCCATCCGCGACCAGGAACTGCGCCTGTATTTTCAGCCCAAGGTCAACCTGCGTACGGGCGCGGTCGTCGGTGCCGAAGCCTTGCTGCGCTGGGACCATCCGGAGCGAGGACTGCTGTTGCCGAACAGTTTTCTGCCGCTGATCGAAAGCAGCTCGCTGGCGGAGGTGGTCGGAGAGTGGGTGCTGGAAAGTGCCTTGAGCCAGATCGAGCACTGGCAACGGGAAGGGCTGCATCTGGCCGTGAGCATCAACGTCGGGGCACGGCAACTTCAGCACCCTGACTTCGTGGCGAACCTGATCGAGCGCCTTGCAGCGCACCCGGATGTCGGGCCGGAAATGCTGATGATCGAGATCCTCGAAACCAGCGCGCTGGAAGACGTTGAAGGCGTCTCGCGCACGCTGCGCAACTGCGAGCACCTGGGAGTGCGCTTTGCCCTGGACGATTTCGGCACAGGGTATTCGTCCCTTAGCTACTTGAGGCGCCTGCCGGTGGCGCAACTGAAGATCGATCAGACGTTCATTCACGGCATGCTCGACGCCCCCGGCGATATCTCGATACTGCAGGCGATACTCGGCCTGGCCAGCGCGTTCGGTCGCGAAGTCATCGCCGAAGGTGTCAACAGCCCCGCTCAGGCGTTACGCCTGCTCCAGTTGGGCTGTGAAATCGGTCAGGGTTTCGGCATCGCCGAACCGATGCCGGCCACGCAGATGCGTGACTGGATCGACGAGTGGATGGCTGATCCGCTGATCCGATGGCTGCAAGTCAGTAACTCCGTTGAGTCTGAACGCCGCCCGCTTGTGTAGCGTCGGGCAAGTGCCCCTGGGCGGGCGAGGGCGCAAGCTGTCGCCAGCCATAGAAGGCAAGGGCGGTGAGCAGCGCACCGATCCACACAATCACCCCGGCCCAAAACGTGTGCGACATAAAGTGCCAGCCCTGCAGCACGCGCGTCGTGCCGTAGATCGCGCCCAGAACCATCGAAGCGTAGAGGATCGCCCGGGCGTGGCGCCACTGATGACGCCGCGCGACGAAGTACAGCGCGACCATGGTGAAGCCGCCGGAGGCATGCCCACCCGGCCAGCAGCGACCGGCGCCGGCTTCATGGAACAGGCTGAAATTCTCGAACCACTCCTTTTTCTCCATGGTCCCGCCGTACAGCGTGGTTTCCACGGGGCAATAGATGCTGGTGTGGCTTTTAAAGAAATGGATCATGCCGGTGATGATTGCAAACGACACGACGATGTACAGGAAGTCCCGCCGGTGGCGAGCCGTGAAGCGCAGCAGCGGGGCGATACGCAACCTCTCAAGCGCAGTCAGTAGCCGGTCATCCCGTCCCGGTTTTAATAGAGGCCAGATGAACGACAGGATCGACCCGATGATGGCCGCTTCACCCGTGAGGTCGGGAATGATCCGCGGCCAGCGGTGGGTCAGGTTTTCGAACAGGCGGTTGTGGCCGTAGGGAAACTCGTGGTTGGGGTAGTACAGCCAGTTGCTGATCATTTCGTCCAGGGAAGTGAGGTCGAAGACCACGAATATCGCCAGCGCAATGGCGATCGGTAAACCCAAGTTCCAGGCATAAAATCGTGATCGTTCGCTTCGCACGTTGGAATGTCCCGATAAGCATGAATGATTAACTTTGCCCGGCTATTGCCGGCCGCTGGTGGAACATAGACACGCACAGGTCAAGCCGCAGTGAAGGGAATGTGAAAACTCTATTATGTTTAAAGCTTGTAGCGTCCTCATGAGACGAAGCAGAGACTTCCTCACAAACTACGGCGTGACGTTCTCCCCACGGGTCGGGAAACAATAACGTTTTACAGCCACTGTTTTTTTCACGTGCCGTTTACCAAATAACCATGCATCGCTGTTTACGCTCGTTGTCATTCAATGACGCAGATTTCCATCTGCCGATGGACTGTACAGCCGGAGCAACACGATGCGCGAACACATCAATGTCCCGCCCGCGCCCACGGCGGGTAAGTTACTTAAAAGTGCCACCAAATTCCGTGTTTTGCTCACCGCTGCCGCGATTGTCGTGTCGCTGCTGCTGCTGACGGGTTACACCTACTGGCCCCGTTCGCCCATTGAACTCGCCAGCGGGCACAACATGAGCAGGGCGGGTCTTTACGAGAGCTGGAAGAAAGGCGAAGTGGTGGTGCTGGTGCGCCACGGCGAGCGCTGCGACCGCTCCGATAATGAATGCCTGGGGCCAAAGGACGGGATCACCCGCAACGGCAGCCAGGTGTCTGCCGAAGTGGGACGTTCATTGAGCCAGTTGGGTTTGGACCAGACCGATGTCCTCGCCAGCCCCTCTACGCGCACGGCGCAAACCGCCGAATCCCTGTTCGGCCACCCGGTTGCGTCCCAGGACTGGTTGTTTGATTGCGAGAAGATGAACCTCGGCCAGGTCATGGCGCACAAGGCGAATAACCGCAATCTGGTGTTAGTCACCCATAGCGGTTGCATCAGTCAGATAGAGGGCAAGCAGGGTTATCCCCATGCCGATACCAGCGAATACGACAGTGCGGTGTTTATCTCACTGGACAAACGCAGCAGGCCGGTTATCAGAGGCGTGCTTAATCCGCAGGACTGGAAGCAACTGGCGATGAAAGCGGGAGATTGAAAACAACGTGAGGCGTTGACAACAGGTTATTTACGCAGCTGGTAGCCGACGCCATACACCGTATGAAGCAGGGGAAACGCAAAACCGTCATCGACCACTTTTCTGATTTGATGCACGCGTGTACCGACGCCACTGCTCTTGTTCACCCCTAGTTGGCCCCACAGCATTTCCGCGATTTCTTCTTTGCTGACAATGCCGGGACTTTTCAGCATCAGCAGTGCCAGGATGTCGATGTTGGTCGGGTTGAGCTTGAGCGATCTTTGCGCGCGGGTCGCCCGGTATTTGCTTGTGTCCAACACCAGATCCTCGACCACCAACATAGTTAAAACCCGCCGCTTTAAACGTTGCGCGATCCTAGACAGGCGTTTGTCAAAAATAGGTTCGGCTGCCGTGAATATCTTGTCGTTTACCAAAGCGATGCTGTCGGCTTCAGAGCGATGATCGGATGGCGTCCACTCACCGCTCTTCTGCCGCAGGCCCTTACGGTCCCCGCCTGCCGGTCAAGGCTTGAAGCTGTCAGGCTTCCAGTCCAGCAGATGCTGTTTGAACCCTTCGCTTGCCACTTGGTAATAAGCGATGGCGCGCGCAATCAGTGGATCGGCACGGGTTGACTGGCTTTCGACACTTTCACCCAGCGCATTGTCGTGGCGACGCAGCCCTTGGCGCGGGCTGAGGATGGCGAGATCCTTGCCGTCGAACAGTCCCAGGTGCTGGTAATTGCCGACCACCACCCGGGGCGGCAACGCCGAATCGAAGAACAGATTGCGGCCAAAGAAGGTGGACTGATAATCGAGATTCAGCAGCCCCAGCAGCGTCGGCGCAAGATCGATCTGACTCGCCAATTGAGAGATTTCCCGCGGCTGGATCATCTTCGGCGCGTAGATGAACAGCGGAATGAGGTAGTTATCGATGGGCAGGTCTTCTTTGCCAGCACTGCCTGCCGTGTGGTCGGCGACGAAGACGAACAGCGTGTTGTCGAACCACGGTTTCTGGCGGGCGCTTTCAAGGAACTTGCCGATGGCGTAGTCGGTGTATTTCACCGCGCCGTCGCGACCGTTGCCCGAAGGGATGTCAATGCGTCCCTCGGGGAAGGTGTAAGGGCGGTGGTTTGAAGTGGTCATCAACTGCAACAGAAACGGTTTGTTCGCAGCGAAGTCCGCATCCGCCAGATTGAGCGCCTGCTGGTACAGGTCTTCGTCGCCCATGCCCCAGGCGTTTTTGAAGTGAATGTCCTGTTCATTGACGCTGCTCTGGTCCACCACGCGGTAGCCGTTGCCGCTGAAGAAGGCGTTCATGTTGTCGAAATAGCCCCGTCCCCCATAAACGAAAACGCTGTCGTAACCGACGCCCGCCAGTTGCTGACCGAGGCTGGCGAAACCGCTCTCGCGGCCCACCCGTTTGACGATGGAGCGTCCCGGCGTCGGCGGGATGGACAGGGTAATGGCTTCCAGGCCGCGGTCGGTTCGGGTGCCGGTGGCGTAGAAGTTATTGAAGTAGACGCTTTGCTTGCGCAGTGCATCCAGATAGGGGGTCAGGTTGCGCGTGTCGCCGTTGCTGCCCAGGTATTTGGCGCTCAGGCTTTCAATGGTCACCAGGACGATGTTGGCTTTGCGCGTCGCCCCCGGATTGTCAATCGTGCGTCGGATATCCACTGGGTCCGTGCCGACAAATCGGCTGTTGGGCTCGGCCAGCTCCCGGCGCATCTGATCGGCGACTTGCGGGTCGGGCAGGGTGGCGTAGAACTGCTGATAATCCAGCTCGTTGTTCCTGAATGCGGCGAAAAACTGATACGGGCCGTTGCTCGCCAGTTCCCGCTGATAAGCGTTGCCACCCAGACCGCGAGGATTATCCTGATCAACAAATTGCAGGCTGATGGCCGCCAGGGCCAGCAACAGCGCGATACCGGCCAGCCTGCTGCGCAGCGGCGGTGTGGGGGCTTTGATCGAGGCTACGACGGCGCGACTGATGATCGCACTCAATACGATGGCAACGATCGCCAGCGCGCCGAGCAGTTTGCCGATGGGGTAGGACTCGAGGATGTTATTGAGGACCTCGTCGGAATACACCAGATAGTCCACGGCGATGAAGTTGAATCGCACGCCGAACTCGTCCCAGAAGAGCCATTCGGCCACGGCGACAAACAGCATCACGAAAATACTGACTGTCATCAGCCCTTGCAGGAACCAGCGGTGCCCGCGAGCGCGCCATAAGCGTGGCGGGCAGAGCAGGACATATATCCCCAGTGGCAGGGCGGCGTAGGTCAGGAACGCCAAGTCATAGAGCAGCCCGGTGGCGAAAGTGGCTATTACTTGATTGCCGGCTTCGTCGAGATGGGTGGTGAATAAAACGACGCGTGTGAGAAAAAAGAGGGCGAGCCATGTGCCGGTTGCCAACAGCAGGAACCGGGCTGGGGCCGATGGGTAAATCCGCATGTGTCTAATCCTTTGGACAGGTGTGTCGAGTTTCCAGTTATTTGGCGCTGCGCCTCGTTTACCGTTATTCACCGGTGGGCACATAGCGCAAATAAGTTTATTGTCAATTTTTTAAGGGTTTCTAATACGTTTCAAATCGTAACTCCTGTAAAAGCGTATTCATAACAGTCATCCATGGACTGTCGGGCTGGCGTCGTTAAAGTTGTGTGGCCTGTGTGTGAAAACTCCGTCAGTGTTTAATATTCGTTTGCCCATTTATAAGCGCATGGGCACTTTTGATAGCGGCGGAGAGTATGCCAGTGATCATTCGCGAGTGCGCGTTTGTCAGTCATCCTTTGAAACACCCCGCCGCTCGATCCAGTGGTGACGGGGCGTTGACAAGACTTCAACAAAGCGCCGCCTATACTGCCGACAGCCATCAACTGATGATTCGCTCCCCAGCCGGTATTCCCTCGATGACTTCTCGTGCGCTCTCGTTGTTCGTGCTGGCGGCTGTTCTGTTTTTCTTCGCGTTGGGCAATCACCAATTGCAAAACTCGACGGAGCCGCGGGTGGCAGGCATCGCCATGGAGATGCACCTGAGCAACAACTGGGTGACACCGACCCTCAACGGACAGCCTTTTCTTGAGAAGCCCCCGCTGAGCGTCTGGCTGGATGCGGCGGCGATCCGCGTGTTCGGCGCTACGCCATTGGCGGTGCGGCTGGCGTCGGCGTTCGCCGGGCTCTTCAGCGTGTTGCTCCTTTACCGCATGCTGGTGCGGTTCGGACGCCCGGCCTCTGTGGCCTGGCTGGCGGCGTTCATGCTGGCGACAACGGCCAGCTTCTGGAGCAATGCGCGGCAGGTGGGCGAAGATGCATTGCTGTCCCTCGGTGTGACCCTGGCGCTGCTGGCGTTCTTCCACGCCAGCGAGGGCGCGCGACGCGGGGCGCTGGCATTAAGCCCTTGGCTCGCGTTCACGCTGGGCATCGTGATTTCGACCTTGAGCAAAGGGGTGCTCGGCCTGGCGTTGCCGGGTGTCGTGATTTTCTTCTGGCTGATCTTCGAAACGGTGCAGTTAAAACGCGTGAAGGTGGCCGACTGGGTTCGCCCTGCAGCCTTCACCCTGTTGGCGCTGGTGCCGCTTCTCGTCTGGCTGGGTTTTCTGTACGGGCAGGGCGGTTCAGCGTCATTGAAAGAGGTGCTGTGGACCAACAGCGTTGGTCGGTTCAGCGGTTCGTTTACCGAAGCCGGGCATTACGAGCCGTTTTATTACTACCTGGCGAAACTGCCGGAAGCGTTTTTGCCGTGGAATCTGTTGGTCTATCTGGGGCTTTGGCACTTTCGCAAGCAGCTGATGAGCAATCGCTATCTGTTGTTCTTCACCCTGTGGCTGGGCGCGCAATTCCTGTTGCTGACACTGGCGTCGAGTAAGCGCACGGTTTACCTGATGTCGTTGGCGCCGGCCGCTGCGGTGATTGCTGCCGAATATGCGTTGGTGCTGGGGGCCAGGATCCGCGTGCATGCAGCACGGTCCGCGTTTGTGGCGGCGGTGGTGCGCCATCGTCGAGGGATCAGCGGGGCGGGTGTCTTGCTGGTGGTTGTCACCTACCTGGGTGCAGCGCAATGGCTGGCGCCGCGGGAGGACAGGCAGCTGTCATTCCTGCCATTGACCGAGAAAATCCATGGCCTGCAACAGCAAGGGGTGAGCGTAGCGCTGTTCCACCCCAGCGAACGCTTGGCGGGCGCCGGCGTGTTCTACAGCCAGAGCCAGCTTGACAGTGTGATGTCTGGTGCTGAACTCGACCGTTTTCTGGCACCGGGGGCTGACAGGATCGTGGTGATGGAAAGCCAGTCGCCTCCCGCGTTGCCACTGCGGGTGCTCGACTCCTTCATGGTGGGAGAACGAATCTACTACTTCGTCACTGCCGCCCCGACTGCAGAACGCCGTCCATGAACGCGGAGCGTCCCGGTCTGCATTCCCACGCGGAGCGTGGGGACGATCATCAATAAGCATCGTGTGAATTCAGTGGGGCCTGCGCCGGACACAATTGTGGGACCGGCTTTAGCCGGGAAGGCGTCAGGCGTCACGCTGCAAAATTTATGGCGCACACGCGGGCCTCTTCCCGGCTGTAGCCCGTGCCACAAAAATCAAGGCGGGCCTTCAGTAGGGTCGGCGCCGGACACCATTGTGGGACCGGCTTCAGCCGGGAAGGCGTCGGCCGCTAGACCATCGCTCCACCCGCCACGCTTTTATACGGCAACCACTGCTTCTGCGGGATCGGCAATTCACAGGATTCCCCGCGCCCGATCGGGAAGTAGTGAAACCCGCTGCGCGCCAGCCGTTCGGTGTCGTACAGGTTGCGGCCGTCGAAGATCACCGGCGCGGCGAGGCGTTGCTGGATCAGCTCGAAATCCGGTGCCTTGAACTGTTGCCACTCGGTGCAGATGATCAGCGCGTCTGCATCGTTCAACGTCGACTCCGGCGTGCCCATCAGAATCAGGTCCTTGCGGTTGCCGTAGAGGCGCTGCGTCTCTTGCATCGCCTCGGGGTCAAACGCCCGCACCGTGGCGCCGGCATCCCACAACGCTTCCATCAGCACACGGCTTGGCGCGTCGCGCATGTCATCGGTGTTCGGCTTGAACGCCAGGCCCCACAACGCGAACGTCTTGCCGCGCAGATCCCCTTCGTAAAAGGCTTTCACCCGCTCGAACAGTTTGTTCTTCTGCCGCTCGTTGATGGCCTCGACCACCGCCAGCAGGTCGTTGGAGCAATGGGCTTCCCGGGCGCTGTGGATCAAGGCGCGAATGTCCTTGCCGAAGCACGAGCCGCCATAACCGCACCCGGGGTAGATGAAGTCATAGCCGATGCGTGAATCCGCGCCGATGCCCAGCCGGACCGACTCAACGTCCGCGCCCAAGTGCTCGGCCAGTTCGGCAATCTGGTTGATGAAGCTGATCTTGGTCGCGAGCATGCAATTGGCCGCGTACTTGGTCAGCTCGGCACTGCGCAGGTCCATGAACATGATCCGGTCATGGTTGCGATTGAACGGCGCGTACAGCTCGCGCATCACTTTGCGCACGGCGTCGTTGTCGCAGCCGATGACGATACGGTCCGGACGCCGGCAGTCGTTGACCGCCGACCCCTCTTTGAGAAACTCCGGGTTGGAGACGATATCGAACTGCAGCAAGCGACCGGCCTGGCGCAGCGCCTTGTCGATGTGCCCGCGCAACGCGTCGCCACTGCCGACGGGCACCGTGGACTTTTCAACAATGATCAGCGGCTCGGACCGGTACATCGCGATGGCCTCGCCGACCGCGAAAAATCCTCTCAGGTCCGCGGAACCATCGTCGCGGGACGGGGTGCCGACCGCGATGAACAACACCTCGGCGTGCTCGACGGCCAGTTGGGTGTCGGTGGTGAACTGCAGGCGCTTGTTCTCCAGATTCTCTCGCACCAGGCTGGCCAGCCCCGGTTCGAAAATATGCACCTGACCCTGCCGCAACTGCTCGACCTTGGCCTGATCGATGTCCATGCAGACCACGTCGTGGCCGACTTCAGCAAGGACGGTGGCTTGCACCAGCCCGACATACCCGCTACCGAAAACGCTGATTTTCATGAAGAGAAGCCCTGTGGAGGAGTGCTGGAAATGCGCCGAAGGTTGATGGTCAGCACGCCCATCACGATCAGCATGACGCCCAAAGTTTTCGATACCGTGAACGTCTCGTTGAAAAATGGCAGCGCTGCGGCGAGGGCATACACCAGCCCATAGCTGACGCTGAGCAGGGAATAGGCGCGACTCAGCGGCAGATCGCGCAGTGCCAGAAGCCAGGCGAGCATCGACAGGGCGTAAGCGATGATCGCGGCGCCGATCACCAGCACGGCTGCGGGCTCGAATCGCAGCAGACTCCCCGGCTCAAACCAGAGCGCAGGCGAGGGCAGACGACTCATGCCCCAGCGCATGCCCAACTGAGCTGCACTCACCAGCACCACGCTGCCCATCGCCCACGCGGTTGCCCCGCGCTTCACGGGGGAGCACCTCAGAGCTGACCGGCTCATGCCTGGCGCCCGAGCAGCACAACGCCGGCCAGAATCAGCGCGACACCCAGCCAGTGCACGGCGTCGATGGATTCCTTGAAAACAAAGCGGCTGGCCAAAGTGATCAGCACCACATTCAGCCCCAGCATCGGGTAGGCGATGCCGACCTCCAGGCGCTGCAACACCAGCAGCCAGCCCAGCAAACCCAGGCCCAGACACGCCATTGCCAGCCACAGCCAGAACGAGCGCAATGCGGCGAGCACCCGCGGAAATGTGCCGTGCCAACGCTCCACCGCGCACTTCTGCGCGACCTGGCCCAGGCATGTCAGCCCGCAGGTGCCCAACAGCAGCAGCCAGGTCATGGCGCCGTCTTCGGGTAAATGAGGATGATCAGATTACCTTCGTCGAAGCGCTCGGCGTCTTTGGGCAGCAGCTCAAGCTCGCGCAGCTCCTCGTCGCTTCTTCCGCGCATGACCACGCCGACCTGGCCCTCGCTGCGGGCTTTGGTCATCCAAGTGTTGATCCTTTTCAGGGTGACTTCACGGGCTTGCGCATCGGGATAGCCCAGTCCGTATTCCAGCTCGTTCCAGGTATTGAAAAACGATACGTCGGTTCTGTTCAGGCGCCAGGCCAGGGCCGAGGCAGCACCCAGGTCATTGCTCAACAGGTGGGTGCTCGCCGCCAGTTGCGCCTGATGGGCAAGCACGAACTGGTCAGGGGTCTTGTTGTGCACGACGTCATAAGGAAGAGCCGCCGGCAACAACGCGACCAGCAGCCAACCGCCCAATGCCGGCGCGGCCCAATACTTCATCGGACGCAGACCTTGCAGCGCATTGCTCGCACACCAGCCGGTCAGCACGACGAGCGCCAGTAACAGGTGCAGCGGTTCGTGGTCGTACAGCGGCTGTTTGAGTTGCAGGTACACCAGCGCCAACAGTCCGAGTAAACCGGCGGCGGCGTTGAGCCAGCCGTTGACGCGCAACGCTGTGAGCTGACGCTGACGGAGGCGTTCGATCAGCCCATCGGCCATCAACAGTGCCACCGGCAGCAGGCACGGCAGAAGGTAGGTCGGCAGCTTGCCGTTGCTGATGCTGAGAAATGCCAGCGGCACCAGCAGCCACAGCAGCAGAAAGGCAATCTCGGGTCGACGCCGGTGCTGCCAGGCCTGGCGGAACGTGACGGGCAGCAGCACCGCCCACGGCAGGCAGGACACCACCAGCAGCGGCAGGTAAAACCACCAGGGTTCGGCGTGCTGGGCATCGGCCCCGGCAAAGCGCCGCACGTGCTCGTGCCAGAAGAAGAACCGCCAGAAGTCGGGTTCCTGGGCATGCACCGTGAGGACCCATGGCAGGCTCACGACGATGGCAATCAACACCGCCAGCGGCCCATACCGAAGCAGTTCCCCGACGCGTCGCTGCCAGAGCATGTAGGGCAGGGCGATCATCACCGGCAGTGCCCAGGCCAGAAAGCCCTTGGTCATAAAGCCGATGCCGCAGGCCAGTCCGATCAGCGCCCAGGCACCCAGTCGAGCGCGCCCGCTGCTGTGAACGGCGCACCAGAACCCGACCAGCGTCAGGTTGGCCCACAGGGTGAACTGAGGATCGAGGTTGGCGTAACCGGCTTGCCCGGCAATGAACGCAAAGCTCATGAACAGCAGCGCACTGGCGAAACTCTTGCGCGGGTCGTTCCACATCCGCGTGGCAAGCCAGTACGCGAGCACCACGCTCAAGCCACTGCTCAGCGCCGACGCAATCCGCACGCCAAACAGGTTTTCGCCAAAAATCGCCTGACCCACGGCAATCAGCCAATAGCCCGCGGCGGGTTTCTCGAAATAGCGCAGGCCCATGAAATGGGGCGCGGCCCATTGACTGCTGTGGAGCATTTCCTGGCTGATCTGGGCGTAGCGGGTTTCATCGGGAATCCACAAACCGTGGAACCCCAGCGGCAGCAGAAAGAACGCGGCGAAGGCCAGCACCAGCAAGGCGATGTTGCGCTGTTCGGCTGTGATCATCGCTGCACCCCCAACCAGCCTTCGCGGCCGCGCAGAACGCCGCGCACCAGCTGGCCTGAAGGCACCTGATCCAGTGAAGCCGGCAGCAGCGCACCGAGGGGCTGAAAGTGGATGCCACGGGTTTTCGCCTCACTCAACAGCGCGCGAAAAGCCGGGGCCATGACGATGCCTTCGACCTCGGCGTGAACGGTGTAGACGTTCAGCTTCGATGCTGCGAAGCGCCGAAGGATGTCGTCGTTGAACGCCCGCGCGTCGAGCTGTGGCGACACCAGTTCGTCGTAGGTCGGCAGGTCCACCGGAATCTGCGGCGTGCCCAGCGCGCCATCGGCCAGCACCGGGCGGAATATCGACGTGCCCCGGCAATCGCTGTTGTAGCGAAAGCCGAATGCCTCTTTCGCCTGCACCACGCGCTCATCGGCGCGCCAGCCAGCGGCGGCGGAGCAGGTCACCGGGTGGCCGAGAATATCGCTGAGAACGTCAACGCCGCGCTGGATCTGATCGGTCAGCCCGGCCTCGCTCCAGCGCCCGGCATTGGCCTGCCAGCCGTGATGATCCCAAGCGTGTAAACCCACCTCGTGACCGGCGTCCCGGGCGCGGCGCATCAGCGGCCCGAGGTCGCGGCCTATCGGCTTGCCGGGCCACGCGGTGCCTGCGAGCAGAATGTCCCAGCCGTACAGACTGGCCGCCCGGGAGCGCAGCATTTTCCAGAGGAATTGCGGACGCGCCAGGCGCCACAGATGGCGACCCATGTTGTCCGGGCCGACGCTGAAGAAAAACGTCGCCTTGACCTGCGATTCGTCGAGCAGGTCCAGCAGTCGCGGCACGCCGTCGCGGGTGCCGCGCCAGGTGTCGACATCGATGCGCAGGCCGGCCATCATCAGCCGCGCGCGCCGGTGGTGACGGTCAGTTCGGCCTTCTCGGCCATGGCTTCGCGGAGGAAGAAGTCCAGGGTCTTGCCGATGGTTTCGCTCAGCTCGATGGTCGGTGCCCAGCCGATCAGCCGCTTTGCGTTGTCGATGCTCGGTTTGCGGTGGCTGACGTCCTGATAGCCCTTGCCGTAGAACGATTGGCTTTCAACCTCACGGAACCCGGCGAAGGGCGGGAAGTTGTGGCGCAGCGGGTGGGCTTCGAACTGGCGCAGCAACTCTCTACCCAACTGGCGAATGCTGGCTTCGTTGTCGGGGTTGCCGATGTTGATGATCTGACCGTTGCAGTGGCCGCCTTTGTTTTGGATGATCCGCGCCAAGGCTTCGATGCCGTCGACAACGTCGGTGAAGCAGCGTTTCTGCGCGCCGCCGTCCACCAGGCGGATCGGCGTGCCTTCCACCAGGTGCAGAATCAGCTGAGTGATGGCCCGCGAGCTGCCAATGCGCGCGGAGTCCAGGCGGTCCAGCCGCGGCCCCATCCAGTTGAACGGGCGGAACAGGGTGAACTGCAAACCCTTCTGCCCATAGGCCCAGATCACCCGGTCGAGCAACTGCTTGGACACTGAGTAGATCCAGCGCTGCTTGTTGATCGGGCCGACCACCAGATTGGAAGTGTCTTCGTCGAAACTGGCGTCCTGGCACATGCCGTACACCTCGGACGTCGAGGGGAAGATCACGCGCTTGTTGTACTTCACGCAGTGGCGAACGATTTTCAGGTTCTCTTCGAAATCCAGCTCGAACACCCGCAGCGGGTTGCGCGTGTATTCGATGGGCGTGGCGATGGCCACCAGCGGCAGCACCACGTCGCACTTCTTGATGTGGTACTCGATCCACTCGGAGTGAATGCTGATGTCGCCTTCGATGAAGTGGAAATTCGGCCTGGCGCGCAGGCGTTCGATGGCGTCCGAACCGATGTCCATGCCGTAGATTTCGTAGCGGTCGTCCTGCAGCAGACGCTCGGACAGGTGATTGCCAATGAAGCCGTTGACCCCGAGGATCAGCACGCGGGTGCGCCGGACCGGGCGGTGCGGGTCAATGCCCTGCAAGCGCGAACCCTCCACCAGACCGAACTCGCGAGCCAGTTGCGCGCCGCTCAGGTACAGGCCGTCGTCACCGCGCTGGCCGGCGCTGATTACCAGCGAGCCTTCGCCGCAGGCAACGCGCAAGGGCTCGCAACCGAGCACCGTGCCGGGCGCCTCGCCGCTGTTACCGGCCTCCGCTCGCGCGGCCCAGACAATCAATTTGTGTTCGCCGACTGGGCAAAAGGCGCCGGGGTAGGGTTGGGTCACAGCACGCACCAGATTGCCCAGTCGGATCGCCGGCAGCGACCAGTCGATCAAGCCGTCGGCAGCGGTGCGGCGGCCGTAATAGGTGGCGGCAGATTCATCCTGGGGTGTCCCCGACAACTGGCCCCGGGCGAGCAGTGGCAGGGTTTCCGAGAGCAGGCCCGCAGCGGCTTCACGCAATTTGCCATGCAGGGTCAGCGCCGTTTCCGTCGTGCTGATGGCGATACGTTGCTGGGCGAAGATGGGCCCTGCGTCGGCGCGCTTGACCATCTGGTGCAAGGTCACGCCGGTTTCGCTTTCGCCATTGACCAGCACCCAGTTGGCCGGCGCCCGGCCACGGTATTTGGGCAGCAGCGAACCGTGCAGGTTGAACGCGCCGTCTTTTGCGCAGGCCAGCAGCGGTTCGCTGAGCAACTGGCGGTAGTAGAACGAGAAGATGAAATCGGGTTCGAGCCGGGCGATGCGCTCAAGCCACAGCGGGTGATTGGGGTCCTCCGGCGCGTGCACGGGAATCTCGTGCTGAGCGCACAGCTGGGCCACCGAGCCGAAGAAGGTTTTTTCCTTCGGGTCATCGGCGTGGGTGAACACCGCCGCGATCTCATAACCGGCGTCGAGCAGTGCCTGCAAGCCAACGCAGCCAATATCGTGGTAAGCAAAAACGACAGCTTTCTTGTTCATGGTGCGACCTTGTGGGCGTAAGCGGGGGCAGAAGAGGGGACGGCTTCGAGCGCTGTCTGGGGGGACCCGCGCACGACTTTCTCAATGAAAAAACGCGGCCGTGCGCGCACGTCGCTGTACATGCGGCCGAGGTATTCGCCGAGCAGGCCCATGCCGATGAACTGCCCGCCGGTGAAGACGAACAGCACCGCAAACAGGACGAACGTGCCGTGCCCGGCCCACGGCGCGCCGAACATCAGGCGCAGGACCACCAGCGCCAGGGCAAACAGCACGCCCAGCAGCGCCATGCCAAAACCGACAATGCTCAGCAGCCGCAGGGGCGTGGTGGTCATGCAGGTGATCAGGTCGAACATCAGGTTGATCAGGCGCATGGGGCTGTACTTGGAATCGCCGTGTTCGCGTTCGGCGTGCTCGACCAGGATTTCCGTGGTGTGCCGGGCGAAGCTGTTGGCCAGGATCGGGATGAAAGTGCTGCGCTCACGGCAGGCGAGCATGGCGTCGACGATGTTGCGCCGATAAGCGCGGAGCATGCAGCCGTAGTCGTTCATCGCCACGCCGGTGGAGCGCTGCACGGCGAGATTGATCAGCTTCGACGGCCAGCGCCGCCAGGCGGAGTCCTGCCGGTGACTGCGCACTGTGCCGACCACGTCGTAACCCTGTTCGGCCAGGCGCACCAGACGCGGGATCTCTTCGGGCGGGTTCTGCAGGTCGGCGTCCAGGGTGATCACCACGTCGCCCTTGCATTGCTCGAAACCCGCCATGATCGCCGCGTGCTGGCCGTAATTGCGATTGAGAATGACCGCCACTACGTGGCTGCCTTGTCGCTCGGCGGCCTCTTGAAGCAGGTCGGCCGAAGCGTCGCGGCTACCATCGTCGACCAGCACGATTTCGTAGGCGCAGTTCAACAGGGCGCAAGCGGCCTCGGTGCGGTCCAGTAACTCGGGCAGGCTCTGCTCCTCGTTGTAGACCGGGATTACAACGGACACACAGCGGACGGGATAGGCTTTCAAGGGCGCGCTCCGACGATGGATTCAATGGCACCGACGACGCGCTCGACTTCGTCGCGGGTCATGTCCGGGAACAGCGGAATCGAACACAGCCGCGACGAATTCCACTCGGTGTTCGGCAGGTGCACGTCCGGGAAGCGCTGGCGGTAATAGCGGTGCAGGTGAGTGGCGATGAAATGAATGCCAGTGCCGATGCCGCGTTCTTGCAGGGCCTTCATGAACCCGTCGCGGTCCAGACCGCAGCGCTCGGGGTCGATGCGCAAAATGAACAGATGCCAGGCGTGCTGTTGCGGGTAAACAGGCTGGGAGAGCGGCATGACCGGGCTGTTGGCCAGTCGGTCCCGATAGTGGCTGGCCAGCCGGCGACGTTGCTCGTTGATGTGATCGAGCCGGTGCAGTTGCACGAGGGCGATGCTGGCGTTGATGTCCGCCAGGTTGTATTTGAAGCCGGGTTCGATGACTTCGGCCTGGGGTTTGCGGCCCAGGGTCAGACGGTCGTAGGCATCGACGCCGAGGCCGTGGAATTTCAACTGACGCACCCGATCCGCCAGTTTCGCGTCATCGGTGACGAACATCGCGCCTTCCGCACAGGTCATGTTCTTGATCGCATGAAAGGAAAAAATCGCCGTGCCACGGCTGCCCACTGGCCGGCCCTTATAGCCCGTGCCGGCCGCGTGGGCGGCGTCTTCGATGACCGCGATGCCGTGGCGGTCTGCCAGCGCGTAAATAGGATCGAGGTCGCAGGCGGCGCCGGCGTAATGCACCGGGACAATGGCTTTGGTGCGCGGGGTGATGACCTGTTCGATCAAATCGGCGTCGGTCATCAGCGTGTCGCGGTCGACGTCGACAAACACCGGGGTGGCGCCCAGCAGGCAGATCATGTTGGCCGTCGAGACCCAGGTCTGCGAGGGCGTGATCACTTCATCGCCGGGGCCGACGCCCAGGGCGAGCAACGCGATGTGCATGGCGCCTGTCGCCGATGAAACCGCGACGGCATGCCGTGCACCGACCCGCTCGGCGAACTGCGCTTCGAGCTGCTGACACTCCGGGCCCGTGGTGATCCAGCCGGAGCGCAGCACGCGGGTCACCGCCGCCACTTCTTCATCGCCGAGGCTCGGTCGCGAGAAAGGAAGAAATGCCTCATTCATAGTTTGAACGTCCCCGTGAAGTCCGATGTTTTGCAACGCGAACCGCAAGCACAGTGATGCCCGGATCGTCAGTTATTATTAAACGCGTACGGTTGATCAGCAGTGTGATCTTCGCCGGATATACCGATCAGGCGCGTCGGTTAAACATGTTCTGGCGGATCATTGAATCGCAGGTTAGTCGCTCAAATATGAAAATAATGTCTGTGGAGTGTAGGCGTTCTGTCTTGGATGTTTGCTGTCAGGGCCAATGATCCCGGGCGTATCAGCTCGTTGTGACAATTGTTCGTGCGGGTTCATATTTCAGCCTGTTTATCAACGCTGGGGCCGCTGTTATTTCGATGGCAGACAGCATCTGTTCAGTAAGGTGTTTATTCAAGTTTGGTCGGATTCAACACCGTCCCTGTCGGGAACAACACTAATTCCTCCATTAATATGTAATGACGCACGCAGCAATTACCCTCTGCTTCCAATGGGTGTGTACTTTTCAAGCTAGTCCACCTATCGGTATTTCGCGAATGTGTTCGCAAAGGCCTGCGTTTACAAAGAGCGGGTCCACGCTCTTTCATGGCCGTTCCCTTAACCTAGCGCCCGCATACTTAATCGCAGCTGAACATGAAGCACTGAAGTGATCACGGCTAACGCCGGTCCCACGGTCGAGGTCACAACTGGGTCCACAGTCGTGATCATCGCCGGTCCCGCAATCGGGTCTGGAGTCACCCCCACCGTCAGTGCTACAACCCGTCTCACTCAACGATGAATCAACCCCTTTCAGCCAAGAGCCAACCACCCATGATGGACAGTCTCAGCGGCATCACGGCGTTCATCACCGTGGCCGAAACCCGCAGCTTCACTGAAGCGGGACGCTTGCTGGAAATCTCTTCGTCCGCCGTGGGCAAGAGCGTGGCGCGCATGGAGGAGAGGCTCGGCGTGCGCTTGTTCCATCGCAGCACGCGCAGCGTCACCCTGACCACCGAAGGCGAACGGTTTCTGGATCGCTGCAAGCGCATCGTCAGCGAGGTCCAAGCCGCTGAGCTGGAGCTGCTCGAACTGTCCGCCACGCCACGGGGCAAGGTGCGCATCAGCGTGCCGATTCAGAACGTGCTGATCATGCCGGTGCTGGCGGGGTTCATGCGCGCGTACCCGGACATCGAGCTTGAAGTGGACATGTCCGACCGCATGGTGGACGTGATCGAGGAGGGCTTCGACGCGGTGATCCGCACCGGTGCGCCCCAGGATTCGCGGTTGACTGCACGCAAGCTCGGTGGCTTCCAGCTGCAGCTGGTGGCATCGCCCGCGTACCTGGAACGCTGCGGAGAACCGGCGCACCCCGACGAGCTGATTCGCCACACCTGCCTGCTGCACAAGTTTCCGGCCACCGGGATGATCGAGCGCTGGCCGTTGCGCGTCGGAGACACGCACATTCAGCCGAACCTTTCGCGGGCGTTGACCTGCACGACGACGGATCCGCTGGCGCATCTGGCGATCGACGGTGTCGGGATCGCCTGCCTGCCGGATTTTTCCATCCGCGCGCCGTTGGCCGACGGCAGGCTGAAGGTGGTGCTTGGGGACTATACCGACCACACCGGCAACCTGTGGATGCTCTGGCCTGCGTCGAAGCAGACGGCACCCCGGTTGCGGGTGTTGATCGACTATTTCAAGGACAACATTCTCAAGGGCTGACTCAGCGCTGCAACGCCTGAGCGATGGGCGCGCGGGCGACACCGAAGCTGAGCATGACCGCCAGGCCCAGCAGCCCCAACCCCGCGCCCAGCCACAGCGCCGCCGAGACGCCCTGGTGATCGACCATCAGCCCGCCGAACAGCGAGCCCGAGGCGATCGCCACCTGAAACATGGTCACCAGCATCGCCGAACTGGCCTCCGGCAACTGCGGCGAGGTGAGCTGCATCCAACTGCTGACACCCAGCGGAATCGCGCCGTACGCCACGCCCCACACCAGCACCGCCAGCATCACCCCGACGCCTTGCAGATGCGGCAACGCCAGCTGCGCCAGCACCATCAGCACAATCACCGCGCCCAGCGACGCGCGCAAATGCGTGGTGAGGGTCCCGGCCATGGCGAAGTTCGCCAGCATGCCCACCAGCCCGAAACCCAGCAGCACCCCGGTGATCGCGTTCGGCGAGAACCCGGCGTACTGCCCGAGAAACGGCGCGACGTAGGTGTAGGCGGTGAAGTGCGCGGCGACCACCGTGCCGAGCAACAGCATGCTGCGCCGCGCCGTGCCCCGTGACAGAAATGCCCGAAGCGCGCGGGCGTTGAGTCCTTCGCTGGAAGGCAGCGAGGGCAGGGTGTACGCCTGCGCCGTCAGAGCGATCAGCCCCAGGCCGGCCGTAACGACGAAGGACATGCGCCAGGAAAAGGCCGTGCTGACGAACGTACCGAACGGCACCCCGAACACCGTCGCCAGGGTGATGCCGGCGAAGATCAGCGCCGTGGCCTTCGCCGCCCTCGACTCGCTGACCAGACGCCCGGCCGCCGCAATCGCCACGGCCCAGAAGCCGCCGAGGGAAATCCCCAATAGTCCGCGCCCCAGCAGCATGATCGCCAGCGACGGTGATACCGCACAGAGCAGATTCGACAGCACCAGCAGCAGGCTCAGCAACAGCAGCAGAAGCCGGCGGTTCATGCGCCCGGCACCGAGCATGATCGCCGGCGCGGAGATCGCCGCGACGATGCCCGGTACGGTGACCATCAGCCCGGCCACGCCATCGGTGACGTCGAGGCTGTCGGCGATCTGCGGCAGAACGCCCACCGGCAGGTATTCGGACGTGACAAAGGCAAACGCGCCCAACGCCACGGAATACACCGAGAGCCAGTCGCGCCAGGAGGAAGATGCCGCAGACGCGGGCGCCGCGTGGGGTGAAACAACGTGCAAGTCGTGCATGGGAAAGCTCCACCGTAATGAGTGGAGCCATGCTAGGGAGCGGGAGCACGGGGAAAAACAGGCTGCGGTTCCGATCACTGCGGATCGATCACTCCGCAATCAAGCGAGTGCTCAGCGCGTCAACCGACCTGAGTCCAGTGAGTTTTCGGCGGCTCTGACCCGGGCACGTGTTCGGGCAGGCGCACGAAGATGCTGTAGCGGGTCTTGTTCTCGATGGCCTCGAAGGCCGCCAGTTTGTCGATCAGCGCGGCGTTGACTACCTTGCCCGCGTTCAGCAGCAGCATGCCGTTGTCGGCGTTCAAGTTGCGCACCAGGATCATGCCCGGCACCAGCTCGCGAGTGGTGACGGCCTTGACGGTCGGGTCGTTGAGCACCGCATCGTCCAGGTACGCCGCGCAGGCCTTGGCGAAATCCTCGATCAGGCCGGGGTCGTAGAGCTTGCCGGCGTAACGGCGGATGAACAGCAAGGCCTCGCCGCTGCTCAGGTGTCTTTCCAGAATCAGCCCGCGCTGCAGTTCGATGAAGTCGACGACCAGCTTGAGCAGCCGTGCGCCGTAGGGAATCGCCTCACCCTTGAGGTGCGCCGGAAAGCCGCTGCCGTCCCAGCGCTCCTGATGATGCAGGATCAGACTCGCGGCGTCCTGGATGGGTTCGAGGGTCATCAGCAATGATTCACTCTGCCGCGGGTAACTGCGCCAGGTGTCGCGGTCGGCGTGGCTGACCATGTCCGACGGCGTGTTGATCAACGCGTCGCTCCAGCCGAGCTTGCCGATGTTGTACAGCGCGGCGGCCATGCACAGGTCACGGCGGGTGGACTCTTCCAGGTTGAGTTGGCTGCTGCAGGCATTGACCAGGTCGATGACGTCGCGATTGGTCTGCTTGTCCACGGGCAGACGCTGATTGACCAGCATCGAAAACACCTCGGTGCCGGTGGCGTAACTGTGCTTGAGCTCCTCATAGGCCAGATCGAGCATGTCGGCGGTCTGCTGCAATTCGGCGGTGCGCGCCAGCACGCGTTTTTCCAAGGTGGCGTTGAGGCTTTTCAGCTCATCGTTCTGCCGCTGGGTGAGCTGTTCAAGGCGCTGTCTTTCGCGTTCGGAAAACTGGAATGCCAGCGACTGACGCAGGGTCAGCACCAGCTCTTCGTCGGTCCAGGGCTTGGCGATGTAGCGATGCACATGGCCCTGGTTGATGGCTTTGACGATGGTTTCGAGGTCGGCGTAGCCGGTCAGCAGGATGCGCGTGGTGTCCGGGTACAGGCTGTAGACCCGCGCCAGCAGCGCGGCGCCGTCCATGCCCGGCATGCGCGCGTCGCTGACGATCAGATCAACCGGCTTTTCGGCCATGATCGCCAGGGCCTGTTCGCTGCTGGTGGCCAGCAGCAGGTCATAGGGCTGCTCGCGAAGCAGGCGGCGCAGGCTGTTCAGAATCGATTCTTCATCGTCTACCAGCAGGACGGTGGGGCGTTGCTGCAACGAAACACTGGTTGAGGCTTCCATGATTGACCCCCGTTCGTACCGACATCGTGCCCGTGCCCTGGCTGCCATCCTGACTGGCATCATCACCGGAAAGGACACCTGGATGCCGCAAGGTTAGTCGAGATATGGCAAGACCTCGCGGCTTTCGCGCAATATAAATCGCCCCCTCAACTTCACCTTCGGCGGGCCGACACAAGGGCATGAGTCCACGGATTGAGGCGCTTGGTCGATCATGTTGCTGCTGCAGATATTCTCGATCATTTCCGTCTGCCTGCTGGTGCTGCTGGGTCGCTGGCTGCTGCACAGTTATCAGGTGATCAACCGGGTCAACGAGGACCTGCGGGCGGCCAACGAAGGACTGGAGCAGCGCGTCGAGGAGCGCACCCGGGCATTCAGGCAGGCCAGTCACGCGTTGCAGGTCGAGATCGAGGAGCGCAAGCAGCTCGAGAGCCAGATGATCGGCGCTGAAAAGCTCGCCTCACTGGGGCAGATGGCCGCCGGCATCGCCCACGAGATCAACAACCCCATCGGTTTCATCTCGTCGAACCTCGGCACCCTGGCGGTCTATTTCGGCAAAGTCCAGGAAGTGCTTGAGGCCTACAAAGCGGCCGAGGATCAGCTTGGATCGGCTGAGGTCATTCAATCGCTCACTGCCTTGAAAACGCGTCTGGACCTGGCGTTCGTCGAGGCGGAAATCCCGTTGCTGATTCAGGAGTCGCGAGACGGGGTGGCCCGCGCCGCGCAAATCATCAAGGACCTCAAGGAGTTTTCCCGGGCCGACACCCATCCGCAATGGCAGTGGGCGAGCCTGCAGCGTGGCATCGATTCGACGCTGAACATCGCCGCCAATGCGGTCAAGTACAAGGCCGATATCGTCAAACACTATGTGCCGTTGCCGGACATCGAATGCCTGCCGGCGCAGCTCAATCAAGTGATCATGAATCTGGTGGTGAACGCGGCCCAGGCGATTGGCCCGGAGCGCGGCACCATTACCTTGCGCAACGGCGTGCAGGGGGACAGCGTGTGGCTTGAGATCAGCGACACCGGGAGCGGCATTGCCCCGGAGGTGCTGCCGAAGATTTTCGACCCGTTCTTCACCACCAAACCGGTGGGCCAGGGCACCGGTCTGGGGCTGTCGCTGTCGTACGGGATTGTGCAAAAGCATCGCGGAACGATCAGCGTGCGCAGCGTCGAAGGGGTCGGCACGACGTTCCGTATCGAGCTGCCGATTCAGCAGCAGCGCCCTGAAGAGGGCGCATTGAACTGAGACTCAGGCATGCGCCATGCCAGGAACGTCCATGTTGATCCGGCGCCAGGCGGCTTCGGCAAAGCTGTACACCGAAAACGCGATCAGCCCCAGCGCCATGACCATCAACACCACGCCACCGGCGGGCAGGTTTTGCAAGGCGTTGAGCGCGTCTTTCAGACCGGGCGGGTGCATCGCCTGATAGCTCGAACCGCTGATGGCCAGCAGCACGCCCATTTCGACAAACGCCACGCCGCGCGCGATCAGGCCGAAGCGGGACACCGGGGTCACGTATTTCATGACCTCTTCGTCGGCCTCGAAATACTTCTCGAACGAGGCTTTCCAGCCCTTGAAGAAATGCGCGATGCCGACGCCAAGGGGCACCAGCGCAACGAGGTAGACGACCAGGTTGGAGTGTTTCCACGACAGCAGGGTGGCAAGCAGGTCTTGGGTCTGACCGCCGCCGCCACTGCCGGAACTGCGCAGGCCGTCGATCAGCAGGCCGAGGGCAAAGAACGCCAGCGCACCGTTGACCAGCCCGCCCGCGAGCAGCCCGCCACGGATCACCAGGCCCTTGAATTCGCTGCCGTGATGGTCAACGTCCCGCGTCGCCTGCAACACCCGCCAGGCAGCGAACGCGAGCAGGCCCGCAACCACCAGCCCGACCAGAATGTGGCCGAAGGGCTGGCTGAACAGGGTTTCGAGGCTGCTGTGGCTGTCTTTGGGGCGTGACGAGTCACGGGCAGCCAGCAAGGCGAAAATGCCGATGATCAGGTACAGAACGCCACGGGCGGCGTAGCCCGAACGGGCAAGCAGGACAAGGGTGTGATGCGGGGACATCGAAGGTTCTCCGGGTAAGCGATTGATCAGCAGACCCGGGAGCGCGCAAGGGGTTCGATCGGGTTGCTTTTTGCAGGACCGGCATCAGCGGGAATCTCAATGGCTGCACGCGATGCTTTTTAGTGGGACCGGCTTTAGCCGGGAAGAGGCCGGTGTGCACGCCACCAATTTTGCGGTATGGCTGCCGACGCCTTCCCGGCTAAAGCCGGTCCCACTCAGGCTGTGTGAAAACCCCGAACGCCGATGCACTGCTCAAAAAATGTACTAAAAAATGCGTTTCTACGCGAAATCTGGGTCTGCAAACCACGCGAGCATTTGCAAAATTCACGTGAGAGCGCGCAGTTCATTTTTGGTGGAGGGTTTTCACACAGCCTGCACTAAAACCAAAGCGGTCAATCCGCCGCAGATTGAATGCGCTGACGAATCCAGGTGTGGCTGTGGTCGAGCACGCGGTCGGCCATCATGGTCGGGAAATGGATGAAACCGTGGGGCGCGTCGGGCAACAGGTGCGCTTGGACCCCGGCGGTTTTGGCCCAGCGATCCGCCAGTTGCAGGGTGTCATCGCGCAGCGGGTCCAGTTCGCCGACCCACATCAATGCGGGCGGGAAACCGGATAGATCGCCATACAACGGCGAAAGCGGCGGCGCCTGACGCTGGGCATCGCTGATGTCTTGCGTCAGCAGGCGCAGGGCGGCAACCATGCCCGGTCCGTCCAGCACCAGCGTGTCCTTGCCTGCCGCTCGCACGCTCGGCGTGCCGGTCAGGTCATAAACCCCGTAATAGAGCAGGGCGCCGCACACCCGCTGGAACAACTCGGGCCAGGCCTTGAGCTGCAGCAGGGTCGCCGCCGCCAGATGCCCGCCCGCCGATTCGCCGACAACGATCACCGGCAACCCGGCGAACTCCGGGCAACCGTCACCCAGCAGCCATCGCGCCGCGACCAGGCAGTCTTCCATCAGCCCTTCGACCGGCGTTGACACCGCCAGCCGATAATCGACCGAAACAACGGCCACATCGCACGCCCGCACCATGGCCATGTTCAGATCGTCGTTCATTTGCGCGTTGCCGATCACCCAGCCGCCGCCATGAATGTCCAGCACCACGCCTTTGGGCTTGCCCTTGGGCCGGATGATCCGTACCGGCACGCGATGACCGTCGACACTCGCCGTGGTGCTTTCAGCGTGCAGGCCATGGCGGGCCAGCTTCGCCGCGCCATTGAGCTGGCCGACGCGCAGCAGCGACTGAATCAAAAGCGGGGTGAAGCGGTTGCGGATACGAAAGCGCGGCAGCCAGGCCAGCTTCTGGTTGAAGCGCCGCGCCTGCGCCAGTTCGTCGTCGGGAAAATGCAAACCGTCGTTGCTGTCCAATTGCGTGCTCTCTCTCGGGCTCACACCCGCCAGTGTTGGGTACTGACTTGGTGTGCGCGGACGGCTGAGAGTTTCACGTGCGCGAGTAAAGCAATTTCAGGCCCGCCGTGGCGTAAACCAAGGTGAGGGTGCCTTCGATCCAGCGGCGCGCCCTGCGGTAGGCACGGATCATCGGCGCGGTCGAAAAAACCAGCGCGTAGCCACAGAAGATGGTCACGCTCAGCACCGCGCAACCGGCAAGGATGACCGCGACGGTTTGCGGCGTCGCTTGCGCACCCAACCCCAGCGTCATCGTCGCCACCCAGCCCAGCAGCGCCTTGGGATTGGTGAGGTGCATGAGCAGGCCGCGCTGGTAAAGGCGCCAGCCAGAAAGCGCCGGTGCGTCAGCGATCTCACGCTCGACCTTTTCGGTGGACGTCAGTGCGGAGCGGGCCGCTTTGAAGGCGAGAAACAGCAGGTAGGCGCCACCGAGGATTTTCAGCAGCGTGAGCGCTTCGGCGTATTGCGTGAGCACGGCGGAAACACCGGTGGCCGCCATCGAACCCCAGAAAAACGACCCGCTGATCACGCCTGCCGCGAGCATCAGCGCCGGGCGTCGGCCCCGGTGCATCGCCACGCCCATGATGCGCATGTTGCTCGGCCCGGGACTCGCCGCGCCGACGATGTAGGCCGTGTAGACGAGCAGAAGGTGATGAAGATCGAAGGGCATGGGCCTTGGTCCTTTAAGGTCGCGGTAAAAGGGTCGTCTGAAAACCTGTTTTACCACGGAGCGGCGGATTGCCAAGCGCGCGATCACTTCTGATGATTGATCGTGCCCACGCTCTGCGTGGGCATGCCTCCCGTGACGCTCCGCGTCATCCCGCCCCCAGACCTTAAACAGCCTCCAACGAACGGACGCGGAGCGTGGGAACGATCGACAAACTATCGGGCATTCATCGGCGGCGTCGGCTTGATCAACTGCAACTGCTGACGATAGTCGTCGGTCACTTGCCGTGCCTGGCTGTTGCTGGTGATGACCCGTGGGGTGATCAGCACGACCAGTTCGGTGCGTTTCTTGCTCTTGACGGTGTTGCCGAACAGCCAGCGCAGGCCGGGGATGCGGCCCAGGTACGGCACGGCGGACACGGTGTCGAGGTTGTCCTGTTTGATCAGCCCGCCCAGCAACACGGTTTGACCACTCTGCACCGCCACCTGGGTCGACACCGAGCGGGTCGAGATCCGCGGGTTGCCGTTGGCGTCAGTGGCCGTGTCATTGGCGTCGCTGACCTGCTGCTGAATGTCCATGTACACCAGGCCGCCCGGGTTGATGCGCGGAACGACGTCGAGGATGACCCCGGTCTGCACGTATTCAACGCTGCTCAGGGTAGCGGTGGTGGCCGAGGTGTTGACCGTGGTCTGGCTGATCGGGATGTTGTCACCGACCTGAATCTGCGCCTGCTGGTTGTTCATCACCACCAGCGACGGCGCCGACAGCACCTGCGTGCGGCCGCTCTTTTCCAGCGCGTGAAGGGCGATCTGCAGGTTATTGCTGACGAACGAATAAAACAGCGAATCGCTGGCACCCAGGCCTGCACCGCCGCCACCCAATGCGCCCTGACTGCCGGCGGTGTTCGCCACGGTAGTGCTGCCGGAATTGCCGGCCAGCTGCCCGAGGTACCACTGCACGCCAAGGTCCAGCTCGCCGGTCAGGTTCACTTCAAGAATCCGCGTCTCGATCTGTACCTGCATCGGCGCGTTGTCCAGGCGCTTGATGGCGGATTCGATCTCCGCCCACTGGGCCGGGCGCGTGCGGATCAGCAACTGGTTGCTGCTCTGCTGGGCGGTGATGCGGGTGCTGTCGTCCAGACGCCTGCTGGCGCCAGAACCGCTGGCTGCGGCGTCAGAGCTGTCGCCCTGACTGCTGCTGTCGGCGCTGTCCTCGGACGCCTCGCCGTCCTGCTCTTCATCGCCTTGCTGAGTGCCGGTTTGCAAACCACCATTGGCGCCACCCATCCCTGAACCCATGCCGCCACCGATCCCGGAGGAGCTGCTGTTCAAGCCCTGGCCGCTGCCGCTCAGGCCGCCGCTGCTGCCGGTGCCACTGCCGTTCAGCGAGGACAGCGAACGGGTGCGCAGACCCGGTGCAACCTTGGCCGCGCTGTCGTCCTTGATCTGGCCGTTGCCGTAGATCTGCCGCAGGTATTTGGCCAGGTCCGAGGCCTTCATGTTGCGCACGTCGTAGACGTACATCTGCGGCTCGTTGCCGCCGCCTTCGTCGATGGTGTGAATCCAGTCGCCGACTTCGCTCAGGTAGCGCGGCTGGGAAGAAATCGCCACCACCGAGTTGGTCCGCTCGATCGGCAGAAACTTGACCATGCCGGCCAACGGCATGCCGCTGTCCGGGCCGAACATCTTCTGCAGCTCGGGCATCAGCTCGCCGACGCTGGCGCGTTGCAGGCCATAGACGGCGATGGACATGCCCTTGAGCCAGTCGACGTCGAAGGTGTCGATGGTGTCCTGGTAGTTGGCCAGTTCATCCGGCGTACCGGCCAGGCTCAACACGTTGCGTGCCGGATCGACCAGCAAAAAGGCGTTGTCCCGGGCGAAGGGCTTGAGCAGCTTCTGCATCTCGGTGGCCGAGATAAAGCGCAATGGGAACAATCGCGCTGACAGCCCGGTGGACGGTCGCGCCACCGGCATTTCCGGCACCAGCTTGCCGGCGACAGCCTGGTTGGCCGGCAGGATCACGTAACGGTCGCCCTGGCGGATCATCGCGTTGTCGGTCCACGACAGCAGCGTTTCCAGAATCGACAGCGCCTGCTGCTTGTTCACCGGCTGCGAGGTCGAGAAGCTGACGTCGCCTTTCACGCCCTGATTGATGCTGTAGTTCTCGTGCAGCAAATCGCCGAGCACGGTGTTGATCACCGCTTCGATGGGCTGATTGGCGAAGTTGAAGGTGATGTCACCGGCGGCCGCCGACGCGCTTTTTCCACCCGCGCCGCTTTGGGCCGGGCCCGCACCGCGCACGAACGTCTGGTTGCCACGAATGATCTGCTGGCGCGCGGGCGCAGGCTTGGCGCCGGGGTTGTTCGGGCTCGGCGCTTCGACCGGATCGCTGACCGGGCCTCGCTGCGAACCGGTGCCATTGAGTGCTTCCTGCATCAGGGCCGGATCGTTTTCAAAACGTTCCGGGGTGGACGCGCATCCGGCCAGGGCCACGGCGGTGGCCAGGCACAACAACGGGCTGCGCAAACGGGAAAACTCAGGGGTGCGATTGTTCATGGTGTGGGTACGTTTGGAAGGGTAATAGGGGGGACTTTCGACGGCGGCGGAAGGCGCAGCAGGGGCAGACGCAGTTCGCGGGTCTGGCCCTGATGGCTGAAAGTGGCGTGTTGCGGCGTGACCGAATCCAGGGTCCAGCCGTTGTCCAGGGTGCTGCCGACGGCCAGCTTCAGGCGGCGCTTCTGCGGCAGTTGCAACAGCACCCACTGTGAAGCGCCATCGATGACCACGCCGCTCAGGCTGATGCCGTCCAGGGACGACGCCTGGGATTTGCCGGTGACCAGATCGGGCGTGCGGTCCGGGCTGAACATCGATTGCTGCCACGTCAGCGCGAGGGCCTGGGCCGGCAGCGCAGGCAATGCCGCAGGCCCGGCCGTTGGTGTGGCTTGGCGCGCTTCGCCGGCCGGCAGCCAGTCGATGTCCTGACCGGCGCCCATGCTCAGGCTGACGGCGACGGCAGCAAGGGCTACCGTGGCAGCGCCGAGCGCCAGGGTAAGGGAGTCGAACTTCATGCGTCAGGCTCCTCGGTGGACTGCTCGGAGGGATCGGGTTGTTGCCTTTCAGGCATTGGCTCGGCGTCTGGCGCTTTGGACGGCAACGCCTTGTGCGGCGCCGCCTGTTGCAAATAACCGCGCAATAGCAGGTGCACCTGCAGGCGTCCGGCACCGCCACTGGCAGGGGCCGAGGTGGCGCGGCGAATGCTCAGGTTGTTGATGAACAGAAACGGCTGGCCGTATTCCAGTTCGTGCAGCAAACCCACCAGCGGCTCCATGGCGCAGTCCAGGGTCAGGCTGACTTTGACCTGACGATACGGCTCGGCACTGTCGCGCTCGGGGGTGATCGGCATGCGCTGGGTGACCTGGCAACCAGGGCCCTGATCGGCGTGGGCCTTGACCAGATCGAGGCTGCGTTGCATCAGGTCGGCGGCCACGGCGCTCGGGTCTTCGCCCGGCAACAGGCTGCTGCGGCTCGACGGGTCGCGGCGCGCCGCCTGCAACTGCTGCTCAAGGCTCTCCCGTTGAGCGAGGGCGCCGGCATAGCGTTGCTCCTGGTTACGCAGGGTGTCGGCCTGGTCCTGCAGGTCGCTCAACGGATCGAGAAACCAGCTTTGCACCAGCAACCACCACGCCGCCCAGAGCACCAGCGCCAAGGCAATCAGCGCGGCGCCGCGGCGTTCACGGGGGGTCAGTTCACGGCGCATCGGCGGCCTCCTTGCGCAACTGGGCGCGCAGGGAAAAGCGCTCTTTGCCGGTCTGCGCGTCGGGCTGAATGATCCCCTGGAACTGCGCGTCGGCGAGGGTGCGGCAGTCTTTCATGCGGCTGATGAGGGCGCTGGCCTTGGCGCTCTGGCCGGTGATCGACACGCTGCCGCCGTCGGCAATCTCCAGCTGCTCGACCCAAGTGTCAGCGCCCAGGCAACCGGTGAGGTCAGCCAGCACACTGGAAGTGGTCGGCTGCGCGGCTTTTTGCTGGGCCAGGTAACGCGCGGCGCCCTGGGTGTTGATCAATTCGCGGCGCAAATTCTGCACCGCTTGCACCTGGCTGCGTTGCTCGTCGACGTGCTGTTGCATCGCTTCGACCTGGGCCGTGCGCGCGTCCAGCCAGAGCACCATGCAGGTCAGCAGCAAGGCGCCACAGACCACGGCGAGGAAACGCGGCAAGCGCGCGGAACCTGCGGTCGCCGGCTTCAGCTCGGCTGGCAGCAGATCGACATTCAGCCGTTCGCCCTTGGCGTTGCGCGCGTCCACCGCATACAGCGACAGGCCACGTGCCGTGCAGGTGTCGATGACCGGCTGCAAGCGCTCACGCAGCACCGCCACCAGCAGCACCTGCGCCAGGGTTTTGCCCTTGGCGGTGACGCGCGCGACGTAGTGCATCTGCTCGCGGGGGTAGGGCGTGTATTTGTCCAGCTCGAAACCGACCACGCTGTGCAGATCCCGCAGCGCCGCCAGCGGCAGTTGCAGCGGCTGCGCCAGGACCATGCCGGCGGGGAGCATCAGGATCAGCCGCTCGCCATTCTCGGGGGCAATGTGCTCGGGCAACGGCCAGTCGATCACCCGCTCGCGCACCTGGGGCATCAGCCGTGCGCGAACGCCGGCGGGCAGCAGCGCCTGCAACTCCTCGAGCCAGGCCTGCCAGAGATGCTGCGCCGGGCTGTCACGCCACTGACTGCGCACCCGGGCCTGCAAGGGCGCCAGCTGCTGTAAAAGTGATTGCTTCATTCTTGCCAACGCAGAACGCGATACGGTCGCGCTCCCTCCTTCGATGGGTTCAATAACAACGTGACGTTGAGCGTCGTGGTGTAACCGCCGGGCAATGTCGCCTGGCTTCGAATACTGATGACCGGGCCTGCGTCTTCGGTCGCTGGACCCGCTTGCGGCAGACCCAGCGCTTGCCGCAGCCAGGGCGATGCCATGCGCGGATCGGGCGCGGTCAGGCCGCTCCATAATGTGACGTGGGGGCTGGCGCACTGGTAGAGCGGCTGGCCGATGCCTGGCAGTTCGCGCACTTCCTCGACCATCCGCAGCGGCGCCCGGCCACCGCCGCGACGCTGCTCCAGGCCCTGGGCCACTTCCCGCGCCAGGTCCGGATTCGCCCCGCACGCTACCAGCAGGCGGGTGAAGGATTCGGCCGGCGCCGCGTTGAGGTCCAGCTTGCCGGTCTCGCTGCCCAGACTCACCGCCAGCGCGGCCTCATCGAAACGCAATCCGTGGGGCTGGTTGTCGGCTTTCCAGTGCCGCACCGGGTCGCGGTCCAGCTGGGCCAGCACCGCCATGCCGATGCCAGCCTCCGCCGCGAGTACCGCCTGGGTGTGCTGGCGCTGCCACAGCGCCTGGCGATTCTGCAGGTGCACCCAGCCGAGCAAACCGGCGAGCAAGGTGCTCAGTAGCGCCAGGACCCACAACACCAGCAGCAATGCCACGCCTTTTTGCCGACGTTCGTTCATAACGTGTGCGCCTCGCCGGACAGGTCCAGGCGCAGATTGATGCTCTGTAACGGCCAAGGCACGGGGCCGCCCAGTTGCGCGTCGATGCGCACACTGATCGGCAGTCGTCCCGGCCACGGCCAGTGATCCAGCCACGCGGTTGATTCGCCGGTGGGCGACACGCCGCGGTAACTCAATTGCAGCGCGCGCACTTCATGCAACAACACCTGTGGCTCTTCGGCCGGCAGCAAGGCCTGACCGCGCAAGCGCTCCAGGCTAATCTGCAAACGCTGTCCGGCCGCCAGCCTCACGCTGTGCCGGTACAAACCGCCGCCCAATGTGGCGGGCAGCGGCGCATAAAAACTCATGGCCTGGGCATCGCCCTCGAACACCGGTGCCTGGCCGGGCTCGGAACCGCTGGCGGCGAGGGGCAGCGCCTGACCGATGGCGCTGCGCAGAAAATTCTGTGTCGACCGTATTTCGTCCAGCCGCGTGCTGTAACGCTCGGCCTTGGCCATGGCGCGGTTGGCCCCGGTGATCGCGGCGCCGACCATGGTCAGCAGCACGCCGAGCAGGCTCAACACCACCAGCACTTCGAGCAGCGTAAAACCCTGGCTTCGACGGCCCATTGAGCGGCGCGTCATTGCCCGGCCCCTGACTGTCCAGCTCCAGAACCAGCGCTGCGCACTTGCAGGCTGCTGTAACGGGCCCGCCGCGCGCCGTCCCTCACTTCGAGATCCAGCCGCCATGCCGTCGCCGGGCTGTTGCCCCGGGGCAGCGCGCTGACGTCCATCTGCCAGTTCACGCCGCTCCACTTGCCCTCGGTCCGGCCCGGCTGCAAGCGACCGGCGCTGGCTTCATCCATCAGCGAGCGCGCGGCCAGGCTTAACCGGTCACTGCGTTGCGCTTGCTGCAAGGCCCGTGCGCTCTGCCCGAACGCCACCACCAGCACGCTGCTGCACACCGCCAGCACGGCGAGGGCAGCGAGCATTTCCAGCAATGTGAAACCGCGCTGACGCCTCAATTGAGCGTGCGCAACTGAACGTTGCCGGTCAGCCAGTTGATGTCCACACGCCAATGTTTGTCGCCTCGGGCCAATAACAGATGGCCGCCGCTGGAACCGCCGTCCGGGTAGAACTCGAACGCCGGGCCCAGGCCGTCAGCGGTCTGTAATTGCACGCGCATGTCGCTGGGCAATTGCACCGGCTTCAGGTGCGGGCCCTGAAGGCGCCCGCTGCGCAGATCAAAGCGCGTCTGCGCCGGTTGTCCGGTGACGATCGCCTGCACCCGCGCCGCGCGCAGTGACTGCACCACTTCGCTCAACGCCCGGCGCTCACTGGCCGCGTGCAAACCCCGGCCCACGCCAAAGCTCACCAGGCCGACGCTGATGCCGATCAGAACGATCACCACCAGCAATTCGAACAGGGTGAAGCCGCGGGCGCGGGGCAGGGCGCGCATGTTATTCCCAGTTACCGATGTCGGCCTTGTAGCCGTCACCGCCAGGCTGACCGTCCTGACCGTAGAAGATCAGGTCAAAGCTGCCGTGCTCGCCGGGGTAGCGGTAGCCAAACGCATGGCCGAACGGGTCTTTCAGGTCCGAAGGCTTGGCGTACGGACCGGCCCAACCGGTGGCATTGGCCGGCTTGGTCACCAGCTGCTGCAGATTGGCCGGTGGCGTACCGACGTCCAGGCCGTAGCTTTCGACTTTCATGCCGAGGCTGGCGAGTTGCGCCTTGCCTGCGCCGTATTTGCCCTTGTCGACGTTGCCGCCGACCTGACGCACGACGATGGTGGCGACGATGCCCAGCAGCACGATCACGGCGAGCATTTCCAGCAGGGTGAAACCGCCCTGGCGACGGCCTTGGGCAGCGTTGAATCGGGACATGTGTATTTCCTCAAATGTTACTGGTAAGGCTCATCAACGGCAGCATGATGGCAAGCATGATCACCGCGACCATGACGGCCATCACGACGGTCAGGCTCGGCACCAGCGCGGCGAGCAGACGGTCGATGCCGCGCTTGGCTTCGACGTCGAACACGTCGGCGACCTTGAGCAGCATGCCGTCCAGGTTGCCGGCCTGTTCGCCGACTTCGATCATTTGCAGCGCCAGTTCCGGCAGCAGCGGTTGCTCGCCGAACGCCTGGGCCAGGGTGCCGCCACCCTTGACCCACTCGGTGGCTTGCTCGACTTGCGCACGCAGGGCGTAGTTGCCGCACACCTGCCGGACGATGGTCATCGCCTGCAACAGCGCAACGCCGTTGCTCAGCAGGGTGCCGAGGGTACGCGCCAGACGCGCGGCTTCGATCCGCTGCAACAGCGGGCCGATGACTTTGATAAACAGCAGGCGCCGGTCGTGACGCTGACGCCGTTGCGGATCTCGGCGCAGCACCGCGACGGTCCAGATCAGCCCGACGATGGCACCGAGCAACAGCAATCCGTAAGCGCTGAGGAATTCCCCGAGCCACAGGATCGCCTGGGTGATGAACGGGATCGGCACGCCCAGATCACGAAAGATCGGCACGAACTGCGGCACCACGTAGGCCAGCAGCAAGGCCAGCGAACCCAGCACGCCGACCACCAGAAAGATCGGGTAGATCAGCGCATTGATCACTTCGCCCCGCAGCATCTGACTGCGTTCCAGGTAGTCGCTGAGCTGACGCAGGGTGTTTTCAAGGGACCCGCCGGCTTCGCCTGCGCGGACCATGCTGATGTACAGGCTGGAAAACTGGCCGTGCTCTTCTTCCAGCGCCTGGCTCAAGGGTTTACCGGCCTTGACCTGTTCGCGAATGCGTTCGAGCAGCGCTTGGCGCTTGGGCTCGTGGGTCTGCTTGAGGAGGATGGTCAGGGCGCGTTCCAGCGGCTGGCCGGCACCCAGCAGGGTCGCCAGTTGCTGGGTGAAACTGACCAGCGCCGCGCCGTTCATCGCGCCCCGGCGCATGGCCGCGCGCAGGCCGCTGTTGGCACTGGCTTCAAGGCTGAGCAGCAACAGGCCGCGCTTGTGCAGCGCTGCTGTGGCCGCGGTCTGATCGGCCGCTTCGAGGGTGCCGTGTTGGGCGACGCCGTCTGCATCCAGTGCGCGGTATTTGAAATGGGCCATGGTCAGTCGCCACGCGTAACGCGCAGCACCTCTTCAAGGGAGGTCACGCCGGCCACGGCTTGACGCAGGCCTTCCTCATATAGGGTGCGCAGGCCACCGCGACGGGCCGCTTGCTCCAGCGTCGAGGCATCGGCCTGGCGCATCAGCAGGCCGCGCAGTTCTTCATTCATCACCAGCAATTCGGTGATGGCGCTACGGCCGTGATAACCGCCGCCGGGCAATTCGCTGGCCGGGCGATACAGGGTGATCGGGCGTTGATCGGTGAAGCGATCCAGACCGTGCTCGGCAACCAGTTCCGGCGGTGCTACGAAGGCGATGCGCGTGAGCGGATCAAGCCTGCGCACCAGCCGCTGGGCCAGAATGCCTTTGACGGTGGAGGCGATCAGGTAGCTTTCGACGCCCATGTCCAGCAGCCGCGTGATACTCGCCGCGGCACTGTTGGTGTGCAGGGTCGACAGCACGAGGTGACCGGTCAGGGACGATTGAATGGCGATGCGGCAGGTTTCCAGGTCGCGCATCTCACCGATCATGATCACGTCCGGGTCTTGCCGGACGATGGAGCGCAGGGCGCCGGCGAAGTCCAGGCCAATGGCCGGCTTCACCTGAATCTGGTTGATCCCTTCGAGCTGATACTCGACCGGGTCTTCAACCGTGATGATCTTGCGCTCGGCGGTGTTGAGCCGTGACAGCGCGGTGTACAGCGTGGTGGTTTTGCCGGAACCGGTGGGGCCGGTGACCAGCAGAATGCCGTGGGGGTTTTCCAGCACGTCGAGGAAGTTCTGCAGGCGCTCGCCGTCCATGCCCAGGCTGGGGAAGTCGAAGCTGACGGTCTGCCGGTCCAGCAGACGCATCACCACCGACTCGCCGAAACTGGTGGGCACCGTGCTCACCCGCAGGTCCAGCTCCTTACCCTGAATGCGCAGCATGATGCGGCCGTCCTGGGGCAGCCGACGCTCGGCGATGTCCAGCCGCGCCATGATCTTCAATCGCGAAATGATCGCTGCTGACGAACTGGACGGTGGTGCCTCGGCTTCGTGAAGCACGCCGTCGATGCGATAGCGCACTTTCAGCTGGCTCTCGAACGGCTCGATATGAATGTCGGAGGCGCGTTGCTCGACGGCCCGTTGCAGGATCAGGTTGACCAGCCGGATCACCGGCGCCTCGGAGGCGAGGTCCTTGAGGTGCTCGATGTCTTCTTCGGCGCCGCCGTGTTCGTCGAGGGTCTCGATCAGCGAGCCCATGGCCGAGCGGCCCTGGCCGTAATAACGCTCGATCAGCCCGTCAACCTCACTGCCAGCACCCACCGACACATACACCGGCGCCTGGCAGGCGTAGGCCACGGCGTCCAGCCCGTAGGCATTGCCGGGGTTGGCGGCCAACACATGCACGCCGTCGGCATGGGCGCCGATGGGCAGCAGGCGATAGTGGCGCAGAAAGCGCTCGCTCAATTCCGGCAGCGGTTCACCCGACAGCGTGACGTTTTCCGCCAGCAGCAACGGCGCTTGCAGCGTCGAAGCCCACGCCTTGGCCAGGTCCAGTTCGGACACCAGCCCCAGGCGGGTCAGCAATTCAGTCAGCGAGCTGCCTTCGGATTCCTGAGCCAGCCGCTGTGCCCGTTCCAGATCACTTGTCTTCAACCCGGCATTGGCCAACAGCCACGCACACAGCGCTTCGGCCGAGTGCGCGGTCAATCGTTGGCTATTGATAGGGGACAGTTTTATGGACACAACGGGGATTCAAATAAGTGAGGCCTCTGACGAGACCTCGGGGTGATGAATAAACAGTCGTAATAAAACAGTAGCTAACTGAATGCGTTAGTTTGTCGCAGACGACGTTTTAGCGGTCGGACGGCCACGCTTGTTTTCATCAGCCTGATTCTGTTTGGTGGCTTTCACGGTGGTGGCATCTTTTTGTGTTTGCGTCATGACAGTGGAATCTGCTGCGCCGGAAACAGTTTCCTGAGTGTCGGAGTCAGCGGCCATTGTTGCAGTTGCAAACGACAGGGTCAGTGCGGCGATGGCGCCCAGTACTGGCAGTTTCATGTGATGTTTCTCCAATGTTTGTCATGTGTTTGAAATGATCGCAACGCTGGCTTCAGCGTGGGCCCACCGCTTGCCCTGAGGGTGAAGCCCAGTGTTTACGGGGTTTTTAGCGTCGAGGGTGAAAATTGCTAAACCTACAGACCTGTAGGTTTAGCAAGAGTTCAGATGATGTATCAAAAAATGTCGAGTTTGTTGAAGATTGATTTTTTTGTTTGACATCAATTGAAAACAATTGCCTTAATTTAAACGTCTCGGGCAACGCTCGTGCAGTTCGGTGGCTCATCGCCATTAACGTTAGTTACAGAAGATCAAATTGCCCATACTCATCGTCACGTTGTAACGCCACTTTCCCGTTCACCGATGTTCTTTCGAGAACTTCGGTATAGGCCTAGTCATGCCTGAATTAAAGGCTTGTGGCGTGTCAACTGCGACAAATGAGCGCGGGTGATACTTGGAGAGCGTCCCCTATGCGAAACCGTAAAACTTTCGGTGCCCACTCGGCACTGGCTTTGTTGAGCCTGGCTATCTGCCACGCCAACGCAGCCGACACCACGACCCAAGAGCAACTGGCGGCCAAGGAACTGCGCGCTGACAAAGCGGCAGAAAAAACCCTGGCGAAGATGACTCAGGAAGAAAAGCTGGCCTACATCGGCGGCATCGGTGGTTGGGACGTCAAGCCGCTGACCCAGTACGGCGTGCCACAGATCCACGGCGCCGACGGTGGCGCGGGCATCCGTTACACCAGCGAAGGCAACGATCCGGGCGTGGTCTATCCGTCCGGCCCGAACCTGGCGGCCACCTTCAACCCGCGTCGCGCCATCGACTTCGGTCGCGCCCTGGGCTACGACACTGCCAGCGGCGGCTACCAGTTCGTCACCGGCCCGGGCATGAACCTGTACCGCATGCCGTGGAGCGGTCGTGCCTTCGAATACCTCTCCGGTGAAGACCCGTTCCTCGGCGCAAGCCTGGGTCCTGCGGTCATCAACGGTATCCAGCAGCGTCGCGTCTGGGCCGAAGCCAAGCACTACGCCGGTAACGATCAGGAAACCAACCGCTTCATCCTCAATCAGGTCATGCCTGAGCGCGTTCTGCGTGAGATGACCCTGCCGCCGTTCGAGTCCGCGACCAAAAACGGCACCGTGGCGATGATGATGTGCTCGTTCCAGAAAGTGAACGGCGAGTACGCCTGCGAGAACAAGCACCTGATCGCCGACATCCTGAAGAAGGAATGGGGCTTCAAGGGCCTGGTGCAGAGCGACTACAACGCCGTGGTTCACGGTCTGCCAGCGGCACAGGCCGGCACTGACCTGGACATGATGGGCGGCCAGATGAACAGTTCGGTGCTCAAGCCGTACCTGGACAGCGGCGAGCTGGACATGGCGACCATCGACGACAAGGTCCGCCGCATCCTGAAGAACATCTACCTGTATCAGTTCGACAAGTTTGCACCGCTGACCACGCACAACATGAACAGCGCCACCAGCAACAAGGTCGCTCTGAACATCGCTCGCGAAGGCATCGTGCTGCTGAAAAACCAGGGTGACGTGCTGCCACTGGACAAGAACAAGGTCAAGCGCATCGCCGTCGTTGGCGATCTGGCCAAGTACGCGCCGCCGACCGGTTTCGGCAGTGCTCACGTTGACGCCACCCGTTACATCAGCGAGCTGAGCGGCCTGCGCCAGATCGCCCCGGGCGCCCAGGTCGAGTTCCTCGACACGCTGTCCCTTGATCCGACCGCCATGCACTGGACCACCACCGACAGCAAAGGCAACAGCGTCGCTGGCATGAAGACCGAGTACTTCAACAACGCCACCTGGTCCGGCGACCCATCGGCCACCCGGATCGACACCTACGTCAATCTGGACTGGTCCACCGACAGCGTGCCGAGCAACGGCGACACCGCCAACACTTCCATTCGCTGGAGCGGTCAGGTCACCCCGACCATCAGCGGCGACCAGGTCTTCAAAGTCCGTGCCGACGGCGCCGTGCGTCTGTGGGTCAACGGCGAGAAAGTCATCGACAACGGCGACGGTGAGAACATCACCAACAAGAGCATTCCGCCGACCATCCCTGTTTCCGGCAAGATCAAGCTGGAAGCCGGCAAGGCTTACGACGTGAAGCTTGAATACTCGCGCCGTGACGGTTACCTGTCGACCATGGGCGGCCTGGTGGGCGTGCAGATGTCGACCGCTTCGCTGACCGCACCTTCCGACCTGTCGCAATACGACGCGGTCGTGGTTGCCGTGGGTAACAGCTCGGAATACGAAGGTGAAGGTTTCGACCACAGCTTCGATCTGCCTGAGTACCAGAACGAGCTGATCCAGAACATCGCCAAGGCCAACCCGAACACCGTGGTGACCATGCACGGCGGTACCGCGCTGAAAATGAGCGACTGGATCGACCAGGTGCCGGCTGCGCTGCACGCCTTCTACCCGGGTCAGAACGGTGGTCAGGCCCTGGCCGAGATCCTGTTCGGCAAGGTCAACCCTTCGGGCAAGCTGCCGATCAGTATCGAGCGCAACATCGAAGACAATCCGCTGTACAAGGATTTCCCGGCCTTCGATAACACACGCACCAAGGTCAAGGAAATCAGCTACGCCCACGACCTGACCATGCTCGGCTACCGTGGCTACGACAAGACCAACACCAAACCGCTGTTCGCGTTCGGTCACGGCCTGTCGTACACCCAGTTCACCTACAACAACATCTCGGTCACCCCGGGCGTTGCAGTGGGCAACACGCCGATCAAGGTCTCGTTCGACCTGACCAACAGCGGCAAGCGTGCCGGTTCCGAAGTCGCCGAGCTGTACGTCGGCCAGCAGAACCCGAAAGTCGAGCGCGCCGTCAAAGAGCTGAAAGGCTACAAGAAGGTCTTCCTGCAGCCGGGCGAAACCCGTCACGTCACCATCGAACTCAACGATCGTTCGCTGGCGTACTTCGACGAGGCCAGCAAGCAGTGGGTGATCGATGCCGACACCTTCAACATCAGCCTGGGCGCGGCCTCGGACGACATCCGTCTGAACGCCAAGCTGGTCAACCCGTTCCGTCAGGAACTGTCGACCACCACCAGCAACCCGCTGCCACGTTCGGCGCTGAACTCGGTCAAAGTGACCCTGCCAGCGGTGAAGACCGGCGGTGTGCTTGATCAGACCGAAGACACCGACGCAGCCAATGGCAACACGGACTACGACGGCAACACCGAGTACTGAGTGATCGAAGCGGGAGAGGGCTGATCAGTTGGCCGGCGTCGGGAATTGATCCCGGCGCCGGCTGAGGCCTGAACCCGAGTGACAAAGCATTGAGGCGATCCGGCCAGCCCGGATCGCCTCAATTTTTAGGCGCGGATATCGCGCTCGACCTGCGCCATGTAACTGTCGAAACGCTGCACCAGGTCCACCGTCTCCGGGAAGCGCAGCCATTGCAGCTGCAGCCCGTCCATCATCGCCAGTATCTGGTGAATGATCGCGTCCAGATCCACATCCCCACGCACTTCGCCGGTGGCCACCAGATGGTCGAGCCGTGCCCGCATTCGCCCGTGAATCGTCACGTAGCGGGACTGAAACCATTCCCACCCCGGATGACTGTCCACCAGGCTTTCGGCGTTCAGCATGCTGAACGCGCGAATCACGCCGGGCGCCGTCGCGTTGGAACGGTTGATCTGCCGCAGGCCGCTGACGAAGCCCGCCAGCGTCGGCTCACTGTGCAAGCTGCTGACGACTTTGTGATTGACCTCGTCGCGACGGGCGAGCACGCCCATCAGCAACGCAACCTTGTTCGGAAAGTGATGCAGCACGCCCGCCACTGAAATGCCGACGATGTCGGCGATGCGGGCAATGGAGGCGCCGGTGTAGCCCTCCAGCGAAAACAATTGCAGCGCGGCGTCGAGCAGTTCTTCGCGGCGCTTTTCACCCTTGGGGGCGCGACGGGTGCGGGGGAGTGTGTCTGACGTATTTCCTGTCATCGGGTTTACCTGGCGTCTCCATGATTTGCAGGTGTCTGGGCGGTTCGGCAGGCCTGTCCCGACGCCGGGTTGCGAGGGCGCAACGGGCAGAACGGGCGAGGCAAGTCGTCGCGGGTGCTGAAACGGCACGCTCTGTTTAAGGGGGCCACCGGGTTTTGGCAAGCGAAAACTGATATTCAGGACTCCCGGCAGGCGGGTGCCACCGTTCGGGTGAGCCCTGTCCAGAAAATGGGAACTCCCGCCGCGCGTGCCTCTCCTTTGAAGTAACTGACATGCATGGAGGATCCACTGTGAACGAACAAGCCAATCCGGGAATTGCCTATCTGATCCAATGCGCCGAGGAGACAACGATTGATTCGCGGCTGTTTGCCATTTACGAAGCCTTGGCCGAGGCGGGCGGGCTGATCCCGCAGGAATACTTGATCAAGGTGGCGCGCGAGACCACCGCAGGCCCCAAGCAGCAGTTGTTGATCAGGCTGATCGGCAGAGCCAGTCGCGCACAGGTCCACTGATCAGGCGCGGCCCCCCGTGTAGGCCCACTGACGCCGATTGAACCCTTTCACGACTCGGAGCGCTTGCCCCGTCGGCAACGCTCCGAGCAGTAACGCACCTCATCCCAGCAGCGCGCCCATTTCTTCCGCCAGGTGAACGGTAGCCCGCACACTGCGCAGGTCTTGACCGGCAGCTCGCTCTTCTTCAAATCGCCTCTCCGGCGTCGAGTTTGCCCAGCAGGGACTCGCCCCTTTGCCATAGCGCGTCCTGTTTCGCTTCGGTCATCCGGTCGAGGTTCTTGTAGACCATGCCCATCCGTTGATTGGCGCGCAGCAGATTGCTGTGGCGCATCACGAAGTGCCAGTACAACGAATTGAACGGGCAGGCGTCCTCGGTCGTGCTTTCCTTGACCTTGTACGCGCAGCTGCCGCAGTAATCGGACATGCGCTTGATGTACTGGCCGCTGGCGCAATAGGGCTTGGAACCCAGATAACCGCCGTCGGCGTGCATAACCATGCCGAGGGTGTTGGGCAGCTCGACCCAGTCGAAGGCGTCCATGTAGATCGCCAAATACCACTCGCAGATCTCCCTCGGCGCGATCCCGGCCAGTAGAGCGAAGTTGCCGGTGACCATCAGCCGCTGGATGTGATGGGCGTAAGCGTGTTCAAGGCTCTGGCCGATGGCCTGGCTCATGCAGTTCATCTTGGTCTGCCCGGTCCAGTAGAACTCCGGCAGTGCGCGGGTATTACCGAACGAATTGCCGTCGGCGTAATCCGGCATTTTCAGCCAGTAAACGCCGCGCACGTATTCCCGCCAACCGATCAGTTGGCGGATGAAGCCCTCAGCGGCGTTTAGCGCGACGCCCCCCGACCAGTAGGCCGACTCGACGTCGCTGCACACCTGACGCAGATCCAGCAGGCCGATGTTCAACGCCGCACTGATGCGCGCGTGGAAGAGGAAGGGCTCGTCCATGGCCATGGCGTCCTGATAGTCGCCGAAGGCCGCCAGGCCGTAATCGAGAAAGTACTGCCACAGCGCCTGGGCGTCTTCGTGGGTCACCGGGTAGTCGAAGTCCTCCAGCGAGCCGTAGTGACTGGCGAACCGCTCACGCACCAGCTCCAGCACGTCGCGGGTGATGGCGTCCGGGGCGAAGCGTGCGGGGTAGGGCGCCGAGACCTTCTTCGGCAGCGCTTTGCGGTTTTCGGCGTCGAAGTTCCAGGCACCGCCCACGGGCGTGCCGTCGTTGTTGAGCAGCAACCGTTGCTTGCGGCGCATCTCGCGGTAGAAGAATTCCATGCGCAGCTGGATCTTGCCGCTGGCCCATTTGGCAAACTCTTCGCGGGAGCACAGAAAGCGCGTGTCGCTGTGCCAGACCAGCGGCAGCCCGCATTCCCTTATGGACTGCTCCAGACGCCAGTCGCCGCACTCGGTGGCGTGGACTTCTTCGGCCTGCAAGGACGCGTGCCAGCGCTGCAATTCAGTCGGCACCGAGCCGGTGTTCAGCGGATCGTCCAGCGTGACGTACTGAACGATGACGCCGCGCTCCTGCAGCGCCTGGGCGAAATGGCGCATGGCGCTGAAGATCAGGGCGATCTTTTGCGGGTGATGGGCGACGTGGGTGGCCTCTTCCATGACCTCGACCATCAGCACGGCGTCGCGCTCGGCGTCGCGCTCGGCGTCGAGTTCGGCGAGGCAGGCCAGGTCGAAGGACAACTGGTCGCCGAGGACCAGGCACAGGCGGCGGACAGGCATCATCGATGGGCACCGCGTGACGCATCGGCACTGCGGGCTGTTGGCGTGAATCGACGGAGGACAGATGAGAGAAGGTTGGGCACGGGATTCCTGATGGGCAGGGAGTAATGGCGCCGAGCATAGCGGTTTGCCCGGCGCGCGGTCATGGGGCTAGCCGGACACGTGGCGCCGGACACACTGCATCAGGCCCTGCAACGGGCCGGATTCCACCGGAGCGGGAACGCAGACCGTGCGCTCCCGGTCGCCTTCGCTGATGGTCAGCGTGTAATGCTGCATGCCGCGCAGCGCACGGGCGGGGTGCCGACCCTCCGGCAGCGCGAAGAACTCGGACGCGTCGACCAGTTGTCGCAACTCCTTCTGGTCGCCCTCCGGCAGGGCGTCCACTTCAATGGTGTTGGGCTTGTTCAAGCCCGGAAAATAGGCGACCCCGCCGCTTTCGCTGAATGAGATACGCATGTGGGTGGCTCCTTCTTTTGCCAGATGGCCATGGCGGATCATTGCGCGTTGATGCCCACGGCCGCCCAACCTTCTTTTACCGCGATTTGAGCGTCTTCGCCTACACCGTACAGCCGGCCGGCCACATCGTGGGTGATCCGCGCAAACCGCACGAAGCCGGCATTGGGGCGTAGACGTGAATCGCGCAGCGCGTCGTACCAGATGCGCCCGGCTTTTTCCCAGGCATGGCCGCCAATGCGCGTCGCCACTTGATAAAACGCGTGGTTGGGGATGCCCGAATTGATGTGCACGCCGCCGTTGTCGTCGTAGGTGTGGACGAAGTCGTCCATGTGCCCGGGTTGCGGGTCTTTGCCCAGCACTTTGTCATCGAATGCGGTACCGGGCGCTTTCATCGAGCGCAGGGCGCTGCCGGTGATTTTGTCGGTGAACAGCCCTTCTCCGATCAGCCAGCTGGCCTGCTCGGCGGTTTGTTTCAGGGCGTACTGCTTGATCAGCGAGCCGAACACGTCGGACATCGATTCGTTCAGCGCGCCGGCCTGGTTGAAGTAGACGAGGCCGGCTTCGTCTTCGGTGACGCCGTGGGCCAGTTCGTGGCCGATCACGTCGAGGGCGATGGTGAAGCGGTTGAACAGTGACTGGTCACCGTCGCCGAAGACCATCTGCGCGGAGTTCCAGAAGGCGTTGTTGTAGCCCTTGCCGAAGTGCACGGTGGCGTCGAGGGCCATGCCGGCGTCGTCGATGGAGTTGCGGTCGAAGACGTCGAAGAAGAAGTCGAAGGTGGCGCCGAGGCCGTCGTAGGCTTCGTCGACGGCGATGTCGCCGCTGACGGGCTGGCCTTCGCCGCGGACGAGGGTGCCAGGCAGGGTTTCGCCGCCGTCGGCGGAGCAGATGGAGCGGCGTTTGCCTGTGGGGGCTACAGCGGCCAGGTGAACGAGGCGCCGGTCGGGTTGCGCGCTGAGGCGCAGGGAGCGAAAAGTGTTGTCCTTGGCGCGGGTGCGCAGGGCCGCTTCGCGCTGGGCTTTGTTGCCGTTGCGCGCGATCTGGTCGAGCAGGTACGGGGGGATGAGGCAGAGGATGGGGTTACGGGTGTGGTTCCTGCACATGGGCAATGCTCCTGGGTGGCATCGTTCGATTAAGCGACGCGTCGCGGTCTTGCTTTAATCGACAAGCGGGGGTGATCACGCGTTCCCCACCTGCATTTAATGGGACCGGCTTCAGCCGGGAAGAGCGTCTGCCTAACGGCAGACATTTCGCCTTCGGCGAGTTACTTGGAAAAGTCGAAAGTCGCACCATCCCCAAGTAACCAAGGGTGCCTGCTCCTGGCTTGGTTCCTCCTACGTCGGAATACCCTCACTCCGACGACGCTCCGTGGGCCCGCGCCGAACGGACATCCATGTCCTGACGGCGCTCTCGCCGCATCCATGCGGCTCGACCCACTGCGCGTCGTCTACGTTCGGCCAGCGCCCAAGTCGCGATTGGCGGTGACTGGAATTTTTGTGTATGAAGATCAAAACCAGATCAAGGGCAGATCGAGGGCGCATCAGTCGCCACGGACTTGTGGGAGTGAGCTTGCTCACGAAGGGGGCGGTACATCCGACAGATATCTGGTGTTTGTGATACAGCATTCGCGAGCAAGCTCGCTCCCACAAGGAGGGGGACTGTCAGCAAAAATGTCGGCGCCTGAGCGGGCCTCTTCCCGGCTAAAGCCGGTCCCACTAAAAGCACCGCATACACCCTGTGGAATCGCCTCCGACTGTAGGACCGGCTTCAGCCGGGAAGCCGTTCATCTGCTTTAAAGCGCTTTTGATCTTCGTACACAAAAAGTCCAGTCACCGAAAAACGCGACTTGGGTGCAGGCTGAACGCAGGTTTCGCGGAGTGGGCCGAGCGGCATGGATGCCGCGAGAGCCGCCCCCCCCATGGATGGCGGATGGCGGCGGGCCCACGGAGCGAGACCGGAGTGAAGGAACCCCGAGGTACGAGGGGCCAAACCAGGAGCAGGCACTTTTGCTTACTTTTGGTGCTTTTCAAAAGTAAGTCGCCGAAGGCGAAACAGTCTGCCCTCAGGCAGACGCTCTTGATCTTCCCTCAGTCCCCTCCAAACCGATGCCGCGCCGGGTTTTTCAGCCACAGTTGCAGTTCGGCTTCGGCCTGTTCCAGCGCAGTACGGTTGAGCAGGCGGCGTAGCAGGGCGACGTTGACGGCGCGGGCGCGGAGGTTGAAGGCGGTGCTGCGTTCGCCGGCCGCGTCGGGCTGGTAAACGCCGAGCTTTTCGTAAAGTTGCTGCAGCCGGTTCTGCACGCTGCGCAACGACAGGTTGCGCCGGGTGGCGATGGTGCGGTCGGTGAGGCCCAAGGCGATGTCCTGCAGCACTTCGTATTCGCCGTCACTCAGCCCGGACAACTGATCGTGGGCTTTGAGCTGCACGCCGCGAATCTCGCGGTCGATCACGCACTGCTGCTCGATGAACAGCCCCCGCAACGCCAGGCGCAAGCGCTCTTCCGAGGCGGTCTTGAGGATGTAACCGTAGGCCGCCCCCTGGGGCACGATCCGCGCGATGCCCCGCACGTAGGCCTCGTCGGAGTAATTCGACCAGAACAGAATCGACGTGTCCGGCTGCAGCCGCCAGATCGTTTTCGCCGCCTCGACGCCGGTGCGGCACGGCATCTGCAGGTCCATCACCACCGCATCCACCGGGCTCTCGCTGAATAATCGCTCGCCGATCTGGCCGTCTTCGGCCTCGAGTAAGCGCGTGCATTCCGGCAGGGCCACTTCGATGACTTCGCGCAGGAACGCCCGGTGCACCGGGTCGTCTTCGATCAACAGGACGTGCATGGCGCCTCCGTTCCAACGGACGGCGCAGGCTCGACGACAAGCGGCAGATCCGCCAGCGGCAGGCACACCCGGACCCGGGTGCCGCGCTTGTGGGGCCCGCGCTCGATATACAACTGCGCCGCCATCAGTTGCGCGCGCACCTGCATGTTCTGAATGCCGCCGCTGTTGAGCCGGTGGCTGACGTCGAGCCCAATGCCGTCGTCGTCGATGGTCAGCTGCAACAGGCCGCCTGTGTGACTGATGTGGATGACGATGCTGTCCGGCATGGCGTGCTTGATCGCATTGTTCACCGCTTCCTGAATGATGCGGAACACCGCGACTTTCACCGACTCCGGCAAGCGATCGCCCATGCCGTCGGTGCTGTCCTGCAGACGCGTTTCAATGCTCAGGCCGCTGTCGCGCACGCTGCGCCGCAACAGGTCTTCAACGCCTTCTTCGAAACCGAACAACTGCAGCACCGTCGGCTTGACCGCATCTATGAGCTGCCGCAGCTCCTGCATGCTGTCCTTGAGCGAGCAGACGATGCCGCGCAAGTCCTCGCCCGGCACGCTGGGCAGGGTTTGCAGGCGGGCGATGCGCCGGTGCAGGCGGGTCATGTCGGCGAGGGTCTGGTCGTGCAAGTCCATGCCGACCCGTTGCCGCTCACGCTCCAGTTCCTCGGTCAGGCGCAGCGCGCCCTGGCGCAGCCCTTCTTCTCGGGCACGCACTTGGGCTTCGGCGATGGCCAGTTGTTTGGCCTGTTCGGTCTGGCGCAGGGCGTACACGTACGAGGCCAGCAGATCGGCGACGTGCTGGGTGTGGCGCACGTCATCCAGGGTGTAGAAATGCTCGGTGTGTTTCGAGCAGCTCAGCGCACCGATGATTTCACCCCGGGCGCGCAAGGGCACGTGCAGGCGACTGCGCAGGCGGGCGTCGAAAATCGGGTGGTTGACGGCGCCGGGGAAGGCGAAACGTGCGTCGTTCATGGCGTCGTGGGTCAGCAGAAACGCCTGCTCGCCCAACAGCACCGCTCGAATGGGGCTGGTGTGCACCGGCATCGGTTGAGCGACATCGCCCCACAGCGTGTGCACGCCGCTTTCATAGGTGATGTGTTCGCGGCCGTCGAGGATAAACAGGCACACGTCGAGGTGGTCGTGGGGCAGGATCGGGCTGATTTCCCGGGAGACGGCGTCGATCATCGACTGGAAATCCAGCTGGCCGGCGAGGGCGCGGGAAATACCGAGAAAATGATGCAGCACGTCTTCGGCAAGGGTGTGCGGTCGCTGTGCCATGGGCTTCAACCTGTTTTTATTGTCTGGATCGAACGCTTTTTGCAAATGATCACTTTTTTCAGTGAGCAGGAGGCAGCCCGGTCATTATGGCCCCTGTGCGCTAAAAAGAACGCAGGATCCTGCAGGTCGCTTGCGGGATCCCGCATCAGGTCTGCACGATTGACCACTGACGCTCCGCACCGGCCAGTGCAGACTCGCCGCGTACTGTTCGTAATAAGGTGCGACCGACGCCGTCGGCCACCCTGCAGCCCCCATAAAAATAACAAGGGTTCAACTATGAAAAGTCGTCGTCATCCGCTACGCCGTTCATTGCTCTGTGCCGCACTGGCCGTGGCGCCCCTGATGGCTCTGCCCGTCGCTGCCCACGCCGATACTGCCGACAAGAAGATCGCGCTCTCCAACAATTACGCCGGCAACTCCTGGCGCCAACTGATGCTCGCCAGCTGGCAGCAGACCACCGACAAAGCCGTCAAGGATGGCCTGATCGCGTCGGCTGACAGTTTCACCACGGCGGAAAACCAGGCCACCGAGCAAGCCGCACAGATCCAGAACCTGATCCTGCAGGGCTATGACGCCATCGTCATCAATGCCTCGTCGCCGACCGCGCTCAACGGCGCGGTGAAACAGGCCTGCGACGCCGGCATCATCGTCGTCTCCTTCGACGGTACCGTCTCCGAGCCGTGCGCGTACCGCATCTCCATGGACTTCAAACAGACCGGCATCGAGCAGATGGATTACCTGTCCGAGCGCTTCCCCCAGGGCGGCAACGTCCTGGAAGTGCGCGGCCTGGCCGGCGTGTCAGTGGACGAGCGCATTCACTCCGGCATCACTGCCGGCGCGCAGAAACACCCGAACCTGAAAGTGATCGGAGAAGTGAACGGCAACTGGTCACCGACCGTGGCGCAGAAAGCCGTTTCCGGCGTGCTGCCCAGCTTGCCGAAAGTCGACGCCGTGGTGACCCAGGGCGGTGAAGGCGTCGGCATTGCCCAGGCCTTCGTCGCGGCAGGCCGTCCGTTGCCGGCGATCATCTTCGGCAACCGCGAAGAAGAGCTGAGCTGGTGGAAAAAGCAAAGCGACGCCCAGGGCTATCAGAGCTTCTCGATCAGCAGCGGACCGAGCATTTCCAGCCTGGCGTTCTATGTCGCGCAGCAGTTGCTCGACGGCAAAAAAATGCCCCATGACCTGTTGTCGCCAGCGGTCACTGTCACCCAGCAGACCCTCGACGCCAGCCTGAAGGACCTGCCCAAGGGCGGGATCGTCAGCGAGACCTACAGCGTCGACGACGTCGCCAAGCTCAAGCCCGCCGCTTCCCTGTGAGCTTTTCCATTTGAGCACCGCGGGCCGCGTTGCCTGCGGCCCGCCAAGGAATTCTGACCATGAACGCAAATGGACCTGTGCGGGTGACCTTCGCCGGCGCCGGCAAATCGTTCGGCGCCGTGCGTGCCCTGTGTGACGTCGACCTGAGCGTGCGCGCCGGCGAATGCCTTGGCCTGATCGGCCATAACGGCGCGGGCAAATCGACCCTGATGCAAGTGCTCGCCGGCACCCTGGCTGCCGATTGCGGGCAGATGCTGATCGAAGGCCGCGACCTGCGCGAAGGCTATTCGGTGCAAGTGGCGCGGCAGCACGGCATTCGCTGCGTGTTTCAGGAGCTGTCGCTGTGCCCAAACCTCAACGTGGCAGAGAACACCCGGCTGATGTCACCGGCCCTGCGCGGCTTCGGCTGGCGGCGTCGGGCCGGTGCGTTGATCGAAGCGATGCTGGAGCAGATTTTCCCCGGCCACGGCATTCAGGCCGATGACATTGTGGCTGACCTGTCCATCGGCAAGCGGCAGATGGTGGAGATCGCCCGGGCGTTCATCAACGTCGATGAGCGCCTTGATCTAATCATCCTCGACGAACCCACTTCATCCCTCGACGCGCGGGTGGCCGAGCAGCTGTTGCGCCACGTGCGGCGATTCGTCGAGGGCGGCGGCAGCATCGTGCTGATCAGCCACATCCTCGGCGAAATGCTCGGCACCTGTGACCGCATCGCGGTGATGCGTGACGGCAGAATCGTTGAAACCCGAGCAGCGCAAGCCTTCACCCACGATTCGCTGGTGGAAGTCATGGGCGGCACGGCACGCGAACAAGCGCAGGCGACACAGGACTTCGCCTCCCGACGTGAGCAGGGCAGCCCGCGGGTGCAACAGCGCCCCGCGCGACAAACCGATGAGCGCTCGGTGCAGGCGTTTGCCGGGGAGATCGTCGGGCTGTCCGGGCTGGCCGGGCACGGCCAGAGCCAGTTGCTGACCCAAGTGCTGCGCGACTGCATCAAGCGCGGCACCGGCGCCAGTTTCGTCGCCGGCGACCGCCAGACCGATGGCGTGTTTGCGCTGTGGTCCATCGCCGAGAACATCACCATCGGCTCCCTCAACCAGCTCAAGCGCGGCCTCTTGCTGAACCCGGACGCTGAACAGGCCATGGCCGACGACTGGATGAAGCGCATGAGCATTCGCACCCCGGACATGGGCAATCCGATCCTCTCGCTGTCCGGCGGCAACCAGCAAAAAGCCTTGTTTGCCCGGGCCCTGGCGTCCGACAGCCAGATCATCCTGATGGACGACCCCATGCGCGGCGTCGACGTCGGCACCAAGCGCGAGGTGTATTCGATTCTGATGGAGGAGGCCGCCCGTGGCCGCACGTTCATCTGGTACACCACCGAGCTTGAAGAGCTGACCTATTGCGATCACGTGTATGTCTTCCGCGACGGCCAGGCCGTGCTCGATATGCCGCGCAGTGAATTGAGCGAGGAGCGCATCTTGCGCAGCTCTTTCGCCGAGGAAACCCCATGAATGCCCCGTTGAATTCCGTTGCCCGCGCACCCGTCGCCACGCGCAACAACGCCGCGCGCCGTGCCCGCATGCTCCGCGCCGCCTTGCCGGCGGTGTCGCTGGTGGTCTTGCTGGCGACCATTTTCATCATGCAACCCCGGGCCATGAGCTACATGGGCCTGAACCTGATGCTCAACCTGGCGGTGCCGATTGCCCTGGCAACCATCGCGCAGATGCTGATCATCAGCGTCAACGACCTCGATCTGTCCATGGGCAGTTTCATCAGCTTCGTCGCCTGCGTGGCCGTGACGCTGCTCGATCAACACCCGTTCCTCGGCTGGCTGGCGCTGGCCGGGTGCGTGGGTGTGTATGCGCTGCTCGGCGCGTTGATCCACAGCCGCAACCTGCCGTCGATTGTCGTCACCCTGGGCATGTCGTTCATCTGGGTCGGCGGCGCGATTCTGCTGTTGCCGTCGCCCGGCGGGACGGCGCCGCAGTGGCTGCAAACCCTGGTGCGAATCAAGCCGCCGCTGATTCCGCTGGCGATCATCGTCTGCATCGTGCTCGGGCTGGCGATGCACTTTTTCCTGATGCGCTCCACCGTCGGCGTGGTGTTGCGCGGCGCCGGCGGCAATCCGCTGGCGATCGCCAAGGCCGGTTGGTCACTGCTGCGTATCAAGGTGGCGATGTACGCCATGGCCGGGGGCTTCGGCGTGTTGTCGGGGCTGTTTCTGGTGGGGCTGACCACCTCGGCCGACGCCAACGTCGCCCTGCGCTACACCCTGTTGTCCATCGCCGGGGTGATTCTCGGCGGCGGCGAATTCGTCGGCGGGCGGGTGTCGCCCATGGGCGCGGTGCTCGGCGCGCTGACTCTGGTGCTGGCCGGTTCGCTGCTGTCGTTCATCCGCATCTCGCCTGACTGGCAGATCGGCGCCCAGGGCGCGATTCTGATTTTCGTGCTGGCGCTGCGTGCGGCGGTCAATCGTCTGGAGGTACGCCCGCTATGAGCACTTCAACTGTTGCAGCGCTGCGCGGCAAGCCATGGCTGTGGTCATTCCTCGCCGCCTTATTGATCTGGGTGGCGACCCTGGTGTTCACCGGCGGGCAGGGCGCAGGCGCTTTACTGTCTGGCGCGCTGGCGTTCTCGACCTTCTTCGCGATCGTCGGCATCGGCCAGATGTTCGTCATCAGCACGGGACCGGGAAACATCGACCTGTCGATCCCGGCCAACATCGCCCTCAGCGGCGCGCTGGGCATGAAGCTCATGGACGGCCAGGACGCGAACATCTGGCTGGGCGTGATCGGCGTGCTGGGCATCGGTGTGCTGGTGGGCTGTGGCAATTTCGCGCTGATCCGCCTGCTGCGCATTCCGCCGATCATCGCGACCCTGTCGGCCAGCTTCATCCTGCAATCCCTCGCCATTGCCTATGGCCGCAGCGTGCGGGTGCCGCCGCCGGACAGTTTCTACACCTTCGCCACCGGCCGCGTGTTCGGCGTGCCGTATCTGGCCATCGTGGTGATCGCCGTGGCGGTGCTCATGGGTTACGTGCTGACCCGCACCCGCTACGGTCGCTCGGTGCTGGCCATCGGACAAAACGCCCGCGCCGCCGAACTGGCCGGTATTCGGGTTGGCCGCATGCGCTTCGCCACCTACGTGCTCTGTGCGGTATTCGGCAGCCTCTGCGGCTTGACCCTGGCCGGGTTTTCCGGCGGTGCGTCGCTGGGCATGGGCGAGGAATACCTGCTGGCCTCCATCGCCGTCGTGGTGATCGGCGGCACCTCGGTGGCCGGCGGGTTTTCCAACGTGCCAGGCATCTGGGGCGCGTCGCTGTTCCTTTACCTGCTGGTGAGCATGCTCAACACCTTCGGCGCCAGTGCCGGGGTGCGGCTGATCCTCACCGGCCTGATCATCATCGCGGTGATTACCGCTGTCAGCGGCCGCAAAAATGCCCGCGCCTGAATTAAGGATCGAACCTGTGTCCGACGACCTCTACGAATGCCATGACAAGCGTTTCCATCGCCTGATCCTGCCCAACACCCAGCTCGAGCGTCTGTATGACCAATGCCGCTGGGCCGAAGGGCCGGTGTGGTTCAACGACGGCGGGTATCTGTTGTGGAGCGACATCCCCAACCAGCGCATGTTGCGCTGGACGCCCGAGCAGGGCGTGTCGACGTTCCGCACCCCGTCGAATTTCGCCAACGGCAACACCCGCGACCTGCTGGGCCGTCTGATCACCTGCGAGCACGGCACGCGCAGCGTCACCCGCACCGAACCGGACGGGTCGATCACTGTGCTGGCCCAGCGCTTTGAAGGCAAACGCCTGAACTCGCCGAATGATGTGGTGGTGCACCGCGACGGCGCCGTGTGGTTCACCGATCCGAGCTACGGCATCCTCACCGATTACGAGGGCTATCAGGCCGAAGAAGAGCAGCCGGGCCGCCACGTCTATCGCATCGACCCGGACAGCGGCGAGATCGCCTGCATGGCCAACGACTTCGTGCAGCCCAACGGCTTGGCGTTCTCCCCGGACGGGCAGACGTTGTACATCGCCGATTCCGGTCGCTCCCACGATCCGGACGGCCCCCACCACATCCGCGCGTTCGAGGTCATCAATGGTCGTGAGCTGGGGCAGTCGCGGGTATTCGCGGTGATCGAACCGGGCGTGCCGGACGGCATGCGCGTGGATGTGCAGGGCAATGTCTGGACCAGTGCCGGCGACGGCGTTCAGTGCTTCGCCGCCGATGGCACCCTGCTGGGCAAGATCCGCCTGCCGGAGAAGGTCGCCAACCTGACCTTCGGCGGGCCGCGCCGTAACCGCCTGTTCATCGCCGCGAACACGTCGTTGTACTCGGTGTACGTGGCGGTGGCGGGGGCCCAGGTGCCTTGAGCGATAAACGGGCAGGTCGCGCGGCGTTTGACACCGCGCGCCCGGTCCTCAGAGTTTGAAGCGGCCGACCACGGTGCGCAGTTCGCCGGCCAGCAACGACAGTTCGTCCGCCGTGACCGCGTTGTCCTCGATGCCCTCCATCAACACGAAGGTGCCATTGCGGATCTCGGTGACGTTGCGGTTGATGTCCTCGGACACGGCGTGCTGCTGAACGGCAGCGCTGGCAATCTGGGTGTTCATGCCAACGATCGATTCCACGCCTTCGTTGATCGCGTTCAGGCTCGAGGACGTCTGATCGGCCGAGGTCAGGCAATCCTGCGCCCGGTCCTTGCCCGCTTTCATCTGCTCCACGGCAGCGCTGGTCGCCAGTTGCAATTGCTGGATGATCCGCTGGATTTCGGCGGTGGAGTTTTGCGTGCGGGAAGCCAGGGTTCTGACTTCATCCGCGACCACGGCGAAGCCACGACCTTGCTCGCCAGCGCGGGCGGCTTCGATGGCGGCATTAAGGGCGAGCAGGTTGGTCTGGTCGGCGATGTTGCGGATCACTTCAATGACCCCGCCGATTTCCTGACTGTGCAGCGCCAGCGCCGCGACCTTTTGCGCGCTGAGGTCGACTTCGCCGGCCAGTGCTTCGATGGTCTGGCGGGTCTGCTGCATCACGCCCAGGCCTTTGCCGGACGCCTGACTGGCCTGTTCCGCCGCACGCGCCGCGCCTTCGGTGTTCTGGGCGACGTCGGCGACACTGGCGGTCATTTCGTTGATGGCGGTGGCGACCTGTTCGGTTTCGCCCTGCTGGGCGTTCATCGACACTTTGGCGCGGTCGATGGAGGCACTCAGGCGAGTTGCTGCGTCGGACACCGAACTCGAACTGCGCTCGACCTGAGCGAGGGATTCACCAAAGGCCTGGACCATGTGGTTCAAACCGGTGCCGATGTCGGCCATTTCGTCTTTGCCGGCGACGTTGACCCGTGCGGTGAGATCGCCCTGGGCGATGCGGCGGGTGGCGCTCAACATGTCTTCCATGGCCCGACGCATGGCGCTGTAGATCCCGCTGAAGGCATAGATCAACAGCAGGCCGGCAATGGCGAACATGGCCAGCATGGCGGCGCGTTCGGCCGACTTGTCCTTGACCCGTTGCTCCAGCACGGCGGACAGCGCGGCTTGCAAGGCGTCCTGCGCCTTGTAGAGCTCGGCGACCACAGCGTTGCCTTTGGCCGGCAGCCCCTGCATGCCGGCGATGGTGTTTTGCGGTGAGCCGATCAGGGTTTCCAGGTCACTGCGAAAGCTGTCCAGGCTTGAAAGCCCGCTGCTGACGGGGGTCTGGATGCGGTCGGCAAGGGCCGGTTGCTGACGGCGCAACAGGGTAAGGCTCTGCAGCAACTCCTGGCGAATCTGGGTTTCTTGCTTGAGCAGCGACTTGATCGTCCCACGGGTGGCGTCGGTCAGCGGCTGGCCTTCATGCAGGCCGCTTGCCAGGCCGCGCAACTGTCCGACCACGTTGATCTGGCGCGGCAGGCGCAGGGTGCTTTGATCGATCAGGAACAGCGAGGCGTAGTCTTCGTCGAGGACCATTCCGGAGGTGGCGGAGATGAAATAGATGAAATTCAGCGTTTGAGTCATCTGATCGCTCCAGGCGTCAAACAGGGTCGCCTGATCGGCCCCGGTTTTGGTCTGGCTGATCAACCCTTCGGCCCCGGAGCGCAAGCGTTGTACGCGATCTCCGGTTTCGAGCCCCGCACCGAGCTGGCGGTCGGTAGTTTCCAGTTTGGAGTACGCATCCAGCAGTTTGGCCTGGTTGGCGGCGAGGTCAGGTTGGGCTGTCTGATCACCGCTGAGCAGGCGGTTGGTCAATGCTCGTTGCAGCATCGACAGGCGCAGTACCGGGGTGACGTCCATCAGATAGCGCTGGCCGACTTGTTCGGAATGGATGTTATCGATGCTGGTAGTGAGTTGATGCAGCAGGCGCGCGCCGAGCAGGGCCAGCGGCAAAAGCACAATGATGGCCAGCACCGCGAATTTGGCGGGAAAGCGCAGGCGGTTGGTCAAGTAAACGGCAGGGGCAAGAATGTTCATACTGTTCTCAAAGCCCCGGAGCGGGGCGCTTGGGTTGTAGTCGGTGAGAACGGTCCTTTTTCTCGGGATTCAGTGGCGTTGACGACGTTCTTGCAGGAAGCGTGGTGGCTGGCTGCGCGTCGTTCTGATCCATCTGTCGGCGTCGATCCTATTAACTTTATTAAAACTTGTACAAAAATATATTTCTGTATAGCTTTGGAACTGAACCGATTAACTGATGTCTTTGTGATATCACTTTTCTCAACTCGCCCGAAGTCTGTATTTATCCTTTATCGCGGTCACGACCTTCCGTCATGACACCGTGCGAGGAGTGGTGGCCATGAGATATCATTTAACCTGTATTTTTAAAACCGAGGCCGCATGCCATGAACTGTTCGCTGGAAACTGAGCAGAAGCGCCTGTCCGCGGTTCACGCGTTGCAATGGCTGGAAACCGCCCACAGTGAGGATTTCGACCGCCTGTGTCGCCTTGCTGCTGCGCACTTTCGCGTGCCGACGGTGCTGGTCTCGCTGGTGGAAGAAGACCGTCAGTGGTTTCCCGGTCGGGTGGGTTTCGACGCGAGTCAGACGCCCATCGAGCAGTCGTTCTGTCGCTACACCATTCAGAATTCCGACGTCATGGTGGTCAATGATGCCCGCCTGGATCCGCGGTTCGCCGACAACGTGCTGGTCACCCGGCCTGATGGCATCCGTTTCTACGCCGGGGCGCCGTTGTGCAATCAGCACGGCGATGTGCTCGGCAGTTTTTGCCTGATCGACACCGTCCCCCGCACGCTGCAACCCGACGAAGTGGCGGTCCTCGAAGATTTCGCGCAACTGGTCATGGGGCAGGTCGAACAATGCCAGGCGATGCGCTACCGCCACCCGATCAGCCGTCTGCCCAATTTGCAGCAGTTCCTGCTGGATACTCAGGGCCTTGCAGTGACCGAAAGCCAGGTGCGGCTGCTGGTGGTGATCCGCACCCAACCATTGGCGAGCGCTGCGGATGTCAGCGTGAGCAGCAACCTGGATGCGCAGCAGACGCGCCGCGACATGGCGGACTGCCTGCGTCGCCGTCTGGATGGCATCGCCGAGCTTTATCACATCAGCGACCAGGATTTTTGCCTGCAGATGAGCTGTGACCGTTCTCGACGCGACGACCTGGTTCGCATGCTGTTGGTGCTGATTACCGAGCCTTTCACTCACCAGCAGGTTGCCGTGGGACTGGCATGCTGTGACGACGGTCAGAACTCCGCCGCTGCGCTCATGGGCAAAGCGACCCACGCGGCGGGGAGGGCGTTTTATCGACAGGTGCCGTGGGCGGCCTATGACGAAGCCGAGGATTGCGCCCAGCGTCGCGCCTTGACCCTGCTCAGCGAACTCGCCGAGTCGTTGGTCAGTGGCGACATCTATCTGGAGTATCAGCCACGCTTCAGCCTGCAGGATGGCCGCCTGCTCAGCGTCGAGGCGTTGATTCGCTGGACCCATCCGATGCTGGGCAAGATCTGGCCAAGCGAATTCATTCCGTTGGTCGAGAGCGCTGGTAGGATCAGTACGGTGACGCGCTGGGTGATCGACCGCGCGCTGGCCGACCTTAGCGGCTGGATCGACGAAGAGGTGCGCCTGTCTCTTAATCTGTCGCCGCTGGACTTCGCCGACATGGACATCGCGCTGACGCTGCAGAGCGCCTGCGACCAACACGGCGTCCATCCCTCACGGCTGGAAGTCGAGATCACCGAAGGCGAGTGGATCCGCGCCGACAAACGCGTCATTGCCCAACTGACCCGCATTCGCGAGCTCGGCGTCGACGTGGCCATCGATGATTTCGGCGCAGGCTACAGCAACTTCGCCTACCTGCATGAGATCCCGGCCAACATCCTCAAGCTGGACAAATCCCTGGTCACCGATCTTGAGAGCAACCCGCGCAACCGCATCATCGCTCGATCCGTGCTGCACCTGGCCGGCGAGTTGGGCTATCGCACCGTGGCGGAAGGCGTCGAGACGTTCCGTTGCATGAGCCTGGTGCGGGATTTCGGCTGCGAAGAGGCCCAGGGCTACTTCCTGAGCCGGCCGCTTAAGTTGCAGCAGCTCAAACAACAGTGCGAGAACATCGCGCTGACATTCACCCCTGAACCGTCGAACGCGCAGGTTTATGCGGATCTGACTGATGCGGATCAGGTGATAGAAGCGGCGTGACGGCTGACGCCTTCCCGGCTGAAGCCGTTCCTACGGTCAAGGTCATCGCTGGATGCACGCCCTGCTTTTAGTGGGACCGGCTTCAGTCGGGAAGAGGCAATTACATCCTCTGCAACTTCAGCGGCAGAGACGCTGCCTTCGCGAGCAAGCTCGCCCACCTGTTCATCGTCGACCCGTGATCCCGGCCACGCTGAAGAGCGTGTGGGAGTGAGCTTGCTCACGAATAGGCTTATTCCTGGCTAACGCCCGTCCGACTCGCGATGCGCGATTACTCGCCCGATACCGGCGTTGGCTGGATGATTTCGACCCAGTAACCGTCCGGGTCCTTGATGAAGGCCAGGCTTTTCATGCGGCCGTCGGTCAGGCGTTTCTGGAAGTCCACGCCCAGTTCTTCGAAGCGCGCGCAGGCAGCCTTCACGTCTGGCACCGAGATGCAGATGTGGCCGAAGCCGCGCGGGTCGGTGTTGCCGTTGTGGTAGGAAAACGCAGGGTCTTTTTCGGTGCCGTGGTTGTGGGTCAGTTCGAGCACGCCGGGGATGCCTTTCATCCAGACGTTGCGCGCAGCATCGTCCTGCGGAATCTGCGCTTTATCCACCAGCGCCAGGAAGTAAAGGCTGAATTCCGCTTCCGGGAAGTCGCGCTTTTCCACCAGGCTGAAACCCAGCACGCGGGTGTAGAAATCCAGAGAAGCGGTGGCGTCCTTGACGCGCAACATGGTGTGGTTGAACACGAATTGTGCGGTCGAGGCGTCCGGGGTGGCCGTGACGCCGGGGAAGGTGTTCAGGTCGTGCAGACTCATGGTTGTCTCCGGGTTAACGCTAAAAAGTTGCGTAATGATACGGGCTCATGGCCGACGCGCCAAACCGAAGGCGCATAAAGCGCGGCTTTCGACTTGTGGGCGATGGATGACCGGCTCACACTTCGCGGCTCGACCTTCAGGTACCGCCCATGCATCTCTCATTGCGCTCATGCGCCCGCGTTGCTTTCTGTTTCGTGCTGATGATTCCGGGCGTCGCGTCATCGGCGGACGCCATGATCATCTGGCCCGAAGGCTGGGAAGTGGAAGCGCTGCCCCAGCCGCCGGCGAGCGAAGGGCAGCCCGCCGTGCAGATACGACAGCGTGCGGTTAAAAACGATCAGAACGGTGATCCGGCCATGGTGGTCGAGCTGACCCAGACGCAGCTGCAGCCCGGTCACTCGGTCAACGTGCAGAGCGTACTGCTGGAAATGCGCAAGGCGGTGCAGGTCAATTTTGCGCGCGGTGGCTTTCAAAGCGTCTGCACGCACATGAAGGACAGCACGCTGAGCAACATCCCCGCCATGGAGACCACATGCACGATTACCCAGAACGGCAATCACGTCATGACCCAGACGCTGGTGGCGGCGGCCAGTCCGGAACTGGCGTGGTCGTTGTCATACGCCGGCTCGGCAGAAGGCTACGCGGCCCATAAAGATGAAGTGTTGCAGATCAGGAATGGCCTGCGCCTGGGGTCGGCGCCGTAGGTCGAGGCGCGGATCACACAAATCGCGGGCATAAAGAAGCCCGCCGAAGCGGGCATTGGGGCACTAATCCTTTAGTAGCCTCCATCCTGTACAAGCCGGTGTGAAAAAAATGTGAAGCTTGCGAGCCGTCCTGCCGCAGCGGATAAATTTATCTGTTGATGCATGAAGGCTCATAGCCAGCTTCGCGGCGCACGATGGCGATACTTAATGGAATTAACAAGCGGGAAACCTTCGGCAATTGAGCATGCTATAAGCCTGCCGCCTATTGAAAGCGATATATCACACTAATACGAATCTGTTCAGCTAATTGTCAGGTTGAATATTCAACGCTGGGGCTACACCAGCACTCATTATCTAAACTGCGTCAGACTTCGCTGGCAATCATCGCGTATCCAGCACTTGTTTCACTGCGATATCCCTACACTTTCAGAGAAGCCCTGCGAGCAGAGCTTCTTCTCGATACTGCAAGGGATACAGGACTAGCGGCCGCGCAACCAGGAATCAACGGTTTCGGCACCGTATTGTATTTTCCAGTTCTTCAAACCGCGATGGTTGCCGCCTTTGGTCTCGATGACTTCACCGGTGTGCGGGTTTTGATAGACTTTGACGACACGCGGGCGGCGGCGTTTCGGGGCCGTTGGCGCGAGGGTGGAAGCGCCGGTGTGAGGGTCGAGGATCGCGATGATGTCGCGCAAGGTCTTGTCATACGTGCTCATCAGGGCTTGCAGCTGCTGCTCGAACTCGATTTCCTTCTTCAGTCCGGCGTCGTTCTTCAGATACTCCAGCTGGGCCAGCTGCTCCTGAAGGGCTTTTTCTGCTGCGCGAAATTCGGCAAGTCTGGACAAAATAATACTCCGGCAATTAATGGCTGTTGTCAGCTCAATGCAAGCAACAATGCGAGTAACAAGGACGCGCATCTGGGTCTGCTGCTGTTGGTTTCACCACTTTCTACCGTGTCCTTGACATCAGGATCAGCCGTCGACACTAACTTCTTGAGGATGAAGGTTGGTATCAATACGGGGTAGTTCAGTTGCGGCGCGAGTAAATAATGCACGTTTTTTACGCGTTGTAAAATAGGGGATGACTAATTGTTAAGTGAAAGATCCCGGCGACGATATGCCCGTCTGACAAAAAAACAATAATAGTCGCAAACCGTTGTAAGTCATTTCTTATACTTTGGCGCTAATGGAAACTAACCCGTCCCAAGGGCGAAGGCATACAGCCGTTTGCGTACGCCGCAATCACCCCGGACCCTCTTTGCGTTGCCTGCCGGTGACTCCTCTCATGCGCGTCAGAGTGCACGATGCAGTTGGATTGCCATCGACGCCTCAGGCTACGCCCGTCCGCTCCAGCGTTGAATGATCTGCTCGGCCAGTGCGCCCAGCTCGGGGGCCATCAGGTCTGGCACGGGCATTTCGTCTATCAGTAACGGCGCGTTGTACGGCCGGGTCAGCAGGGCACCAAAGCACCCTGCCGCCTGTGCGCCTGCCGTATCCCACTGATGACACGCCACCAGAAGCAAGTCTGCCAGTCCGACATTCAGCGCCTGGGAAACACTCTGGTAGGTTTCCGGTGCAGGCTTGAATTTTCCAACCGCCTCAACGCTGAAACTGCGCTCGAAGAATGTCGCCAGCCCGGCGCGCTCTAGGGGCGAAGGGGATGCACCGCTGGCCGAGTTGCTCAGCGTCACCAGCCGAAAACCGGCGTCACGCAAGCGGTTAAGTGCCGGCAGCACGTCAGCGTGTGCAGGCATGTTGCTCATCCGTGCCTGCAGTTCGTCAATATCGCTGTCGGCAAGGGCGACATGATTGTTAGACGCCACCATGCGCAACGTGCCCACGGCCAGTGTGCCAAACGGGGTGTAACGGCCGCACAGTGTCATCGTCTGCGAGTACAGGATCAGGTTGGCGAACCACTCGCGCAACATGGTTCGTTCACCAAACACACGCTCGAACAGCGGCTCAAGGGTGGTGATATCGAGCAGGGTTTCATTGACATCGAAAACGATGATCGGCGCTGAATGTGGCACTGCCATGAGTAGGCTCTTCTGAGTAGTGCACGCTGCTGCAAGCACGTTTTTGTCGCTTGAAGCCCCAGACGTGCGGACCAGGGCAAGGTTAACCCTATCCAGCCGGCGCGGCGCACTCATCACGATGAATCGTTTCCTGGAAAGGAAGGCAGGCGCATTCCAGCTTGTTCGAGCCGTGTAGGCAGTGCCCTAGAGCCCCTGCTGCAGGGCCGGATCGTCGGCGTTGAGCTGCTCCAGTTCAGCCAGCAGCACTTGTACTTTTTGCAGCTGGCCGGCCTCGGTCCAATAGCGAATCAGCAGAATCCTCGCGCGACGGTCGGCGGGTGCGCGCTGAAGAATGTCCTCCAGCTGACGCTGCGCGGCTTCGAGTTGATCCAGATCGTGAAGCGCGACGGCGAGGTCGTAACGGTAACCGGTGTTGTCCGGTTCCAGCTCAATGGCTCGGGTCAGCGGGAGCAGGGCGTATTCATTTTGTTTATGACGCAGCAGCCATTGGCCGAGTGCGTGTTGCGCCAGGGACGACTGGGGCTGTTTCTCCAGCCACTGGGCGAGCAACTGGCGCGAACGATCGGCCTGGCCCTGGCGGTCGAGCACCTGCACCAGCGCCAGCCCGGTCTCGAGGCTGTCCGGTTCCAGTTTTGCGGCCAGTTCCAAAGCATCGATCGCCTTTTGCGGGGTGCCGTTGTTGAGGTAGAGCTGCGCGAGCGCCAGCTGACGTTGCCCGCTCGGCGGCTGGGCGCTCAGTGCCTGCTCATACTGTTGAGCCGCCTCCTGCAACGCGCCGTAATACAGGCCCAATTCATCCGGGCCCAACGGCAGCAAGGCGCGCACCGCACTGAAGCGCACCTCATCGTCGGCATCGTCCAGCAGCGGGCCGATCAGCGTGCTGCGTTGTTCCTCCGGCAGCATGGCCGACACCGTCTGGATGGCCGCCTGCTGAACCAGCGGCGCGGGGCGCTTGAGGTCGCCGCGCAGAATTTTCAGCGCCTGGGGCCCCGGGTAATTGACCAGCTCGGCGAGCAGACCGGCACGGCGGATATCGGACAGGTCGGTGCGACTGAATTGCTGATACAGCACACGCGCGGCGCCGGGCTTGCCGCCATGGGCCTGCTCCAGTGCTTCGGCGTAGCTGTGATTGACCTGCGGTGCGGCCGGCGGCGCGTGCCAGTTTCGCACCAGCATCGCCATGGCGATGATCAGCAGCAACAGCGCCAGCGCAATTGCCACCTGCCAGCGACGTCGAGCCTTGAGCTGGGCGGGTGTGCGCCGGGAAGACGATTCAGACATATCGGTTTCCGTGTGTGCGTGTGCAGCAGCTTCGGGGAGAGACCGCCGAGTGTCAAACGCTGTGGGGATGGATTCGGCCCCTGGCCGTTCTCACGGCATTTCTTCCGTCCAGAAAAAAGCCCCGAACCTTGCGGGTCCGAGGCTGTTTCAGGGCGGCAGATCAGGGCTGCAGAACGGCCGCCGGTTGAACGATCCCGCTGCTCAACCTGTGACGTCAGGCGTTCGGCTGCCAGCCACCGCCAAGGGCTTTGTAGATGGCGACGATGCCGCGGTACAGATCGATTTCAGCCAGGGCCTGGCTGTCTTCGGCGGCCAGACGCTCACGTTCGGCGTCCAGCAGGACGAGGAAGTCAGCCGTGCCTTCGCGGTACTGGATGTTCGCCAGATTGGCCGCCGAACGACTGGCTTCACTCTGCCGCACCAAGGACACCAGACGCTGCTGACGCTTGTCGTAGTCGCTGAAGGCGTTCTCGGTTTCTTCCAGGGCCAACAGCACTTGTTGCTCGTAATTGGCCAGCGCGCCTTCGGCATCGGCGTTGGCGCCACGAATCCGCGCCCTCACGCTGCCCAGGTCAAACGCTGCCCAAGTGATGCTCGGGCCGAGGCCCCAGGCCTGGGCCGCGCCGGAACCGATCTGCGAACCACGGCTGGCCGTGAAACCCAGGAAACCGCTCAGGCTGACCCGTGGAAACAGGTCAGCGGTCTGCACGCCAATTCGCGCGGTCTGCGCCGCCAGTTGCCGCTCGGCGCTGCGCACGTCCGGACGGTTTTCCAGCAGCTTGGTCGGATCACCGATCGGCAGGGCCTTGGAAATTGCCGGCAGTTTGGCCGGGGCGAGGGTCACGGTCATGGCGTCCGGACGTTCGCCGAGCAGGGTGGCGATGCGGTTGCGTTCGCGCACCTGTTCGGCCTGAAGCTGCGGAATGGTGGCTTCCACCGCCGCCAGACGCGCGTCGGAACGCACCACGTCGAGTTCATTGCCCACGCCTTCGTCACGCAGCTGGGCAGTCACCTTGCGGGAGTCCTGCTGGTTTTTCAGGTTGTCCCGGGCGATGTTCTCGCGCAGTTGAGCGCCACGCAGCTGACCGTAAGCGTCGACCAGTTCGGCGATCATCGTTACCTGCAGCTGATAGAGGTTGGCCTCGGCAGCTTGTTGATCAGCGTCACTGGCTTCCAGCTCGCGCTGGATGCGGCCGAACAGGTCCAGTTCCCAGGCCATGTCCAAGCCCAGGTCGTAACGTTCCTGATTGACCCGGTGCTCGGTTTCACCCGGCACCTGAGCGCGGCCGACCTGGCTGCTGGCGCGGCTGGTCACGACCGGCATGGCGTCGTTGCTGATGTCGTCGCGAATCGCACGGGACGCTTTCAGACGGGCGAAGGCGACGCGCAACTCGCGGTTGCCTTGCAGCGATTCGGCGACCAGTTTGTTCAGGGTCGGGTCGTCGAACTGCTGCCACCAGACGGTCTCGATGTGGCTGCGGTCATAGGCCCGCTGAGTGGCGGCCTGAATGTTGGCCGCCGCGGTTTCCGGCTTCTTGTAGTCCGGGCCGACGGCGCAGGCCGCCAGCGCCAGCACCAGCAGGCTCGGCAGGAAAAGTTTTGCAGCCTTCATCAATGAGCCTCCGCAGCGTTGTTCTGGATGCGTTGCGCCTTGGCGGCCTTGCGAGCCTCTTTGCGTCCAACGTAGTTACGAATCAGTACATAGAAGACCGGCGTCAACAGCAGACCGAAGAAGGTCACGCCGAGCATCCCGGAGAACACCGCCACGCCCATGGCATGACGCATTTCGGCACCGGCGCCGCTGGAAAGGACCAGCGGAACCACGCCCATGATGAACGCGAAGGAGGTCATCAGGATCGGCCGCAGACGCAGGCGACAGGCTTCAAGCACGGCCTCCAGCGGGGTCTTGCCCTTGTCTTGCTCATCCTTGGCGAACTCGACGATCAGGATGGCGTTCTTGCACGCCAGGCCTACCAGTACGATCAGGCCGATCTGGGTGAAGATGTTGTTGTCGCTCCCGGCAATGATCACACCGGCAATGGCCGACAGCAGGGTCATCGGTACGATCAAGATCACCGCCAGCGGCAGGCTCCAGCTTTCATACAGCGCAGCCAGTACCAGGAACGCCAGCAGCACGCAGAGCGGGAAGACCAGCAGTGCCGTGTTGCCCGACAGGATCTGTTGGTACGTCAGGTCGGTCCACTCGTAGGTCATGCCGTTGGGCAGTTCTTCCTTGAGCAGTTTTTCCATCGCCACCTGCGCCTGACCCGAGCTGAAACCCGGACCCGCCGCGCCGTTGATCTCGGCGGTGATGAAGCCGTTGTAGTGCATGACGCGGTCCGGGCCCGAGGTGTTGGTGACTTTCAGCAGCGTCGCCAGCGGGATCATCTCGCCACGGTTGTTACGCACTTTCAACTGACCGATTTGTTCAGCATCCTGACGGAACTGCTGCTCGGCCTGCACGTTGACCTGATAGGTCCGGCCGAAACGGTTGAAGTCGTTGGCATACAGCGAGCCGAGGTAGACCTGCAGGGTGTCAAAGATGTCGCTGATCGGCACACCGAGGGTCTTGGCTTTTTCGCGGTCGATGGCGGCATCGACCTGAGGCACGTTCACCGTGTAGCTGGTGAACAGCGCAGCCAGTTCCGGCACGCTGCGGCTCTTGCCGATGACATTCATCGTCTCTTTGTACAGCTCGTCGTAACCCAGGTTGCCACGGTCTTCGATCTGCAGACGGAAACCGCCGATCGTGCCCAGCCCCTGTACCGGCGGCGGCGGGAAGATCGCCATGTAGGCTTCCTGAATGCCCGCATATTTGCCGTTGAGGGCACCGGCGATGGCACCGGCCGACTGGTCGGCTGCCGTGCGATCCTCGAACGGTTTGAGCGTCACGAACACGATGCCGGAGTTCGGGCTGTTGGTGAAACCGTTGATCGACAGGCCAGGGAACGCCACGGCGCTTTCAACGCCCGGTTGCTTCAGCGCGATGTCGGACATGCGCTTGATCACGTCTTCGGTGCGGTCCAGGCTTGCGGCGTCCGGCAATTGCGCGAAGGCGACCAGGTACTGTTTATCCTGCGCCGGCACGAAACCGGTCGGCGTGGTGGAGAAACCCAGCCACGTCATGACGATCAGGCCGGCGTACACCACCAGTGCCACACCGCTGACGCGAATCACCCGGCCAACAGTGCTCACATAGCCGTTACTGGCCTTGACGAAAAACCGGTTGAACGGCCGGAACAGCCAGGCGCCGAACAGTTTGTCGAGGAAGCGTGAGAAGCCATCCTTCGGCGCATCGTGAGCGCGCAGCAACACGGCAGCCAGTGCAGGCGACAGGGTCAGGGAGTTGAAGGCCGAGATCACCGTCGAGATGGCGATGGTCAACGCAAACTGTTTATAGAATTGCCCGGTCAGCCCGGAGATAAACGCCGCCGGAATGAACACCGCACACAGCACCAGCGCCGTGGCGATGATCGGGCCGGTCACTTCACGCATGGCGATCTGTGTGGCCTCCATCGGCGGATGCCCGAGCTCGATGTTCCGCTCGACGTTCTCCACCACCACGATGGCGTCGTCTACGACGATACCGATCGCCAGTACCAGCCCGAACAGCGACAGCGCATTGAGCGAGAAGCCGAACAGGTGCATGACGGCAAAGGTACCGATCAGCGACACCGGCACCGCGACCAGCGGGATGATCGAGGCACGCCAGGTCTGCAGGAACAGGATCACCACCAGTACAACGAGGATCAGCGCTTCGAACAGGGTGTGAACCACCGCTTCGATGGAGCCGCGCACGAAGATCGTCGGGTCATAGACGATGCTGTAGTCCATGCCCTCAGGGAAGTTCTTCTTCAGCAGTTCCATCTCGCCGCGCACTTCGTTGGAAATGTCGATGGCGTTGGAGCCTGGGCGCTGGAAGATCGGGATCGCCACCGCCGGCTGGTTGTTCAGCAACGAACGCAAGGCGTATTGACTGGAACCCAGTTCGACGCGAGCGATGTCTTTGACCCGGGTGATTTCGCCGTTGTCGCCGGCGCGAACGATGATGTTCTCGAACTCTTCTTCAGAAACCAGACGGCCCTGGGTGTTGATCGACATCTGGAAGCTGGTGGCGCTCGGGGAGGGCGGTGCGCCCAGTTGACCGGCGGCCACCTGACGGTTCTGCTCGCGAATGGCGTTGACCACGTCGGTCGCCGTGATGTTGCGCGAAGCGGTTTTGTTCGGATCCAGCCAGACACGCAGGGAGTAGTCGCCCATGCCGAACAGCTGTACATCGCCGACACCGCCCAGGCGCGCCAACTCGTCCTTGATGTTGAGGACCGCGTAGTTGGACAGGTACAGCATGTCGTAGCGCTGATCCGGCGAGGTCAAGTGGACCACCATCGTCAGGTCAGGCGAGGCCTTGTCCACGGTGATACCGATGCGCGTCACTTCTTCCGGCAGCTTGGGCTCGGTCCGGGTGACCCGGTTCTGGACCTGCACTTGCGCGGTGTCGAGGTTGGTCCCCAGCGCGAAGGTAATGGTCAGGGTCAGCTTGCCGTCGGCCGTGGCCTGGGAGGACATGTAGAGCATGTTCTCGACGCCGGTGATCGCCTGTTCCAGTGGCGCGGCGACGGTTTCGCCGATCACTTTCGGGTTGGCACCGGGGAAGTTGGCGCGCACTACGACGGTCGGCGGCACGACTTCCGGGTATTCACTGATCGGCAGCTGGAACAGCGAGATCGCGCCGGCAATCAGGATCAGCAGCGAGAGCACCGCTGCGAAGATCGGTCGCGTGATAAAGAACTTGGAGAAATTCATCGAGTGTGTCCCTTAACCGCGTGGCGTGGCGGAAGCAGCCACCTTGGCGTCCAGCTTCGGCTGAGCCTTGGGCTGGTTGCTGGCTTCGAGCGCCTGGCGTTGTTGTTGCAGTGCGGTGAGTGTTTCGGCGCTGGCCATCGGTGTGTCTTGCGGATCAACCGGCGAGCCCGGACGCACGCGCTGCAGACCGGTGACGACGATGCGGTCGTCCTTGCCCAGGCCGCTGCGCACGATGCGCAAGCCCTCAAGCTTCGGCCCCAGCTCGACGCTGCGGTAGATCGCCTTGTTGTCCTTGTCGACCACCAGCACGAATTTCTTGCCCAGGTCGGTGCCGACCGCTTCGTCCTTGATCAGCATCGCCGAGTAGGTGCCGCTGCCGACCAGCTTCAGGCGTGCGTACAGGCCCGGGGTGTATTCGCCCTTCCTGTTGTCGAACACGGCGCGGCCACGGATGGTGCCGGTGCGCGGGTTGACCTGGTTGTCGACGAAGTTCATCTGACCCAGGTGCGGGTTTTCCGCCTCGTTGGACAGACCCATGTACACCGGCGTGGTCGCGCCGCGTTTGCCGTCGCGGGCCAGCTGGTTGTACTTGAGGAACACGCGCTCGTCGGCGTCGAAGTAGGCGTAGACCTTGTCGGTCGACACCAGGCTGGTGAGGATCGACTGGTCGGCGGTGACGATGTTGCCGGCGGTGATTTCCGCACGGCTGACCCGGCCGGTGATCGGCGCCGTGACGCGGGTGAAGCTCAGGTTCAGGCGCGCCAGGTCAAGCTGTGCCTGGATGGCGGCGACGGCGGCTTTGGATTCCTGGGCGGTGGTGGTGCGCGAATCGGCGAGTTCGGCGGAGATCGCATTGTTGGTGCGCAGGCGTTCGCCGCGCTGGGCTTCGTTGGTGCTGCGCTGGGCAGCGGCCTTGGACTGTTGCAGTTGCGCTTCCAGACGATGCACTTCCGCTTCGAACGGGCGTGGGTCGATCTGGAACAGCAGGTCGCCTTTTTTCACCAGCTCGCCGTCAGTGAAAGCCACCGAATCGATCTGGCCTGAAACACGCGGGCGCACCTGGACGGTTTCCGGCGATTCGAGGCGGGCGGTGACTTCGTCCCACTCGTTGACCGGTTGCTCGATCACCTTGGCCACGTTGACCTTCGCCGCCGCCGGCGCAACGGTCGCTTCAGGCGTCCGGCCGCACGCGCTGATGACCACTAGGGTCAACGCGGCGAGGGGATAGCGCAAAGGAGTTAAAGACTGAAGCATGGGAGAATCCGCCGATGTTATTGAGATGGGCGGATAATGTTCTCGGGGGTGTTATTGCACGAATCGAATGACGCGAAGGTAACTATCAGTCGTAATGATGTTCGGCGTAATAAAAGGTCTGCAATCGATCCGTCGCACCTTCCTGATGCGTTTCAGATAAATCCATTATCTTGGGTCTTATGTGCGTTAAATGAACATAAGCCCCATTAAACTGGATTTATCTAGGTTGAGTTCAATTGTGGTCTGACTCATGCTTGCTCGCGTCACAGGCACACAGGCACACAGGCACACAGGCACACAGGCACACAGGCCACTCACGCTCATGTTGGATTTAAGCTTCAGCAAGCCCGATGAAATCGTCGATCGCCTCTGCGCCCGGTTACGCGCCGAGCGCCTTGCGCTGCAGATGCGCAACCTGACCAACGAGCGCTATGCAACAGCGTCCAACACGGCTTACGACGCACGAGGGCAGGACTCGGCCAACTTCTACGTCGGTGATCCGATCAACGTGACCACGGGTGTTTCTTACCGCTTCTGATCCGGTCCCGCAGGCCTGCCATGCGGCGGGCCATCATCGGAATCTGCCGCCATCGACCGGAGACATTGCATGCGCTTATATGTCGTACGTCACGGCCAGACCCAGGCCAACGCCGAACACCGTTACCTCGGCGCCCTCGATCCCGGCCTGACTGCGACCGGTCGCGAACAGGCGGCGGCGTTGCGTCTGGAATGGCCGGACTCGATCCGCCGCATCGTCACCTCGCCCTTGCAGCGCGCCCGGCAGACTGCCGACATTCTCAACTACCGATTGAACCTGCCCTTGCAGGTGATTCCGGCGTTTCGCGAGAGGGATGTGGGGCTATTTGAGGGCCTGACCCAAGCCGAATCGCAGGCGCGCCATCCGGAGGTGTGGCAGCGCAACATCACGCGCCAGTGGGACAGCGGACCGCCGGGAGGAGAGTCAATCGCGGACGTGGTCAAGCGTGTTCAAGACGGTCTGATTGCCCTGATCAGCTTGCCTGCGGGCGAGGATCTTCTGCTGGTGGGCCACGGCTTTGTGGCGAAAACCATTCGGGCGCTGGTGAACCGGGAGTTCTCGGACTTTTTTGACTGGCAACTGGGCAATGGACACTGGCTGGTGCTGGACCATGTCGAGCGGGTTGCCGATTACAGAGTGCCGGTGGCAAGTCCGTTGCCAGGTGCGTGACGGGGCTTACATTTGCGGCGTGACGCCTGACGCTTTCCCGGCTAAAGCCAGTCCTACCGGGATGCACGGTGCTTCTAGTGGGACCGGCTTCAGCCGGGAAGAGGCCGGCATGAACACCAGCACATTTGCAGTTGACCCCCGACGTCTTCCCGGCTAAAGCCGGTCGTACATTAGAGTTCAGCATTCACACACTGGAAACCCCATGTCGCCACCTCGCATTCGCAACATCGCCATCTGCGTCTTTCATCGCCAAGGCAAGATTCTCGTCAATGCGTTTCCCGATCCGATAAAGCAGCAAACGCTTTTTCGTCCTCTGGGCGGCGGCATCGAGTTCGGAGAAAGACGTGCCGATGCTATCGTCCGGGAAATCCGCGAAGAGCTGAATCTTCCCATCCGTAACATTCGTCTGCTCGGCACCCTGGAAAGCCTGTTCACCTACCTCGGTAACCCCTGCCATGAAGTGGTTCAGGTGTATGACGCCGAATTCGCAGACCCTGAACTCTACGAACAAAACAGCCTGGAAGGGCAGGAGAGTAACGGTGAAAAATTCACCGCCGTGTGGCTGGACAGCGTCGAGTTGAGTCATGACGGCGTGCTGGTGCCGGAAGGATTGCATGAGTTGCTGCGATCGCTGTCGTTGCTAGCCTGACCTCTACCAGCATTGCAAAAATCGCAATGGTGAGTTGAGTTTCCTGGTGATTCACGGCCTTTGCAGTAGCCAATAGGATTCAGCATGAACTCACTCATGCAGGTCTCCTAATGACTACTTTCGATTCGGCCAACGCCTCGAACAGCAAACCCGGCGTCAGTCGCCGCGGCATCTTGCAAGCGTCTGCGGTTGGAGCAGCGTCTGCGTTGGCTGCTTCACTCGTGAGCGCTGCACCCGCCAGCGCACAGCCTTCTGCCCGGCTCAGTAGCGTCGAGTTCGATGATGCCTTCCGGATCAGGTTCCACACGCAAAAGGTCGGCGACGTCGAGGTGTTCTACCGCGAAGCCGGCGCGAAGAATGCGCCAGTGCTTTTGCTGCTCCACGGCTTCCCGACCGCCAGCCACATGTTCCGTAACCTCATGCCGCTGCTGGCCAGCCAATACCGCCTGATTGCCCCGGATTTGCCCGGTTTCGGCAACACCCTGGCGCCGCCGCGGGGCCAGTTCGATTACACCTTCGACAACCTCTACAAAGTGGTCGAGGGCTTTACCGAAGCCCTGGGGCTGACCCGATACGCGCTGTACATCTTCGACTACGGGGCGCCCACCGGCCTGCGCCTCGCGGCCGCGAACCCGGAAAAGGTGACGGCCATCATCAGCCAGAACGGCAACGCCTACCTGGAAGGCTTCAGTGATCAGTGGGACCCGTGGCAGGCCTTTTGGCGTGATCCTTCGCCGGCCAATCGCGAAGCCTGTCGCCCGTCGCTGTCGCCCAAGACCATCCGCGAGTGGCAATACGGCACCGGTGCTGATCCCGAGAAGCTCTCGCCCGACGGGTACAACCTGGACATTTTTTACATGGCCCGGCCCGGCGCGGACGAAATACAGCTGGATCTGATTCTCGACTACCGCAGCAACGTCGCGGCGTATCCCGCGTTCCAGGCGTATCTGCGCAAGCATCAACCGCCATTGCTGGCGGTGTGGGGCAAGCACGACCCGGCCTTTATCCCGCCGGGTGCGCTGGCGTTTCGCAAGGACATCCCGACTGCCGAAGTGCATTTTCTTGAGACCGGCCACTTCGCCCTGGAGACCCATGCGGCCGAGATTGCGCAGTACATTCGGGATTTCCTGTCGCGAAAGCTGCAGGCGTGAAGACGCCGGTCATGTCACGTCTGAGGTGCAATGACCGGAGCATTTCGCGGATCAGCTGTGGGGCAAGAGGGCTGACGCGATCGCCAATCAGCCTTCACCCAACTCGCGCATCACGGCGTACAGCGCGGACTTCGCTTCAAACCCGACACCCGGGATATCCGGCAATCCGACGTAGCTGTTTTCCACCCTGATCCCGTCAGCGAAACCGCCGAAAGGCTGGAACACGTCCGGGTACGACTCATTCCCGCCCAGGTGCAGACCGGCGGCGATGTTTAAGGACATCTGGTGACCACCGTGTGGCACCACGCGGCGTGACGACCAGCCCATGTCTTCCATCACCTTCAGCGTGCGCATGTATTCCACCAGTCCGTAGGACAGCGCACAGTCGAACTGCAGGAAGTCGCGATCAGGGCGCATGCCGCCGTGGCGCAGCAGGTTGCGGGCGTCCTGGTGGGAGAACAGGTTTTCACCGGTGGCCATGGGCAGTTCGTAGTGATTGGCGAGCTCGGCCTGAAGCGCGTAGTCCAGCGGGTCACCGACTTCTTCGTACCAGAAGAGGTTGTACGGCTTGATGGCTTCGGCATACTCAATGCCGGTTTCCAGATCGAAACGGCCGTTGGCATCAACCGCCAGACGACGACCGTCCCCGACCACCTCAAGGACTGCTTCGATTCGGCGGATGTCTTCGTCCAGTGGCACCGCGCCGATCTTCATTTTGACCACGTCATAACCGCGATCCAGGTAGCTCTGCATCTCTGCCTTGAGCTTGGTCTGGTCTTTGCCGGGGTAGTAATAGCCGCCTGCCGCATAGACCCAGACTTTGTCATCGGCCACGCCGTTACGGTAGCGGTCAGCCAGCAGCCGATAGAGCGGTTTGCCTTCGATTTTGGCGACTGCGTCCCAGACCGCCATGTCGAGGGTACCGACGGCGACCGAGCGCTCACCGTGACCGCCCGGCTTTTCGTTGGTCATCAGGGCTTTCCAGATGGCGAACGGGTCCAGGTTATTGTTTTGGTGATCGACAAGGGTGTCGGGGTCCGCTTCGGTGATGCGTGCCAGAAAGCGATCACGCATCAGCGCGCCCTGGCCGTAGCGACCGTTGGAATTGAAGCCATAGCCGATAACCGGTTTGCCGTCGCGAATCACGTCGGTGATCACTGCAACGACCGAGCAGGTCATCTTGGAAAAATCGATGTAGGCGTTGGCAATGGGCGAGGCGATGGAGACGGTTTTTTCACGGATGTCGACGATGCGCATGACGGGGCTCCTCTTGTCGTTCGTGGTGTTGTTCGTGGCCCAACGTTAGGCTTTGCGACGCCACCCGCCCAATGCTATTAATGCCGCACCCTATGCACAGGAGGCATGGCCCTTTGGAACTCGTCTGGCTCGAAGACCTTTCAGCGCTGGCGGAGTACGGCAGTTTTGTCCGTGCCGCCGAAGCCCGGCACGTCACCCAGCCGGCCTTTAGCCGCAGGGTTCGCTCGCTGGAAAACTGGATGGGGGTGGAGTTGTTCGTGCGCACACCCCAAGGCGCAACGCTGACGGAAGCCGGCCGGCAGATTTTGCCCAGCGCTCAGGAGGCCGCCCGGCACCTGTACCGGATGCGCAACCAGGCTCAGGAAGTGGCCGGCATGGCAGCGCGGTCACTCAAGTTCGCGGCGACGCATTCTCTGTCGTTCACCTTCTTTCCCAAGTGGCTGCGAAGCTCGGAAAACGGCGCGCTCATTGAGGCCGTGCAGCTGCACTCCGACAGCATGGCCGTCTGCGAGCAGATGCTGATCCACGGTCAGGTGCAGTTCATGCTCTGCCATCGCCACCCGGACGTCCCTCCGTTGCTGGCGCCTGATCAGTTCATCAGCAAAAAAGTGGGTGAGGACGTGCTGGTGCCCCTGGCGAGCACGTCGACCCGATTCGGAACCGCGCCGGCGGCATTGCCGTATCTGGCTTACACCCATGAATCCGGGCTGGGCCGTATCGTCGCGCACCGACTGCGGGGCAAGGAAGATTACCTTCACCTCAAACCCCTGTTCAGCAGCCATCTTGCCGCGGTCCTCATGTCCATGACCCTGGAAAGTAAAGGCGTGGCGTGGTTGCCGGAAAGCCTCACCGAGCAGGAAGTGCTGGAAGGGCGACTGGTCCGAGCGCTCGATGAGAGCTGGGACATTCCGCTGGAAATTCACCTGACCCGGCCAAAGGCGCAGTTGAGTCAGGCGGCAGAGGCATTCTGGGGCGAGGCGGGCAGCGGTGGCGGGCTGGCGTTGGGTGGACGGGCTGGCTGAATCAATCAGCGTTGTGTACCGGCACCGAGCGTGTAAAAGGCCGAGACATCAGGTTGGAGATCACTCCTCGCTGCGGCCCGATTCTCGTTCTTCGAATGCCGAGCGCACGGCCTCCACAACTCGTTCCGCCCGATCAGTGTCGTCCAGGAGCGGATACGCTTTCTTCAATTTGCCGGAAACCTGCCAGCCGTTCTCCTTGAGAGAGCGAATGATGCGGTTCGCGTCCTGATCCGGCATTTCAAGGACCTCTTTGAGGCGCTCCTGAGCACGCTGGAATACAACCAGCACACGAGCCTCATCGGCCATCTCGGTACGGATCGTATGGGCCACGACCTGTGCCGTGTATAAGACGTGTTCGGTCAAATCGAGATAGCGCCATGCAAATTGCGCGTCGGCATAGTCATCAAACACCAGGTTACTTGAGGTGCCGTCCTCGTAGGTGACGAGCTCGCCAAACCGATAGGACGATGCGTAGCGCTGCATGAAGGGACGCGAAAACACTTCCAGTGTCCGGTCGTAGCGCGCCCGAAAATCGATTGAGCTCGTGATGGTCGCAGATACCGGCAGGATTACTCCGTCCGGTACGGCCTTATCGCGGATAAGGGTGTCATTGATCAGGAACCGGTGGATCCGGCCATTACCGTCTCGCATGGGGTGGATATACACAAAAGCGAACGCAATCGCCGCTGCTCGTGCCAGCGGCTCGGCGCCCCGTGTGGCGAGCTCGAATGCTTTCAGACCGTCGAGCAATTGGTCCAGCGCCTCAAATGGTGGCGCAATGTAGTGCACGATGTCCTCGCGCAGGGTCGCCTGCCCAACGAATACCGGCGAGCGACGCAAACCCAGTCCCAGGGACTCGTGCCCCAAAATACCGGCCTGTAAAGTGTGGAGGCTGTTGTTGCTCAAAGGATCGTTGATCTGTCCACAGTACCTGGCGATCACGTGGGCAAACCGCTGGATCCTGTCGGCCTGGTCCGCTTCTTTCTCGATCAGAAAGCTTGCACGTGATTCCTTGAACGTCAGCCAACTTGCCGTGCGCATCAGGATGTCAGCGCCGAAGGTCTGGTTCAGCTCGCGCAGTGCCGCATCCAGGTCAAATTGCAGCGCTTGCTGTACGGCATCGGTACGACGGACCAGAGGGCAGAACGCCGGCGTGCCGGGTAGATTGTCGTTGATGCGCCACCGCCGTACCCGCAGTGGCTCAACGCGAGTCAGGTACTGTTGCGATGAAACGGCATCGACATAACCGCCATTGCTCACATCGGGTACATCCAGTTTTTGGCCTGTCAGCCACTCGTACAAAAAACCGGTCCGACGGGCGTATTGGCCAAAAGGCGCTTGTCGGCACCAGGCTTCGATGGGCTCCGGTCCGACGGCAGCAAACAGACGGGCGAAAAACTCGAGGTGAATTTCTTCGTACTTGAGCCCGAACTCGAAATGTCCCGCAAACGTGTCCATTGGCTGGTAGCTGGCGGGATACCTGTTTTCGGCGTGGCCATTGCTCTCGCGGCTCATGCGCGTCTTGCTGATCACAGATTCGACACGCAGGGGTTGTGCAAGGGCGATGGCATAGCGATCGGCGAGTGTCTTGAAGCCTACCTGCATGGTCGAATCCCCTAACGAGCGCTAAAAAACGATAACGAAAAAGGGATATTACGCGAAAACAGTAACGATGCAGTGTTTGACAGTCGCCATAGGCGGGACCCTTGCCCATCTTGATACCGCCGGAACTGCAGTCCATCAGATCAGCACCTTGCTCTTTCATTCAGCGACCGTATTCAAGGAACGACTCCGGCGTATTTCCGCCTTCCGCATAATCAGAGCTGGATATGCGAACGAACAGTGCGCGATTTCCCCAATGGGCTTTGACTTCTTCCTGCACGTCTTGAAGCGTTCGCTTGCCCCGTCGCGTTTACGGTTGATGTCATTGGCGGAAAGTGGAAATCGCTCATCCTGTTCCACCCGATGTCAGGCACGCAGCGCTTCAATGAGCTGCATCGCTCGATGCCATGCGCGAATGGGGAGCAGTGCATGAGCGCATTATTCTGAAACTGCGGCGGTCCGCGGTCGCCGCCGATGGGCTATAAGGCCATGGATTGAAGTCGCTGCGTTTGCCTTTCAGGAGGGCGCAGATCCCTAGCGGCACGCGGACTTAATCTTCGTCGTCGAACACGAAGGCGTAGTCGTCATCGATCAGCTGTTGCAGGTAGTGATCGAAGCTCGGCGCAATCACTTCATAGTTATCGGGGTCATGCAGGAAGCGCATGACCTGACCCACTGTGCCGCCTGGGCCGGGATTGAAGTCGATATACAGCTTTGAAGTGCCCCCGTTGTTCATGCAATGTGAGAAACATAGCCGCTCATTCATGCCCACCGTAGGGTCAATGCCTTGACCGATCAGATCGATTTCCTGATCCAGCCAGCCTTTTTCGAACCAACCTTCATAGAGTTCTACGATGCTTTCAGTATCATGGCCGTCCGCCTCGGCAAGTATGTTTTCTACCGAACTCAGGTAGTAGGGATAGCCGGGCAGGTCGGAGCCCAGCATCAGCACCATGACCTCACCGTTCGGGTAATCCCGATAATGTGTGCCGTCGATCCGGCCTAGCAATTCCACCAAGCTCGCGGGACACAACGGATAACGCTCGGTTAGCCGCTGCACGTCTGCTGCACAAGCCCCGTGAGCATGTTTCAGCTCATCGAGTTTTTCGGCTGGCAAGGCCTTGCGCAGGCCGGTGAGGTAAGTATCGACGAGGCTCATGATTGGAGTCCTTGCAAACGTAGTGAATATCCAGTGATCCGAGTTTCCAGCCGACGCTTATTTTAGCCATGTCCTGAATTCGTTGGCCTGTTCCGGAGTGTTGAGAGCAGTCACCCAGGCAATCTCGTCCTCCACGCATTCAAAGTCAGAAACCGAAAATACATAAATGGCAGTGTCGAACGTCGCTGTCAGCTTTTTCAGAGCGATTACACATTGCTCAAATATATGCCTGCGATGCGCCACGAAATTGTTTTCGGTGGTCGCGTCGGCCATGTTCCAGAGCGTTTTCGACAGATCGTTAAAGAATTCCACGCCGTAGGCTTCGTGGCTCCATTCGGCGGGAGACCACTTGAAGTATTGCTCCTCACCCGGGTATTCGGTTTGGACACGGGCCAGATGGTCTTGAGTGTTGAAAGAGGGTGCCAGTGTTCGTGCATCGGCGTCGGAATACAGCGCGAATCCACAGACCTGAGTGTTCGGAAAGTCCGCTCGAAACTGTTCGATGGCGCTCATGGACGCACTGAGGACATCTTGTTGAAACTGCTCGATATTCAAAGTGGACATGGGTTTCTCGTCGCAGGTTTGGCTAACGATTATTGGGGCATCAGCGCGAGTCTGGGCGTTATTTCAGAAACGTAGCGTCTTTCCATAGCGCCTCACGTCGGGCTCTTCAGTCAAGCGCCAAACCACCCCATCAGGTAGACAACATTCACAGCCTATGGGGTGAGAACAGTGATGCGATCAGCTCAAAGCGCGGGCACTGCCGAAGGGGTTGCTGCCACCTGCGCCAGCAGGTCATCGAAAGCACGTTCAAATAATATATTCGGGCCGCCCGACTGCATTCCAGGCCGCAAAGCGCGCATCCATCACCCCAGACAGCTGGTCGTAATTAGTCCAGCTGTCCTCAACGCTGTAAAGGGTTTCAAGGCCGACGCCAAAGGTCAGCAGGTAGTCGTCGACGTAACGACTGTCGTTGTTCAAACCTTCGTAATAGGCAACGGCAAATGCATTGCCCGCTTCAGAGAACTCCTGGTCAGTCAGTTTTTCGTCCAGCACGGTCATTACGAACTGTGCCCCGGTGAGCGTGCGATCTTTGAAGTGGGCGAGTTCGCTCTCGGCGTCTTCCTCCAGTTCTTCGCTGGCCAGATCATTGATCAGCATCCACGCGAGAAACATACCGATATGCGTGGCGCCAGCTGACCTTGGTAGATGTTTGGGGAAGATGCCCCCGTAGTGCCAGGAGGCATCGTCGTATTTCATGTGTGCTCCAGTGATAGGGGGTAGATGTTCTTCAGTGACTGGATGATGATGCCCGCAGCGAGTCTCTTCAGAGCACTTGGTGGTCGGCAGACCGCAGCACCTGGCTAAGCCCGACCCGGGTTGAACTCAAGCTGCGTAAATACCCGGGCCACCGGGGACGTCTGGAACTCATGGTGATCATTGAGTGTACGCGGCGGACCGCCGAATATGGCGATGGCATCCACATCGACTTGCCCCGCCTGGAGAGCACCCTTGAGGGCATGCTCGACCTGCTCGGCTGAACCCAGTAGTCAGCAAGGAGCTGAATGATGAATTGGAAAGCTCTGGAACAGGCGCTGTTCGATGCCGCCAGACATACATTGCAAACACTCCTCGATGAAGGTGTCATCCCGCTGTACGCCGCGGCGTTTCACGCGAGCTACCGGGAAGAAGAGGCGATTCTGTCTCTGCCCAGCTTTGCCGCAAACAGCCTGCAAGCGCTCAGCGAGGACTGTCCCGATGAGGAAGATGAAAGCTTCAGCTCGGTGAAGTGGAACCCGGCGGACTGGCGCTGGGATTGGGAGATCTACGCTGCTGCACAGTTCACGCCGCTTGATGACGAGCTGCAAGCCCATGCCAATCGGCTTGGCCCGCGTCAATGGCAAGCGGCTGAGCGGCGCTTTCTGGTCACCGTTAGCCGTGCCGCCAGGGCGCTCGGCCGACATTTCAGTCAGCACCCTGGTGTGACGCCTGGCTTCGTGGTGATTTTCCATGACTTTGCTGGCGATATTGCCTTGGCCAAGCGCAGCATGACCCGCCAGCAGTTCAAGGATAATTTCCCGGTCGAATGGGCCATTGAAAATACCCTGCGGGAAGTCTCTGTCTGGCCGCACGACGAGCAGGCCGCGTTCTATGTCAGCCGCTTACACTGTTCGCATGGCATTTCGGGGGAAGACGCTGAGCGCTGGTTGATTGCCAACGGCCGTCTCGCACAGGCAGCGCTTATCGAGCAGCTCAACGGCCATAAAAAACCTACACCGGCAGCGCGCATTCTCGGGCTGGCCGGCATTGCTGATGAGCCCGTCGTCCAGACCCTGCGCCGACAGGCGATTACGGCCAGTGAGCAGCCGACTCGCCACTGGTGCGCGAAGGCCTTGGGGTATCTCGAGGATGTCGACTGGCTGATGCAGCAAGCGCCCGACGTCGCTGTCGCGGGCATCTGCGCGAACTTCGACAGTTTCCGCTGGCGGAGCGTGAACCCACCGGTGCTGAACTACAGGCCCCTGGAGCGTCTGCTTGATCAGCGTCCTGAACTGCGTGCTGCGGTTGAAGAGACCCTGGAAGACGCCTGCGGCCAAATCGACACCACCTCTACCGATGTCAGCGAAGCTTTGCGCGGCCTGGCTTCACCCCACGTGGTAATTCGTCGTCATGCTGCGAGTGGATTGAATAACCGTGGCCTGCTGCCCGACGACGCGCTTCGGGCAGTCGAGGCCCTACACCGGGCAACACAGGATACTGATGAGCAGGTGTGTTACCTCGCGGGCGTTGGTCTTGAGGCCATGCAACGTCGCTGATTGCTGTTCAATCGTGACCAAACGCGTGCTGGATGTCTTGCAGAAGGGTGAACGGGTCACTGACGGCGAACAGCCCAATCGACGGTTGCAAATGATCAACACGGGGCGCGGGCAAGCCGCTGGCGATGATCTGAAACTGCCTGGCCCTGTCTGGCACATCCCGCAGCCCATAAGGCGCGTGACGGTCGATATGCATCACGCCATCATTGTAGCGCTGCCCCTTGGCCTTGCAGTGCTTTAGGTCTTCAGGCTCCGGGCGCTGGCGTGAGGTGAAGTCGTATATCTCGACTATCGGGGCTTCGTGGTTCCCCAGAATCTCATGGACGTAGATCGCATAGAACCATTCGCCAATCTGTACGGACGCGGCGTCGCCCTCTCGCCAGAACGTAAGGTTTTTGGATATAGGCGGGCGTCGTACCAAGGGGGTCGGTGGCGAAGCCAGCAGTGCCTTGATGGCGTTGCTGTTGCGTTCGAAGGCGTCGCTCAGCACGACATGCTCATTCAGCCTGTCGACCGCGTCCAGCGCAGTCCGGGTCAACGGCTCATCGCAAAATCCGTGACGATGAAGCACTGCCGCCATGGTTAGGCACACCAGGTCTTTGTAGTGTGAGTTCGCCTCATCACAGGGCTCCTTCAACACACAACCCCAACGCAGGAACACCCACTTGAGCACTTGCGCAGTCAGAACCTCATGTGGGATTTTCTCAGGGGAAAGCATCTCCCTTCCAGTCAAACGCGCAACGTCATGGGTGATCGGCTCAACCAGATCGCGCGGAAGATAGCCCAGTAGTTTTTTATGATTCAACGTTCAATCCCTTGGCAGGGAGTAGTGCTGGATGCGGCAGGGATGGCTGTTACCGTCGCCTTTACAGATGCCATCCAGATATCGGTAGTCAATGCGCACCACTTGCCCTTTCTTAGGCCAGCTTCGGCGTGGAAGTACCGCCTGATAGTCCGACGTTTCCGGCGTAAACATGAGAGTCGTCCCTTGTTCGGGACAGATAACCGTGGCCGTCTTTACGCTTACTTTCAGGATCTCGGCCTGCAACTTGGGAAATGGGTTTGTCACAAGATCAGTAATGCGCAACTGTAGCCTGCAGATTTGCCACGATGATGCCAGGGCGGGCTGGCACAACAGTGAAAGCATCACAGTAAACAGCACATAGTAGGGGGCCCGATTTTTCATGGTTGGGATTGCTCTTCAATCAATGTGTCGGGCCATTCATTACAAACTATCCGGATCCCCAAAAAACATTTGAATCCGCGACCGCAACCATCTTTCCCCCGGGTCATTGTCCTGTGACCCGCGCCAGGCCATGTGCAGCTCAAACGTACGCGATTCAATCGGCAACTCTTCCGAGCGCACACCACCCGCAGCCGTCAGCACGGCAGCCGCGTAGTCCGGCACGGTCGCCACAATGTCGGTCCCGGCGATCAGCGTCGCCAGCCCGTTGAACTGGGGAACCGCCAGCACGACGTGGCGTTTGCGGCCGATTTTTTCCAGGTGTTCGTCGATGAAGCCGCCCAGGTCGCCGGCGAAGGACACCAGGGCGTGGGGGCGGGCGCAGAAGTCGTCCAGAGTGATCGGCCCCGGCATGGTGTCGGCCCGCAGCAGTTTGGGTTTGCTGCGGCGCAGCACTTTGCGCTTGGCATTGGCGGGGAGGTCGTCGGTGTAGCTGACGCCGATGGAGATTTCGCCGGACGAAAGCAGCGCCGGCATGAGGATGTAGTTGGTGCGACGCACCACCAGCACGATGCCGGGCGACTCCGAGCGCAGGCGCTTGAGCAGCGAGGGCAGCAGGGCGAACTCGACCTCATCGGACAGGCCGATGCGAAACACTGCGGTGCTGGTGGCCGGGTCGAAGTCGGCAGCGCGGCTGACGGCGGTGGAAATGGAGTCAAGGGCAGGGGACAACAGGCCAAAGATCTCGATGGCCCGCGCCGTGGGTTCCATGCTGCGTCCGGTGCGCACGAACAGCGGATCGTCGAACAGCCCGCGCAATCGCGACAGCGCCGCACTGATTGCCGGCTGACCGAGGAACAGCTTCTCGGCAGCGCGGGTGACGCTGCGTTCGTGCATCAGTGTTTCGAAAACGATGAGCAGATTGAGGTCGACGCGACGCAGGTCGTTGCGATTCATGACGGGGGTCTCGGGGGCATTGGTCGATACATTGGCGGCCCAGACGCGCGCCACGTGTTCAGCTCAGGCAGGGATATTACGGGTAAATACCGGTTGTCTGCATCGTTGAATTTTCCTGCATCCCTGTAAGTGAGCTTCGTGCCATTCCCGCCGACAGGCGCCGATGCAACCTTGACGGGTAAAAACACACCAATGTCTACATACTGGCCCTTTGTAATCCGGGCCGGCGCAGCCAGCGTGGAACAAGGGATTCATCGATATTTGGCCTCCGGGTTGCAATGTCGCGGTGCGCACCCAACAATGTGCGCCTTGCAGGCCCGGGACGGCCGCTTGAGATTGAGCGCTGCCTGCACCATCAGAATCGATGGCAGGCATGTCGACTATTAATAGCCACTGATAGTGTTACCGGCGGCGCCCGGATAGAGTTCATGGCATCAAGGTTCATAAGGCGAGGTTCGAAATGTCCCGCACGATCCGTTTTCATCAGTTCGGTCCGGCCGAGGTGCTCAAAGTAGAAGAGCTGCCGGTCGCGTTGCCTGCACCCGGTGAGGTGCAAGTGCGCGTCCAGGCGATCGGCGTCACCTGGTACGACGTGCTGTGGCGACAAAATCTGGCTTCATCCCAAGCTCGCCTGCCGGCCGGTCTGGGTTCCGAAATGGCGGGCGTCATTACCGCCATCGGCGATGGCGTGACCGACCTGAAAGTCGGCGACAAGGTTGCCAGCTTCCCTTCGGCTGACGTCAATGTGTACCCCGTCTACGGCGAGCTGATCCTGTTGCCTCGCACCTCCGTGACTCATTACCCGGACGTGCTGACGCCCAATCAGGCGGCCGTTCACTACACGCCGATGCTGGTGGCGTACTTTGCTTTCGTTGAACTGGCACGGTCCAAACCCGGGCAAACGGCGCTGGTCACCGATGCCAGCCACTGCGCGGGCCCTGCGTTTCTGCAACTGGGCAAGGCGCTCGGCATCAAGGTTATTGCCGCGACCAAGACCGACGCGTGCCGCGAATACCTGCTGAAAATGGGTGCGGACAAGGTGATCGTCACCGAAGAAGAGGATCTGCTTCTGACGATCAACCGCTATACCGACAACCGCGGCGTGGACATTGTCCTCGACGGTCTGGGCGGCCCGCAGATGTCGATTCTGGGTGATGTGCTGGCGCCACGTGGCAGTTTGATTCTCTATGGCCTGCAAGGCGGCAACCAGACGCCATTCCCGGCGTGTGCAGCGTTCCAGAAGAACATTCAGTTCTTTGTGCACTGCGTTGGCAACTTCACCGGCAAGCCTGAGCTGGGCATCAAGCAGGACGAAGAAGCGATCAAGCGTGCATTGCGCGACATCAACCAGATGACCGCAGATGGCATGCTGGTACCGCAGATCACCAAGGTGTTCCCCTTCGATCAACTGGTCGAGGCGCACCGTTTGATGGACGGTTGCCCGGTGGGCGGTCGCGTGGTGGTTGAGGTTGATCCATCCTGAGTGCAGACCATCGCGCTCATTGAATGCTCGACGCTTTTGACCTGGCGTCGGGATTGAGGTGTCGGAGACCGGGTTTCAGGTATCCGCCCTGTCAGTCACGGGTCACGTTGTATCACTCAAGCCTTCCCGAATGTTCTGGAAGGCTTTTTTGTTTATGGGGTGTTTAATTGATTGATCAATCCGCCAAGTGTGTGTGGTTGATAAATCTTTTCGAATCAATGGACTGTTCGTTGTAATAAACCTTATTTAAACATCCTCGTTTAATGCCTGTTCGGATTTGTCGAAAAGAGAACCTTCACGTGTCGGCAGTGGCTGGCTTGTAATTGTTACGGATGCGTCGATAATAGTTTCAACAATTACATGCTCAAGGAACGAGTCGATGCCTGTTGACCTGCCGCCCTCTGCTTTGCCTGATAATCGGCTTGCTGCACCCATCACTATTGGAACTCCCTCATGTATGGATATCAAGCCAACAATAGGGAACAGTGTTGCCGCGCTGATCAGTCGTCGGGTATTGAAGCCATGAGTTCAATGCACGAACAAGCCATGAATTACGTCTATCAGCAAGTGCTGCAACGCCTCTCGGGTTATTTGAATCGCAACGAACGAACCGCACTTCAGTTATTGATCCAGCGTTTGATCGTCGCTGCGGGCGGGATAGACAGGATCGGCGGTTATAAAGTGCTGGTTGCATTCAGCGGCGGGAAGGACAGCGCCTATACCGTGGCCATGTTGCGTGCCGCTCAATTGAGCATCGCCGCACGGGGGCCGGCAACGTTCAGGCTGCGGGTGGCCAATATGCGCCATGCAGGTATTACTTCGGCGGTGATGGGCAACATCGACCGCTGTTATTCGGCGCTGTTTCTGCACGACGACCCGAGGGTCGAGCTATTGGTGATCGATCATCAGTACGTGCAGATTTTCGAGCCCGATTTGCCCTTTTCGACCGCGGGTCGTGAGCAGAATCGCTCCGACGTGCTGCTGGGCGGGCATCTGACGGCTGGCGATGCGCGGACCACCTTCTGCAACAGCTGCTACCTGGGCATGGCGGACTTCATGGTTCGCGCAGCCAACTGGGGGAATGGCGTCAACGCGGTGATCAGCGGCGACTCGCTCAAGGAACAGAAGCAATACGCGACGTGGATCATGCGTCTGGCGCGCCATGGCGGGCAGAAAATCGAGCCCTGGCACACCTTGGGTTTCAGCGGGGCATTAAGCGTCATCGACAGTGTCGGGCGCGCCTATTACGAGGAGCTGTACGGCGAGTCGGCGGAAGCGTCGGGCTGCTGCCGGCCCCCGGTCTACCCGAATAGAACCATTGCCCCTACCTTGCTGACCGCCGCGGACCTCATCGGCTTTCGCACGGAGGAACACTGGGGGCTGCTCACTGATTTTCTGGGCTTTCGCTTTGATGACCTGGCGTTCAGCTTCAGTGAATCGGACTGCGCCAATCCGCTGCTGATGGCCCATCTGCGCGGCCTCAAGGCCGAATTTATTGAAGGGCGTGCCTACAGCGATGGCATCGCCGAGTACCTGGAGCTGGCGGCGGCCATGATGCGCCGCAAACGCATGCCTGCCCGATTGATTGCCCAGGCCATGGCCGCCTACGACAGCCCGGAAAAAATCGACGATCGCCGGCAGCTTGCCGAAGGCTACGGTCAGGAGGCTTTCGGCCTGGGCGAGACCCAATGGGTGTGCCTGCTGTTCTCGCCCTTTGTGGACGCCGGCGCACGGCTCGAGGATTTCCTGCGCCGCTATCACCCCGGCATGCTGGTGGGGCTCAGTGATCTGCACAAGACCCTCGCCGGGCAACTCGTCCCGGACCTGGTGCCGCACTGGCTGGTGGAAGTCAGCGGCCTGAGCCTGAAGGGGCTGCAATCGCTCTACGCCAAGCGCCACGTGGACTTCAACGACGACCGCTCGATCATCGCCCGGGTCCGCGCCAGCGATCCCGACAAGCGTCGGGTGGCGACGGTCGATCCGCACACCGGCGCCCTGACCACGGAACTGATTTCGGGGCGTTGAACCCTGCGAGGCGAACTGACGCGACGTGCTGCGTTGAGCCTCGGGCAGTCGACGCGGCGCTTTCTCAATGACCCTGCGCTTGGCGCACGGATGGGGTGTTCGATGAATAACAACAAGACCGACTTTGCCTATCAGATGGTGTACCGCTACCTGCTGAGGCTGACCAACGAACTGTCCGCCGGACCGGCCGTGCGCTTGCCCTCGTTGAGGCTCCTGGCGCGGCGGCTGCGGGTGTCGATTTCCACGGTGCAGAACGCCTACAGCCTGCTCGAAAAGGAAGGGCGCATCTGCTCCGTGCCCAAGTCCGGTTATTTCGCGCTGCCCAACCCCTACAACGACATGCCGCTGGAAGGCGATGACGTGTTCACGCGTTTTCATGCCAGCGCCCGGCGCCCGGACATGTTCGTCTTCGGCGCCGATGAACCGACGCTGTTGCTGTCGCTTCACGGCGCGTTGTTGAGCGTTGAGCGCGACCTCATGCGTCATTATCCCTGCCAGCCCGACCCGCGATTCCAGCCCTTCGGTGATGTCGAGTTGCGCACGGCGCTGGCCGGCCACTACACCTCGTCCACCGAGCATTGCTGGCACCCGGACAACGTGTTTATCGGGCCGGACAAGACCGGCGTGCTGAAGACGGTGATTGAAGCGCTGCAACTGCGCGACGGCGCCGTGCTGGTGGAGTCGCCGTGCGGCTGGAGCATTCTGCGCACGCTGCAGACGTACGGGATTCGGGTGATTGAAGTCTGCACCGACGCGCAAGGGGCCATCGACGTCGATGAGCTGGGCGCGGTGATCCAGCGGGAAGCGGTGACGATGGCGATTGTGTCGTCGCAGATGGACCCGATTCGCGGGCAATTGATGCCTTGCGCTCAGCGGGCGCGGTTGGCGCAGCTATTGAATCTGCATGGGTTGTGGGTGCTGGAGAACGATACCCATGGGGCCTTGTGTTTCGAGGAGGACCGTTCGCCGTTTCGGGATTTGATTGATCCAGAGCGGCTGTTGGTGGTGGGTGCGTTCGACAAGATGATCGGGCTGGAGGCGCCGTTCGGGTATCTGTTGAGCCGGCATTCGCGAGCGCTGTTGCATCAGCAGTGGGTGTTGCGTTCGTTCCGTTTGCCGCCGGTTCGGCAGAAGGCGATTGCGCGGTTGTATGCGTCGGGGCAGCTTGATCGGCACATGCGGGAGTTGCGTGGCTGTCTTGAGCAGCGGGTCGGCGAGTTGGCAAGCGGGGTGGAGGCGTATCTGGGGGATGAGGTGGCGTTTGTGCGTCCTCGGGGTGGTGCTTCGCTCTGGCTGGAGAGTGTGCATCGGGTGGATACGGCGCGGGTGTTCAATCGCTTGCTGGAGCAGCGGATTGTGGTGGCGCCGGGGGAGTTGTTCAGTGTGCGGGGGTTGCATCAGCAGTGTGTGCGGATCAGCGGGACGGTGGATTGGGATCAGAATATTGAGTCGATGCTGGTGGTTGTTCGCAATGCGTTGGTGCAAGAGCGGCTGGGGTAGGGTTCTTTTCAGATCAAGATCGTTAAGATCACAAGCGTCTGCCTGGGGGCAGACTGTTTCGCCTTCGGCACCTTACTTTTGAAAAGCACCAAAAGTAAGCAAAAGTGCCTGCTCTCGGTTGGGCCCTTCCTTCGTCAGGGTTCCTTCACTCCGGTCCCGCTCCGTGGGCCCGCCGCCATCCGCCATCCATGGCGGGGGGCGGCTCTCGCGGCATCCATGCCGCTCGGCCCACGGAGCGAGACCTGCGTTCAGCCTGCACCCAAGTCGCGATTGGCGGTGTCTGGGCTTTTTGTGCATGAAGATCAAAAGCGCTGCGCAGATCAACAGCTTCCCTGGTAGGACCGGCTTCAGCCGGGAAGAGGCCGGTGTGACCACCACCAATTTCACTGACTACACGCGCTGCTTTTTAGTGGGACCGGCTTTAGCCGGGAAGAGGCCGGTAGGTGCGCTATCAATCTGGATGGTTAAAACCAGCTCCTGACTGCACGTGTAAATCGTCCCCACGTTCTGCGTGGGAATGCATCCCCTGGCGCTCTGCGCCGAAATCCGTCCGCCAATCCATTTCCGTTTGCCTCGACGGCATTGAGCTGTTATCTGTACGTCCGTCCAGTGTTCCGATCGACGGCCAGCCTTTTCAGTGACTTCCATTTCCGCTATTTCCCCCGATACCCGCGCAGCTCCTGTCGAGCCTGTGGCGGTGGCGGCTGTCGATCCGGAAACGGGTTACCGGGTGGCGGTGCGGGAGTTGTGTGAGTTTACGGCGAAGGCGGGGGATCTGGATTTACGGTTTACGCCGTCGCCCACGGCGCAGGAGGGGATTGCCGGGCATCGCACGGTGGCGGTGCGGCGGGGGCCGCAGTATCAGGCTGAGGTGGCGTTGAGCGGGGTGTTTCATGAGCTGAGGATTCGGGGCAGGGCGGATGGCTACGATGCTGCGCTGAACCAGCTTGAGGAGATCAAGACCTATCGCGGCGATCTGAGCAGTCTGCCCGCCAATCATCGGCAGCTGCACTGGGCCCAGGCGAAGGTGTATGGCTGGCTGCTGTGCCAGCAGTTGCAGCTGGCCGAGGTCAATCTGGCGCTGGTGTACTTCAACATCATCAGCGAGCAGGAAACCCTCATTCAGCAGCGTTTCACGGCAGCCGAGTTACAGGGTTTTTTCGAAGCCCAGGCGGGAATCTTTCTGCAGTGGGCGCGGCAGGAACTGGCCCACCGCGATGCCCGAGACCATGAGCTCAGGGCTCTGAAGTTTCCCCATGCCGAGTTCCGCACCGGGCAGCGGGCGTTGGCCGAGTCGGTCTACAAGGCGGTCAGCACCGGGCGCTGTCTGATGGCCCAGGCGCCCACCGGCATTGGCAAAACCATCGGCACGGTGTTTCCGATGCTCAAGGCCGCCCCGACGCGCAAACTGGACAAGGTGTTTTTCCTGACCGCCAAGACCCCGGGGCGCAAGCTGGCGCTGGATGCCCTGAGTGTGATTGGTCGAAGCGCGCCGGAGCTGAGCCTGCGCGTGCTGGAAATGGTCGCGCGGGACAAGGCCTGCGAGTACCCGGACAAGGCGTGCAACGGGGATTCATGCCCGCTCGCCAAAGGTTTTTACGACCGGCTACCGGCGGCGCGCAGCGAGGCGATGATCAAGCCGTGGCTCGATCAGGCCGGCGTGCGTGAGGTCGCGCTGGGCCATCAGGTCTGCCCGTATTACCTGAGCCAGGAATTGGCGCGCTGGTCGGACGTGGTGATCGCCGACTACAACTATTATTTCGACCTCAGCGGCATGCTGTTCGGGCTGTGTCAGTTCAATCAGTGGCGGGTCGCGGTGCTGGTGGACGAGGCGCACAACATGGTCGAGCGGGCGCGGTCGATGTACAGCGCGACCCTCGATCAGCACAGCATGAATCAGGTCCGGCAGAGCGCGCCGGAGCCGGTGAAAAAAGCCTTGCAGCGGCTCAACCGCGACTGGAATGCCCTGCACAAGGAGCAAGTCGCGCCGTATCAGGCCTACGCTGCAACGCCGGGCAAATTTCTGAACAGCCTCAGCCTGTGCATCACGGCGTTTGGCGACTACTTCAACGAGCATCCCCACGCGGCCAATGGCGAGCTGCAGAGCTTCTATTTCGAGGCGATCCAGTTCGGTCGCATTGCCGAGCTGTTCGACGAGCATTTCCTGTTCGATATCAGCAAGCGTGAATTGGGCAGCAAGTCGCTGTCCCGGCTGTGCCTGCGCAATGTCGTGCCCGCGGGTTTTGTGCGTCCGCGCCTGACCGCTGCGATCAGTGCGGTGCTGTTTTCGGCAACCCTCAATCCTCGGCATTTCTATCGCGATTTGCTGGGCCTGCCCGACACCACGGCGTGGGTCGACGTGGAGTCGCCCTTTCAACGCTCGCAACTGGACGTGGAAATCGTCAGCCGCATTTCCACCCGCTACACCCATCGGCAGGCCTCGCTGGCGCCCATCGTCGAGCTGATGGCGCAGCAGTTCGAAGCGCGGCCGGGCAACTATCTGGCGTTTTTCAGCAGCTTCGATTATCTCCAGCAAGTCGCCGAGTTGATGGAGCGCAGCCACCCGGCTGTTCCTGTCTGGAAACAATCCCGGGGCATGGCCGAGGCCGAACGGCAGGCCTTTCTCGACCGCTTTACCCCAGCCAGTCAAGGCATCGGTTTTGCCGTGCTGGGCGGGGCGTTCGGCGAGGGCATCGACTTGCCGGGGGCGCGGTTGATCGGGGCGTTCATCGCGACCCTGGGCCTGGCGCAGATCAACCCGGTCAACGAGCAACTTAAACAGCGCATGAGCCTGTTGTTCGGCGCCGGTTACGACTACACCTATTTGTACCCTGGCATGCAGAAAGTGGTGCAGGCCGCCGGGCGGGTGATTCGGGGTGTGGAGGATCGCGGTGTGGTGGTGCTGATCGACGACCGCTTCGCCGAGCGCAAGATTCAGCAGCTGTTGCCGGCGTGGTGGCAGCTATGATGTGGGTGAGCTAATTGTCTCAAGGCGTTACGGATCGATAGCCGAGCGCCACGGTCCAACTGCCAGTAAACTGCCGCGCTGATGGCATTTCAGGCGAAGTTTCAGGCTGATTCCCGCCTGGTCGGGACCTTTTCTTTTTGTCTTTCCCCTATTTTTTCATCCACGGAGGTTTCGCATGAGTATCAGTCCATTCGCGGGCAAACTGGCGCCTGCAGAATTGCTGGTCGATCTTCCTCGGCTGGTCACGGCCTATTACACCGGCCAGCCCGACGCATCGGTGGCGACCCAGCGTGTTGCCTTCGGTACCTCCGGGCACCGCGGCAGTTCTTTCGAATTAAGCTTCAACGAGTGGCACGTGCTGGCCATCAGTCAGGCGATCTGTCTGTATCGCCAGGCCAATGGCATTGACGGCCCGCTGTTCCTCGGCGCCGACACCCACGCATTGTCGACCCCGGCGGCCGCTTCGGCGCTGGAAGTGCTGGCGGCCAACGGCGTCAACGTGATGATCTCCGAGGGTGACGAATACACCCCGACGCCGGCGATCTCCCACGCCATCATCTGCTACAACCGCGGGCGCACGACCGGTCTGGCCGACGGCATCGTCATCACGCCTTCGCACAACCCGCCGGAAAGCGGTGGCTTCAAGTACAACCCCACCAACGGCGGCCCGGCTGACTCGCACATCACCAAATGGATCGAGAACAAAGCCAACGAATTGCTCGCCGAGCGCATCGTTAACGTCCAGCGCATCACCCACGAAAAAGCCCTGCGCGCCGACACCACCCATCGCCATGACTACATCAACACGTACGTGGCGGATCTGAAAAACGTTATCGACATGGACGCCATTCGCGGCGCGAACCTGCACTTGGGCGTTGACCCGCTGGGCGGGGCGGGCGTGCGTTACTGGTCGGCGATTGGTGAGCACTACGGCCTGAATCTGGAAGTGGTGAACAAGTTCGTCGATCCGACCTTCCGCTTCATGAGCGTGGACTGGGACGGCAAGATCCGCATGGACCCGTCGTCCAGTTTCGCGATGCAGAGCCTGATCGGTCTGAAGGACCGCTTCCAGGTGGCCTTCGCCTGCGACCCGGACCACGACCGCCACGGCATAGTGACGCCGACCGGTGGCCTGTTGGCGCCGAACAATTACCTAGCGGTGTCGATCGATTACCTGTTTCAGAACCGGCCTGACTGGCGCGCCGATGCGGCCGTCGGCAAGACCGTGGTCAGCAGCGGCATGATTGATCGCGTCACCCGGCGTCTGGGCCGCCGCCTTTATGAAGTACCGGTGGGCTTCAAGTTTTTCGCCGAAGGTTTGTACGAGGGTTCGCTGGGCTTTGGCGGCGAGGAGAGTGCCGGTGCGTCGTTCCTGCGTCGCGACGGGACGGTCTGGACGACGGACAAGGATGGTTTGATTCCGGCACTGCTGGCCGCAGAAATCCGCGCGCGCAAAGGTCGTGACCCGAGCGAGATGTACAAGGCGTTGACCGATGAGCTGGGCGAACCGGTGTCGACCCGCGTCGAGGCGAAGGCCAACTTCGAGCAGAAGGCGCTGTTGAGCAAGCTGTCGCCGGAGCAGGTCACGTCCACTGAGCTGGCGGGGGAGAAGATCGAAAGCATCCTGAGCAAGGCGCCGGGCAATGATCAGGCGATTGGCGGTTTGAAGGTCATTACCGAGAACGGCTGGTTCGCTGCGCGGCCGTCGGGGACTGAGGATATCTACAAGATCTATGCCGAGAGCTTCAAGGGCGAGGAGCATCTGAAGCGTCTAGTGGCTGAGGCGCAGGTGCTTGTTGACGGCGCGATAGCGCCTTGAAGGTACGAAGATCAAGAGCGTCTGCCCATAGGCAGACGCCCTTGATCTTAAAGACCTTGATCTTGATCTACCGCTTCTAAGCCACATCCACCAACACAATCTCGCTGTCTTCGAGGGCCGTTACCCGCAACACACGCTCCTCCTCAACCGCCACACCATCACGGGCTTCGGCACGCAGGCCGTTGACCTCGATAACACCCGTTGCAGGCACCAGATACGCCCGGCGGCCTGCATCCAGCACGTACTCAGCCGTCTCACCGGCCTTCAGATTCGCCGCCACCAACCGGGCATTGGCCCGAATCCGCAGTTCGATATCGTCGTCCGCCTTGCCGCTCGCCAAGGTCACAAAACCCTCCCGGTCGCCTTTCGGGAAGGGCTTGGCACCCCACGAAGGCGGAGCACCGACCTCGTCCGGCATGATCCAGATCTGGAAAATCCGCGTTTCCTTCGACTCCAGATTGTATTCACTGTGCGCCACACCCGTGCCGGCACTCATCACCTGCACATCGCCCGCTTCGGTGCGGCCCCGGTTGCCCAGGCTGTCCTCGTGAGTGATGGCGCCCTCACGGACATAGGTAATGATCTCCATGTCGCGGTGCGGGTGACGCGGGAACCCAGTGCCGGCTTCGATCACGTCATCGTTCCACACCCGGAGTTGGCCCCAGTTCATCCGGCTTTCGTCGTAGTAACTGGCGAACGAGAAATGGTGATGGGCGTTCAGCCAGCCGTGGTCTGCGCCGCCAAGGGATTTGAAAGGTCGAAGTTGCAGCATGATCAGTTCCTCCGTAGCAGGGCCGGGCCTGTGGCAGGGCGCCGCTGGTGATGACTTGTCAGTCGATGGAGCAATGATCTATCAGGTAAGTATCGATAAAAAGCGTAAGTTCTCCATCAATGCAATCGGTTAATTCGATACTTACCCCGTTATAGAGCCTAGAAACACGCTGCCCTTTATCGGCTAACTCCCTGACGGCAAAGCATTTCACTGGAGCTGAAACACGAATGCGGCGACCATAGGCGTCCCGTCGAAAACGCTGATACCCGGAGCCCGCGTGCCGCACGATTTTTCCGCCGAGCTACCCAACGAGCCAAACCAACTGCCTCCCGACCTGAATACCCCTGAACGCTTGCCGTTCTTCAAGCGGCTCGTTGCACGCATGATGGGCAGCGGCTTGTCGCGCCTGCAGGCGCAGCACGTGCCGTCATGGCACCAGGGCCACGCCGATGGCTACCTCAACGGCCATGCCGAGGGCATGAACGAGGGTTACGCGGAAGGTCATCTGGATGGCATCGAAGAAGGCCGTCAGGTGCTGGTGATTCGTGACACCCGGCCCCTGGAGCACCGCGGCCCGCGGGTTGACGATCATCTGTTCGACGACTGGCGCCTGCCCCTGACCAACGAGCTGAAAAAGCGCATCAAGGCGGACGTCGCCGAGAAGCTGCCCCCTCACGCACAACCCACCACCGCGCAGTGGAAGATGATTTTCAGCGACACACCCTCGACCTATGTGATTGCCGGCGCCGGGGCGGGCAAGTCGACGTCGCTGGTGTTGCGCGTGCTGCTGCTCAACCACTACCTGGGCTTTGAGCTGGACTCGATGACCGTAGTGACCTTCACCCGCGAATCACGCAAGGATTTCATCAACAAACTCATCGAAATCATGGCGCTGTGGGGCCATGAACTGACCCTGCGTCAGGCCCGCGAGGTGGTGCGCACTTTCCATTCGCGCATCCTGCCGCTGGTGCGCAGCCTGCCGGGGTTCGAACAATTGCAGGCCTTCGAGAACCTCAGCAGCCAGTCCGGGCAGTTGTTCGACGACAGCGCCGACAGCAATCCTTTCGACCTGCGCATCAATGACGCCCAGCGCCAACAGCTGAACCTGTGCTACCGGGATCTGTACGCCGCCAATCCGCGTTTTCGCGAGGTCATGGCGCCCTTGTACCGGCAGTCGCTGCAACTCAAGGAGCTGGACCGCGATCACCCGGACGTGCAGAAGCGCATCACCGTGATGGGCCTTTCCTCCAAGCGCGACGAAGAGCTGTGCGACGTCATCGAAGACCTGTGGATTCGCGCGGGCGCGTGGCCGATTCAGGGCGTCGAGCCGATGCGCCAGACCGTCGAAGTCAGCGGCCTGACCTTCCACGTCCACGGTTATGCGGCCGAGCTGGATGCCTGGATTGTCCTGGGTTTCGACCCGAGCGAAGACCAGCACCTGCGCCGTCCGGACGCCAAGTTGCCAGTGTGGGCCGAGTGGGTGATCAAGCGCACGCTGTTTCAGGCGTTTTGCCGCAAGCCGGTCATCTGGCTGGAAAACTACCAGGCATCGCGGGGCATGATGCAGTCATTGTCTGGCGCGGCCGTGGCGGGTCCGGGTTTCGATTACAAAGTCAAAGGCGAGCTGAGCGCGGCGCCGTTGCTGGACTGTTTTGTTGCCGCTGCCAGCTTCATCGAGAACCTGGGTCTGGACGTGCCGGACGCCGTGACGCAGATGAGCTTTTCCGATCAGGACCCCGACCGGTTTTTCTTCGAAGCGCTGAGCCTGTTCTGGAAGGCCTTCGAGAATCACCTGCTGGACCAGTCACCGCCCGTGATGACCTACAACCGGATGTTTTCGCTGTTCGGTGAAAACTCGCCGGAGAACCTCAAGCTGGTCAGCGACGCAGGCCTGCGTCCGCTGTCGCATCTGATGATCGATGAGTTCCAGGACGTCTCGCCGCAGATCGTCTCGTGGATCCGCGCCAGTCTGCGGGAGATCCGCAGTCGCGGCCCGGCGCTGCATGTGGGCCGCGGTGCCCAGCGTTCATCGCTGCTGTGCGTCGGCGATGACTGGCAGTCGATCTACGGCTGGCGCGGCAGTTCGCCGAAATTCTTTATGGAATTTCCGAAGGAGTTTTCGTCGCCCGCGACCACTAAGGTCATGCTCAGCGACAACTTCCGCAGCCACCAGCACATCATTGACGCTGCCGAGCACATCGTGCGCGCCGCGCCGGCCATCAGTGGCAAGAAGGCGCGCGCCAGTGGCCCGGAGCAGGAGCTGCTGCCGGTGATCGTGCTGGACCGCGACGATGACCGATTGCTGACCAGCCTGACCGAGCATTACCACGCCGGCGATTCGGTGCTTCTGCTGTACCGCAAAGGCAGCGAACGCAGCCGCTTGCCGGAAGCCTTGCAGCACCTAGCCGATGCCGATTACAGATTGCCGCCCCAGGAACGTCGTCTGAAACAGCTGACTTATCACAGCGCCAAGGGACTACAGGCCAACGCGGTATTTCTGCTGGGAGATTGTCAGCATCTGACGCAGTCCCCGTACAAGAATCAGGTCTATCAGCTGGCGGGGCTGGGGCGGGAAGGGGATCTGGAAGCGTTCGACAACGCGCAGAAAGATGAGGTGTTGCGCCTGGCCTACGTGGCGATTACACGCGCGGTTCGCCATTGCTACTGGTTCATTGACGCTGCGGGCAATGATGATGGGAACATGCCGCGCGCCTCGGCACGGGTTGCAGGGGACAAGGCATTTTTCGACGATCGCCGAGGGGCTGCGGCACTCGGTACTTCACTCGGCGCATCAGTCGAACAGGGGCAGTACGCCCAGGTGGTCAGGCCCGATTGAGGTACAGAGAGCGCCTTGGAATGAAGGTCTCGACCTCCAGTTCAATGGCCTCGATGATGCGCTCCACGTCTGTCGCATTCATCACGGTGGCGCACGGAATGGCGGCGATGGCGATCACGGTCTCGCCGCTGGCCCGGTCAAAAAGACGGGCCACCATACTGCCGGGCGCGTCCATGTTGGCTTCGAAGCCCACCGGATGAAAATGCCAGCGCATCAGCTGGCAGGCGTTCGGAAATGTCACTTTATTCATGGACCCACCTCATTCAATCGAGCACTTCACAAGCTCCGCAGGGTAGGAAAACGGCAGGTCTGTCCAGACTTCGGCAGCGATCGACACGTCGCATGAGGAAGCCTGGCCCGCAGACCACGAGTCAGGTAAAGGTAGCACCCAGTTCTGACAATGTCGGGAAATAAATCCTGCACGATGAGAATTTCATGTTTCGTTGATCTTAGTCATGAATCGCTTATATCCAGGCGCATGGTTTAAACAAGCGCTGAATCGTTATAGCCATCTAAAAGCGCTGTGACCCAGTTAGTTACCGCACATATATGTCTCTCAATGATTAAAGTTTCCGCATGAAAGTTAATGCGCGGCCGATAGCAGGGCGAGCGTCAATAAAAAGACTCGTCGCCGCCCCCGCCTTTAAAGAGCTCATCCATGTCGATAAGAAACATGAATATTGCGCCTCGCGCATTCCTGGGATTCGCGTTCATTGCCTTACTGGTGATTGGTTTGAGCGTGTTCTCGGTCAACCGGATGGCGGTGATTCGCCAGGCCACCCTCGACATGGAGTCCAACCAACTGCCCAGTATTGGCTATTTAAGCGGGATGCTGGAGAACAGTTTGCGGTTACGCATCACTTCCTTCCGCACCTTGGTCAACCGTGAACCGGCCTCCCTGCGTGAAACCGATGCGCGTATTGCCGAGCTGATCGGCAAGTTGCAGAGCGCCAAAAAAGCCTACGCCGCGCTGCCTGCGGAGGGCGAAGAGCTAACGGTGTACAACCAGTTTGAAGCGACACTTGCAACGTTCCTTGATGTTCAATCCAAGGTGCTGGACTTGTCTCGGCAGGACAAGACTGACGACATGCGCGCGATGATCAACACCCGTATGAAAGAGGCCACCGACCTCATGGGTGTTCAGATCAATCAATTGATTGCTATTAACAAAAAAAGCGCCAGTGACGCAGCGGCTATTTCGAGGCAGCAATATGAGAGTGCCAACCAGAGCATCAGTGCAGTTTCAGTGTTCGCCGTTCTGCTGACGATACTGCTGGCGTGGTTGCTCACCCGCAGTATCGTCAGCCCGCTCACCCGCGCGGTGCGCGCGGCAGAGGAAATTGCCTCCGGTGATCTGACCCGGCCCATCGAGGTCGACGGCAAGGACGAAGCGGGGCAGCTGTTGCGTGCCCTGGTAACGATGCAACGCAACCTGCGTCAGACCATTGAGCTGATTTCCGGCTCGTCCACCCAACTGGCGTCGGCGGCTGAAGAGCTGAGCGCGGTGACCGAAGAGTCCTCGCGCGGCTTGCAGCAGCAGAACAACGAGATCGAGCAGGCCGCAACGGCCGTCAACGAGATGACCGCAGCGGTCGAGGAAGTCGCGCGCAACGCGGTGTCGACGTCCGAAGCGTCACAGCAGTCCAACCAGACCGCGCGCCAGGGCCGTGATCGGGTGGTCGAGACCGTGAAGTCGATCCAGGACATGACCCAGCAGCTCCAGGCCACTTCCGGGTTGGTCGAAGGCCTACGGCCCAGGGCCGTGACATCGGCAAGGTGCTGGACGTGATTCGCTCAATCGCCGAACAGACCAACCTGTTGGCACTGAACGCCGCCATCGAAGCCGCCCGTGCGGGGGAGGCCGGTCGCGGGTTTGCCGTGGTCGCCGACGAGGTTCGCGCGCTGGCCCACCGCACCGCAGAATCGACCAAGGAAATCGAACAGATGGTCGCCGGCATCCAGACGCGGACCGGCGAGGCCGTGCATTCGATGTCACGCAACACCGAGAGCACCCGCACCACGCTGAGCTTGGCCAGTTCAGCGGGTGATGCACTGGAGTTGATCACTGAAGCCATTTCGCAGATCAACGAACGCAACCTGGTCATCGCCAGTGCATCGGAAGAACAGGCGCAGGTGTCGAGGGAGGTGGACCGCAATCTGGTCAACATCCGCGACCTCGCCGCGCAGACGGCAGCGGGCGCGAATCAGACCAGCGCAGCCAGCCATGAGCTGTCGCGACTGGCCGTGGATTTGAAAGCGATGGTGGCGCGGTTTGTGATTTAAGCGGTGCGGTCTGTTCGGGGCGCGCAGGCCTGAAGGGCCGGTGCAATCTTGCTCGCGAAGACTTCCGTACATCCGCTAAATCTCTCGCGACTGTACTTCAGTCTTCGTGAGCAAGCTCACTCCCACAAGTCCTTCGCCGGGAGCAAAATCCTCAGTTCACCTCAATCCTGTGGAAGCGAGCTTGCTCGCGAAGGGGCTGGCAAAGCCGCCAGATCTCCAGCGGACGACCCTCCGTCTTCGTGAGCAAGCTCACTCCAACACGTCCCTTGGCGTGCCCGAAATCGTGTGTTCACTTCAATTCTGTGGGAGCGAGCTTACTCGCGAAGGGGCTGGCAGAGCCGCTAAATCTGTAGCGACTGGACCTCCGTCTTCGTGAGCAAGCTCACTCCCACAGGTCCTGCGGCGTGCCCGAAATCGTGTGTTCACCTCAATCCTGTGGGAGCGAGCTTGCTCGCGAAGGGGCTGGCAGAGCCGCTAAATTCTCAGCGGCTGCACCTCCGTCTTCGTGAGCAAGCTCACTCCAACACGTCCCTTGGCGTGCCCGAAATCGTGTGTTCACTTCAATTCTGTGGGAGCGAGCTTGCTCGCGAAGGGGCTGGCAGAGCTGCTAAATCTGTAGCGACTGAACCTCAGTCTTCGTGAGCAAGCTCACTCCCACACGTCCCTTGGCGTGCCCGAAATCTTGAATTCACCTCAATCCTGTGGAAGCGAGCTTGCTCGCGAAGGGGCTGGCAGAGCTGCTAAATCTGTAGCGACTGAACCTCAGTCTTCGTGAGCAAGCTCACTCCCACAGGTCCTGCGGCGTGCCTGAAATCGTGTTTTCACCTCAATCCTGTGGGAGCGAGCTTGCTCGCGAAGGGGCTGGCAGAGCCGCTAAATTCTCAGCGGCTGGACCTCAATCTTCGCAAGCAAGGTGGAGCTCCACCCCGGTCACTCCCACATTTGGTTGCTGTTCAGTCCTTCCAGGCAACGGGGTTGACCAGATCCTTCGGTCGCTTGCCCGCCAGGGCCGCCAGCAGGTTGTCCACGGCACAGCGGGCCATGGCCTCGCGGGTCTCGTGGGTCGCCGAGCCCATGTGCGGGGTCGCCACCACGTTGTCCATCCTCAACAGCGGCGAGTCCGGGTTCACGGGCTCCTGTTCAAATACATCCAGCCCGGCCGCACGAATCTGGCCGTTCTGCAGGGCGGCAATCAGCGCCTGCTCGTCCACCACCTTGCCCCGGGCGATGTTGATGAAGATCGTCTCCGGGCGCATCAGCGCAAACTGCTCGGCACTGATCAGCCCCTCGGTTTCAGCGGTCAGCGGCACGGTCAGGCAGACGAAATCAGCCTCGCGCAACAGGTCTTCCAAGCTGCGATAGCGGGCATCAAACCGCGCTTCCACCGCCGGTTTGGGTGAGTGACTGTGGTAAATCACCGGCATCCCGAAACCGAAATGGCCCCGTTGCGCCACCGCTTCGCCAATCCGGCCCATGCCGATGATGCCCAGCGTCTTGCCATGAACGTCGGAACCAAAATGCTGCGGCCCGATGTTCTGCTTCCACTGGCCGTCGCGGACCATGTTGGCCAGCTCCACCACCCGACGGGCCGTGGCCATGATCAGGGCGAAGCCGGTGTCGGCCGTGGTTTCGGTGAGCACATCCGGCGTGTTGGTCAGCAGAATGCCGCGCCGGGTCAGGTACTCGATGTCGTAGTTATCGACCCCCACCGAGACGCTGGACACCGCTTTCAGCTTTGGCGCCAGGTCCAGCAGTTCGGCGTCCAGCTTCACGCTCGCGCCCAATAAAGCATCGGCGTGGGGCAGGGCGTCGCGCAGGCGGGCCAGGCCATCACTGGATTTCGGATCATCGATCAGCGTGACCTCGGCGTGGGCTTGCAGGCGCTCCATCAAGGGCGCCGATAGTTTTTTGTACAGCACAACATGGTGAGTCATCGAAAGGCTTCCCGATCAGGAGTGGGCAGGCGCAGGACCCACGCCAGGCTTGTCGCTCAGCGGGCGGGCCTTGCTGTCCGGTTTAAGCAGCAGCGTCAGCACCACCGACACCAGCAGCGCGCCGCTCATGAACAGGTACGAAGCGCTCAAGGTGCCGGTGACGCCATTCAGGTAACCGACGAGGTAGGAACCGGCGAACGATCCCAGCGCACCGAGGCTGTTGATCAACGCCATGGCGCCGCCCGCGACGTTGGCCGGGAGGATTTCCGGGACGATCGCGAAGAACGGACCGTAAGGCGCGTACATGCAGGCGCCGGCAATGACCAGCAGCGAGTAGGACCACCAGAAATGCTCGGTGCCCAGCGCGTAGGAGCCGTAGAACGCGACGGCGGCCAGCAGAAGTGGCGGCCAGACGAAGGCTTTGCGCTTCTGGGTTTTGTCAGAGGCCCAGGACACCAGCACCATGCCGATGACCGCCGCCAGATACGGCAGGGCCGAGAGCCAGCCGGCTTCGACCATGTCCATCTGCATGCCTTTCTTGATGATGGTCGGCAGCCACAGCACGAAGCCGTAGACGCCGATGCTCCAGCAGAAATACTGGGCGGCCAGCAGCAGCACGCGTGGGGACCGAAAGGCTTCGGCGTAGTTCTTCACCGGCTTGATGCCGACCTGTTCGGCGTCGAGGCGCGCTTGCAGTTCGGTCTTTTCTTCAGCGGTCAGCCATTTGGCCTGGGCCGGACGTTCGTCCACCAGACGCCACCAGATAAACGCCCAGATCACCGCCGGCAGGCCTTCGACGATGAACATCCAGCGCCAGCTGAAGTGCGCCACCAGATAGCCGGAAACGACCGACATCCACAGCATCGTCACCGGGTTGCCGAGGATCAGCACGGTGTTGGCGCGGGAGCGTTCGGCTTTGGTGAACCAGTAGCAGAGGTACACCAGCATGGCCGGCATCACGGCCGCTTCGACCACCCCGAGCATGAAGCGGATGCCGATCAGCATGTAGGCGTTGGAAACGATGCCGGTGAGGGTGGCCAGGCCGCCCCACAGGATCAGGCTGACGAAGATGAGTTTCTTGACGCTCTTCTTCTGCGCGTAGATGGCGCCGGGCACTTGGAAGAAAAAGTAACCGAGGAAGAACAATGCGCCGAGCAAGGACGACATGCCCGGCGTGATGTGCAGGTCTTCCGCCATCCCCGAGGCGGCAGCGAAGCCATAGTTGGCGCGGTCCAGGTACGCCAGGCTGTAGGTGATGAAGACGATGGGCATGATCAACAGCCAGCGACGTTTGAGGCCGGCGTGTTTCACGGATTCGAGCAGCTTTTCCATTTCAGGCTCCCTGAGCATGTTGTTTTTGTCGCAGCAGGTGATGGAGGTTCGGTGTGTGTGGAAGCGAGGGTTCAGGCGCTCTGTCGTCGGGCGCCGGCCGAGACGTTGGCGGCATCCAGTGCGGCGCGGGTGGGCAGGCCTTCCATGTCGCCACGGCTTTGCACGGCCTGGCTACCGACCCAGTTGCCCCGGGCAGTGGCTTGCTCGAACCCGAGGTTTTCCAGCAGTGCGCTGATCACGCCGACCGCAAAGCCGTCGCCTGCGCCCACCGTGTCGACCACGTTGGCCACCGGCACGCCGGGCAAGAACGCCTCATTGAGCTGGGTGCGGTAATACGCGCCCTTGGCGCCGAGTTTGATGATCACCGCCTCGACGCCCATGTCCAGGTAGAAGCGGGCGATGTCCGCCGGGGTGTCGAAACCGGTTAGCAGTTCACCCTCGGCCAGTCCCGGCATGACCCAGTGGGCGTGGCTGGCAAGGTGATTGACTTCGCGGATCATCGTCGCCTGGCTCGACCACAGCGAAGGCCGCAGGTTGGGGTCGAACGACACGCTGCGTCCGGCCTCGCGCATTTGCGTCATCAGCACGTGGGAAAGCTCCCGGCAGGTGTCGGACAGCGCCGCCGGAATACCGGTGGCGTGCAGGTGCCGGGCCTTGAGCAGCTCGGGAACGATGTCGTTGACCGACAGATGACTGGCCGCCGAGCCGCGACGGAAGTACTCGACCACCGGGTCGGCGCCGTCCAGCTCCAGGGATTTGAACTGAAACCCGGTGGGGTGCGCGGCGTCCACGGTAACGTGAGCGCAGTCGACGCCTTCCTGTTGCAGGCTGTCAGTGACGAAGCGGCCCATTGAATCGTTGCCGACCCGGCTCAGCCACGCCACTTTGAAGCCCAGCCGCGAGAGGCCGATCGCGACATTGCTGTCGGCGCCGGCAATGCGTTTCTCGAAATGGCGAACCTGGGCCAGATCACCTGTCTGCTCGGCCACCAACATGGTCATGGTTTCGCCGAACGAGAGAATATCGATCTCAGACATGGCTCAGCGCCTCCGTTTCTTTGGGGTGGGTCTGCGCTGATTGCCACTGGCCGAGGCGGGCGAGCAGGGCAGCCTGTTCGCGGGTCACCTGCAGCAGATCGTCGCCTTGCAGCGGGTACTCGATGGCGCGGGGCAGGTTCACCGGCATGTGCTGGATGAGCAATTCCCACTGTTGCAGGTCGATTGAAGCAGGCGGCACGGCGATGAGCTTGCCTGATGCGCTCCGGGTGATTGCTTTGCAGTGCAAATATTCGACGTAACGGCCCAACTGCTGGGCTGCGTCGCGGGCGGACTGCTCCTGCCAGCGCCAGTTGCCGATGTCGAAGGTCATGCCGATGGGCATTTGCAGCGCGGTGATCTGCGCGAAGAACTGCACGAAGGGCTCGATGCGGCCACCCTGTTCGGTCTGATCGTTCTCCACCAGCAAGTGAACGTCGTAGGGCGCCAGGCGAACGGCCAGCGCGGTGACGTCGCAGTGCTCGCCAAAATGGCCCAGCGACACCTTGAGCCAGAACGCACCGCACGCGCTCGCGCGCTCCAGGGTCGGTCTCAATTCAGGATTCGGTTGCGTGTCGCCTTCGAGCCACAACTCAAGGGGCGCTGAGTACAGGCACTCCAGGCCTTGAGCCTGAATGGCGCGGGCGAGGGCAGGGAGGTCTTCGTCATCGACGCTGGGGCTGAACAGCTCTTCGCGCAGCTCGATGCGCTTGACGCCGGCATCCACGAGCAGGGTGATGAAACTGGCCTGGCCTTGGGCACGTACACGATCGGCACCGAAGGCGCCCAGGCTGATGGCAACGGATGGTAGGGTCATTATTGTTGTCCTCTGAAACCGGTTACATTTTTGTTCGAACGAGCGAACCGGGTAAAAGTTCGCGTCGGCGTGCAGGGTCTGACCTGCGGTATCTGCGTTGTTGGGCGTCAGGGCTGTCGTCGGGTCGAGCCCCGCGCGATCAACTGCGCGGGGAAGTCGTACAAACGCACCGGCTCCTGATCGCCACGCAGTCGATTGAGCAGGCACTCGAAGGCGGTGATGCCCATCTCATGGGTGGGTTGGGCCAGCGACGTGATGCCGCTGCCAACCAGCGGGTACCAGTCCAACTCGTCAAGGGCGATCAGGCCGATGTCGTTGAACAAGTGACAGCCCAGCTCATGGAGTTGGCGGGTGGTGATCAGGGTAGCGACGCCGTTGGCGGTGAACAGCGCTTTGGGGCCGGGGCCTTGTTGCGCGAGGAAGTGGCGCAACCGATCGCGCAATGATTCGCCGGTTTCGCAGACCTGCCCATGCATGTCGGTTCGCTCGGCGATCTGTTTCTTGAAGGCGTCCATCCGCTCGATCCGCGAACTGGTGCCGTCCTGGGGTTCAGTGACCATGAGCACGTCGCGAAAGCCTGCGTCATGCAGATGGTCCAGCGCCTGCCGGACTGCCGTGACGTTGTCGAGCCCGACGAGATCGCTGTGCAGTTCATCGACCTTGCGGTCCACCAGCACCATCGGCAGTTCGCGGTGCAGTTCGCGCAGTTCGTCGAGGTGATGGCCGAGGGTGTTCACGATCAGGCCTTCGATGTTGTACGAGCGCAGGGCCGCGAGGTGCAGGCGTTCCTGTTCGTCGTCGCGGTCGGTGTTGCAGACGACGAGGCTGTAGCCGTGTTTGCGGCAGGCGGTTTCGACGCCGTGCATGACGGCGATGGAGTAGGGGTTGCGGATGTCGGCGACGAGCATGCCGATCAGGCGGGTGCGGCCGCGTTTGAGGCCGCGGGCCATTTGGTTGGGGCGATAGCCGAGGGTGTCGATGGCCTGTTCGATGCGTTTGGCGATGGCATCAGACAGCAGTTGCCGGTCATCGCCGATGAAGCGCGAGACGCTGGCCTTGGAGACGCCGGCGAGGTCGGCGACGTCGTTCATGGTGACGCGTGTGCGCGTCGGGGTGGAAATGCTGTTCACGGCCTGGACCTTATTGGATTTATCAGCAGGCTTATGGGGAGAGCGGTTGGGCTCTGAAACCGGTTTCAGGAAACACCAGATCTTTGTGGGCGTCAATACGCCGTGAAGGGCATCTGCCTAACGGCAGATATTTCGCCTTCGGCGAGTTACTTGGAAAAGTCGAAAGTCGCACCATCCCCAAGTAACCAAGGGTGCTTGCTCCTGGTTTGGCCCTTCGTTCCTCAGGGTTCCTTCACTCCGGTCTCGCTCCGTGGGCCCGCGCCGAACGGACATCCATGTCCTGACGGCGCTCTCGCCGCATCCATGCGGCTCGGCCCACTCCGCGAAACCTTCGTTCAGCCTGCACCCAAGTCGCGATGGGTGTCGTCTGGGCTTTTTGCGTATGAAGATCAAAAGCAGATCAGAGGCGAAGCAAAGCAGATCAAAGGCTTCGCGGCTGAAGCCGGTCTACAAGTCGGCGCCCATCCCGCTGGATGCATGCGATTTCTTGGTAGGACCGGCTTTAGCCGGGAAGAGGCCAGCTCAGGCGCCGACATTTTTGCTGATAGCACGCCCTCCCTGTGGGAGCGAGCTTGCTCGCGAATGCTTTATCTCAAACACCAGATATCCGTTGAATGTACCGACCCCTTCGTGAGCAAGCTCACTCCCACAAGTCCTTGGCGCATGACCCGCCGTTGATCTGCTTTTGATCTTCGTACACAAAAGGTCCGGTCACCGCGAAACGCGACTTTGGTGCAGGCTGAACGGAGGTTTCGCGGAGTGGGCCGAGCCGCATGGATGCGGCGAGAGCTGCCCCCCGCCATGGATGGCGGATGGCAGCGGGCCCACGGAGCGAGACCGCAGTGAAGGTACCCTGACGAAGGAAGGGCCCAACCGAGAGCAGGCACTTTTGGTTACTTTTAGTGCTTTTTAAAAGTAACTCGCCGAAGGCGAAACCCGAGGCCGTTAGGCCGACGCCCTTGATCTTGATCTTAGCCCTTAAAAGCATCCCGCCAGGCCAGGAACCGCCGTTCCAGCATCGCCAACACCCCATCGGTCAACTTGCCCAACACCGCCAGCACAATGATCGCCGCCAGCATAATATCGGGCCTCGACGTCTCGCGCCCGTCACTGAGCAAATAACCCAACCCCTTCGTCGCAGCGATCAACTCCGCCGCCACCAGAAACATCCACGCCAGACTCAGCCCCGAGCGCAACCCGGTAAACAGACCGGGCAGGGCGGCGGGCAAAAACACATGCACAATCATCTGCCGTTGACTGAAACGAAATATCTGCCCGACCTCCACCAGCTTGCGGTCGATGTTGCGAATCGCCGCCACGCCGTTCAGGTACACCGGGAAAAACGCGCCGATGGCAATCAGGACAATCTTGGAAGTCTCGCCAATCCCCAGCCACAACAGCAACAGCGGCACCCAGGCCAGGCTCGGAATCGAACGCAGCCCCGCGAACGTCGGCTCCAGATACGCTTCCGCCTCGCGACTGAGCCCGACCCACGCCGCGAACACCAGCGCCAGACCCGCACCGATCACGAACCCCGACAGCACCCGCGTCAAACTGGCGCCGATGTGTTTCCACAGCGCGCCGTCCGCCAGATCCGTCAGCGTCGTAGCGATCTCGCTGGGCGCCGGCATCTGGTAGGACTGCACCCAGCCCACGCGGACGGCAATTTCCAGCAACAGCAAAATGGCCACCGGCACGGCAAGCCCCTTCAAACGGGTTCGCCCATTCCCACGTGCACGCCGCACAACCGGTTGCGCGTCCAACGCCTCGTCCTTTAACACCTGAGCCCCGGGGCTGACGCTGCTTCCGATACTGCCGCCACTGACTTCGCTGCCCCGCGCGTTGCTCATGGCTTGGCGACGACCGTGTTGCCGAAGCTCGGGTCGATCAACTGATCAATGACCTGGTCGACGTTCGTCCCTTTGCGCACCAGCGCTTCGGAAACCAGAATCAGCGCGGCGGCCTTCGACGCGGAGACGTCCTTGTCGGTCAGCCGCGGGCTGCCGAGGTCAGTGCGGGTCAGCTGCAACTTGGCGACATCCAGCGGCAGGCCTGACTCGTTGGCGAGCAATTGCGCCAGCTCGTCCGGATTTTTCAGCGACCATTCCCGGGCTTTTTCGTACGCGCCAAGGACGGTTTTGATGGCTTCAGGGTGTTCCTTCGCATAACGCTCGGTCACGCTGACCACGCCGAAGCTGTTGAAGTCCTTGTTGCGATACAACAAGCGCGAGCCGGCCTGTATTTCGCTCGCGGCCATGTGCGGATCGAGCCCGGCCCAGGCGTCGACGTCGCCTTTTTCCAGCGCAATACGGCCGTCCGGGTGTTGCAGGTGCAAGAGTTCGACGTCGTCCTTGGTCAGCTTCGCCTGCTGCAAGGCGCGCAGGGTAAACAGGTAAGGGTCGGTGCCTTTGGTGGCGGCGATTTTCTTGCCCTTGAGGTCGGCAACGCTGTGCAGGGTCGAGTCCTTGCGCACCACCAGCGCGGTCCACTCGGCGCGGCTGTAGACATAAACCGATTTGATCGGACTGCCGTTGGCCCGTGCCAGCACCGCCGAGAGACTGGCGGAGGAGGCGAAGTCGACGCCGCCGCTGTTGAGGTATTCCAGCGAGCGGTTGCTGCCCTGGCTGAACACCCAGCTGACTTTGCTTTGGGGCAGCGCTTTTTCCAGCCAGCCGAAGTGCTTGAGCACCAGACTGACCGGCGAGTAGTAAGCGTAATCCAGGTGCACCTCGGCCGGTGGCGCTTCGGCAGCCTGGGCCAGCGGCTGTAACGTCAGTGCGAGAGCGCCGGCGAGTAGTTTAAAGGACGTCGGCAGACGGGAAAGTGCGGTCATGGGTGAGTGTCCAATCAAGGGGCGGAAGCTGCGCACGGCTGCTTATGACGAAATCAGCAGTCAGAGCGAATCGATCTGCTTGATTGGAATATTGCAGGCTTTGTGCCATTGGCGAGGCGCCGCCCATGTCCCGTGTTTGCGGGGCCAGGCAAGTGAGAAAGTGCTACGGATGCAACAGTCTGCTGATCGACTGTTGCTGGGCAAACAGCGGCAACTTCCGCCGTCCAAAGACTCAGCACTCTGCGCAGCGGTGCGGGTTGTCAGCCGACGCGCAGAACCGCATGCTGGTGCTCCACCGTTGCAACAGGGCCTCTCCGAGCATGTCTGCCGTCACTGCCCGTTCCGCCGATTCCGCATCGCGCCGTTCTGCGATCATTCTCGGTTTGTGCCTGCCCAGCGACGTGCTTCTGTATCTGTTGCTGCCGATGAACGCCGGGGCCTTCGGCATCAGTCTCGCCCAGGCGGGGATCCTGCTGGCGGCCAACCGGCTGGTCCGGATTTTCGGCTACAGCTATGTCGTACGTTTCTACGCGGCGCGGGGCGACCGCGCGTCCTTGACGCTGGCGGCCCTGGCGTCGGCGGTCTGTGCGTTTGGCAATAGCTTCATCAGCGGTTTCTGGTGGTTGCTGATCCTGCGACTGGGCTGGGGCCTGAGTTACGCGGCGCTGAACCTGTCGACCCAGGCATTGGCTACCTCGGAGCCGGGCGGAGCGGCACGTCGGGCCGGACGATCCCGCGCGATTATCGCCATCGGCCCTATGCTGGCGCTGCCCATCGGCGCGCTGATCAGCCTGCATTACGGTCCGCGGCTTATCTTTTTCATCCTCGCGCTGTGTTCCCTTGGAGCGGTGTGGTTTGCGCGGGGACTGCCCGCTGCGCCGCATTCTCTGTCCAGTGCGACCGGGCGCCGCTTCAAGCGGCCGGACAGTGTGGCGCTGTGGTCGTTCGTCGAAGGCGTGGCGCTGGACGGGCTGTTCATCTTCGGGTTGTCGCTTCAGGCGCAGACGGTGCTCGGCGGCAATGCGGTCTTTATCGCCGGCGTGTTGCTGGCCCTGCGCTACGCCTCGGAGATGCTTCTCAGCCCGTTGGGCGGGCGCGCGGCTGACAGCTTCGGCGCTGTGTGCATGCTGGTGGTGCTTTCCGCCGCGACCGCACTGGCGTTGACGGCATTCGGCTTTCACTGGCTGATCGTCGGCGCCGGCGCGATTCTGATCCTGCGGGCGTTGCAATTGCCATTGGTGACGACCCTGGTTGCCGAACGCAATCCGGGGCCGGGCAGGGTTCAGGCGCTGGCGGGCAATGCGGTGTGGCGCGACGTCGGTGCAGGCGTCGGGCCGCTGCTCGCCGGGGTGCTGCTGCCGTGGGCGTCTCCTGCATGGATCTACACCACAGCGGGTGTCGCCGTGCTGCTCAGCGCGGTGGTCTGCAGTCGATACAAACCGGTGCCCCAAAACAAGACTCTCTGACCGTTCAGCGATTAATTCGGCAAATCAGGTGCTTGCGTGCAACCTCTTGAGCGTTTTCTGATCTGATGCGCATTCGTTATACGGAAATATTTGCTCGCCATACTGCACCGAGCCGCACGCTGACAAGGACGTTGCATCGGGCATCACGCCCATCACGAACCATCAGAACTCCATGCCGATATGAGCCTTTCAACACCTCCTCTGTGGTCCCGCGCGATGCAGCGCATGGCCTATTTTCTGTTTCCGACCCTCCTGATCGCTTCCGCCATTTTCTGGTTCGCCGCCGGTAAGGGTGTTCATGCCGAGGCCAAGAACGGCACCCAGACCCTGGTGTTCCTGCGCCACGCCGAGAAGCCCGAAACCGGACTGGGTCAGCTGAACTGTCAGGGCCTCAATCGGGCCATCGACCTGTCCACGGTGCTGCCGAATACCTTCGGCAAAGCCGACTTCATCTTCGCGGCCAACCCGAGCCGTCATGTGGAAGAGGGCGAGCACGATCATTCCTACAGCTACCTTCGCCCACTGATGACCGTTGGCCCTAGCGCGATCAAGCTGGGTTTGCCGGTCAATATCGACTTCGCCGCCAACGACACCGGTGATCTGGCCGATGAGCTGATGCGCGACAAATACCACGACGCCACCATCTACACCGCCTGGTCCCACGGCTACTTGCCGGAGCTGATCAACAAGGTCGCCGAAGAAGCGTCTGGCGAGAAGGTCAAACTGGTCAACGACTGGGTCGCCGAGGACTTCGATTCCGTGCTGGTGCTGACCCTCAAATGGAACGACGGCAAAGCCACGCTGCAGTATGAAAACTACAAGCAGAACCTTGACGGCGGTGATGTGGGCTGCCCGAGCTGATGGGAATGCCCGCGATTTATGAGTGGGACCGGCTTCAGCCGGCAAGCGGCCAGTGTGATCACCCTCAATCCTGCGGTGTGACGACTGACGCTTTCCCGGCTAAAGCCAGTCCTACAGTTAGAACGCGATCCCCTGTGGGACCGGCTTTAGCCGGGAAGAGGCCAGTGTGATCACCCTCACTATGCGTTCACGCCCGAAAAATTTGTGCGCCTCCATCGATTACGCTAGCGTCAGCCGACCCTGACTGCCGGCAGTTCCCCCATGCTTCAACCTCTCCACCCCCACGCCTCGCGCCTGATCCCTTTTCACCCACCGTTCGACTGGCAGCGCATGCTCGATTTCTTCGCGGCACGGATGACTGCGGGTGTCGAGGCGGTGGTCGATGGGGTGTACCTGCGTAACATCGACTTCAAGGGCAACCACGGTGCCTTGACGGTTGAGCTGGCGCCGGACGGTCAGCATTTGCTGGCGACCGCCCACGGCGAGGTGAGCCAGCACATTGATGAGCTGATCGTGCAGGTGTCGCACATGTTCGATCTGTACGCCGAACCTCACATCATCGACCACGCTCTGTCGCAAGACCCGTGGCTGGCAGCGCTGGTGCAGCGCCGCCCGGGGCTGCGCGTGCCGGGGGCGTTTTCCGGGTTCGAGCTGGCGGTGCGCACGGTCGTCGGGCAGCAGGTCAGCGTCAAGGGTGCAACCACGATTGTCGGTCGCCTGGTGCAGCGCGCCGGGGCTCAGGTCAGCGAGGGTCTGCATGAACAGCTGGGGTGGCGATTCCCGACGCCGGATGCCCTGGCGCAGGCCAACCTGGACAAGATCGGCATGCCCGGCAAGCGCGTCGACACCCTGCAGCGTCTCGCCGCAGCGGTGGCCAGTGGCGAGCTGTCCCTTGACGTGCGCCATGGGGACATTGGCGATGTGCGGCGACAGTTGCTGGCCATGCCCGGCATCGGCCCCTGGACCGTGGAATACATCGCCATGCGCGCCTGGCGTGACCCGGACGCCTGGCCCGCCGCCGATCTGGTGCTGATGAATCTGATGACCCTGCAGGACCCGACCCTGCTGCGCCTGCCGCAGCACAAGGTGCGGGCCGACGCCTGGAAACCCTGGCGCGCCTACGCCGCGATGCACATCTGGAATTCCGCGGCGGATGCGGCGGGCAGGCAGAAGGGCGGTTAACCGGCGAATTCGAGCGCAAGAACCGTGTGGTTCGGGAAGGGCGCGCGAGTAGTATGTCGGCGTACGGACGATTCCAGATAATCCCGGCACGGCCGTATCGAGAGCAAAAACCAGAGCAGGAGCCAGACGATGACCTTCACCTACCGTTTCATCGATTCCCCGGTTGGGCAGCTGAAACTGATCGCCAAGGGTCCGCGTCTGGCCGCCGTGCTGTGGGAAAACGACCGCCCGAATCGCGTGCTGCTCGGAGCCATGAGCGAAGATGACGGCAGCGACATTCTTGACCGGACCGAGCTTCAGCTCGCTGAATACTTCGCCGGGCAGCGTCAGCGCTTCGAGCTTGAGCTCGAATTCCATGGGACGGATTTTCAGCAGACAGTCTGGCAGGCCTTGCTGAATATTCCCTTTGGCGAAACCCGCAGTTATCTCGACATTGCCCTGCAGATCGGTAACCCCGCCGCTGTGCGCGCGGTCGGTGCCGCCAACGGCAAAAACCCCATTTCGATCATCGCCCCCTGCCACCGGGTGATCGGCAGCTCCGGTGCGCTGACCGGTTTTGCGGGTGGCCTCGACGCCAAGCACCTGCTGCTGACCCTGGAGGGGTATCAACCGGTACAGCGGGGAAGGCGCGTCATGGCGGCGGCTTCGACCCAGGCGTCACTGTTCTGAATCAATCGCTGCACAGTTTACGCAAAGCTCCACGCAACACGCCGCTTGAAAACGTACGCAACGGCCGACCCTTAAATCAATGGAGATGATCATGCCCGGTTCCGCTCAGACGTTTCGCTCACTGCACCACCAATCCACTGTGTTGCGCCTGCCCAACGCGTGGGACGCGGGCAGCGCGCGGCTGTTCGAAAGCCTCGGCGCCACGGCCATTGCGACCACCAGCGCCGGGGTCGCTTGGGCCCAGGGCTATGCGGATGGCCGGGTGTTTCCGGTCGACATTGCGGTCAGCGTCGCGGCCAGCATCGCGCGGTTGATCAAGGTGCCGCTGTCGGTGGACATGGAAAACGGCTACTCGGACGACCCGCAAACCGTTGCGGAGAACGTCAAGCGGGTGCTGGACGTTGGCGCGATCGGGATCAATATCGAGGACGGTTCCGACGCGCCGGATCTGCTGGCCCGCAAGATCGAGGCAATCAAAAGCATGGCGGCCCGTAACGGGCTGGACGTCTTTATCAATGCCCGCACGGACGTTTACCTGGCGAGTCTGGTCCCTGATGAGTTGCGCCTGGAGGAAACCCTGAAGCGAGGCCAGCTTTACCGGGAGGCGGGGGCGGACGGCCTCTTCGTCGCGGCCCTGGTGGATGTCGAGCAGATCAACGCCGTCGTTGCCGGCATCGATCTGCCCATCAATCTGCTGGCGCGACAGGGACTGCCCGCCGCCGATGCGTTGGCCGCATTGGGCGTTCGCCGGTTGAGTGCCGGATCCAGCATTGCCCAGACCTTGTGGGGACAGGCCGAGCAACTGGCACGGGGCTTTCTGGAGGAAGGGCGCTCGGAAACGGTCATCGAAACCAGCCTCGCGTATCCGCAGATTCAGGCGCTGTTTGAGCGCTAGGCAGGGCTTTTGAGCAGGGTGGCGATTCCCCGGATTCGCCGCTCTGTTACAAAGATTGCAGCCGGATCGACAAGAGGCGCTGGTCAGATTTAGTCGAGAAGAGTACAAATGTGCTCCATGACGACCCTATCCCCAAAACGCGCTGCCATCCTCACGTTCATTCGAGATCGCATCGCCCAGAACGGCCAGCCTCCCAGCCTGGCTGAAATTTCCGAAGCCTTCGGTTTTGCTTCCCGCAGTGTCGCGCGCAAGCACATCGTGGCGCTGACCGACGCTGGCTTGATCGAAGTCACCGCCAATCAGGCCCGCGGCATCCGGCTGGTGGACGCCCGTCCGCGGCCACAGATGCTCGACATTCCCGTGCTCGGCCGGGTAGCCGCCGGTGCGCCGATCGGCCCTGACCTCGATAACCACGACACCTTCACGCTGGACAGCCGCACCTTCATGCGCGTCCCGGATTACCTGCTGCGGGTGAGCGGGGACTCGATGATCGACGACGGCATTTTCGATGGCGATCTGGTGGGCATCCTGCAGAGCGCCGAGGCCCGCGACGGGCAGATCATCGTGGCCCGGCTGGACGGCGAAGTGACCATCAAGCGCCTGGAGCGCGGCGATGATCAGCTGCGTTTGCTGCCGCGCAACCCGGCGTATCAACCCATCATTGTTCGGCCCGACCAGGACTTCGCCATCGAAGGCGTGTTCTGTGGCCTGGTGCGCCGGGAATGATGGGCGCGGTGGTCAGCCTCGACGCGCTGCTGGACGAGCGGCGCGTCTGGAAGGGGCGTCAGCAGACGCCTTCGGTGGCCGCGCAGCCCACCGGCCATGGGGCCCTCGACGCGGCGTTGCCCATGGGAGGCTGGCCCCCTGCGGCGATGACCGAAGTGCTGGTGGCGGCGAACGGCAGTGGCGAGTTGCGGCTGATGTGGCCGACCCTGGCGCGGCTCGCTGACAGCGGCGAACGCATCGTGCTGGTCGCGCCTCCTTTTTTACCCTACGCCCAGGCCTGGCAGATGGCGGGCATCGACCTGAGGCAGTTGTCGATCATTCACGCCAACGAGCGCGATGCCTTGTGGGCGGTCGAGCAATGCCTGCGTTCGGGCAGTTGCGGCGCAGTGTTGTGCTGGCCCACCAAGGTCGATGACCGCGCCCTGCGTCGGTTGCAGGTGGCGGCCGAAACCGGTGAAACCCTGGCCTTTGCTTGTCGCGGGCACGAGGCGGCCGCCAATCCGTCACCGGCTGCGCTGCGCATTGCCATCGATGCGCGCCCCAGTCAGTTGCGGGTGCTCAAGTGTCGCGGCGGGCTGGCGCCTGCTTCCCCCGTTCCGTTCACTGCTGACGCTTGAGGTTGCCATGCTCTGGGCCTGTGTCCTCCTGCCGCAGCTGGCGCTGGACGGCGTCATGCGTCGTCGCGAAAACCCTGAAGAACCGCTGGCGCTGATCAGCGGCACGGCGCAGCGCCGGGTGCTGCAGACGGTCAACCCTGCAGCCCAGGCAATAGGCTTGCGTGCCGGCCAGTCGTTGACCGCAGCCCACGCCATGACCCGTGAATTCGCCACGGTTGAATACGACCCCGACGAAACCGAGCGCTGGCATCGTCTGCTGGCGGCCTGGGCCTACCGTTTCAGTTCACACGTCAGCCTCAAATACCCGCGCGTGCTGTTGATGGAGGTTGAATCCAGCTTTGGCCTGTTCGGGCCGTGGCCGGTGTTCGAAGCGCGTCTGCGTCAGGAACTCACCGAGTTGGGCTTCACCCATCGCATCGTTGCGGCGCCCAATCCGCTGGCGGCCCGCATGCTCGCCAACGCCCATGATGGTCTGGCCGTGACCGATGGCGACGTACTGCATGAGGTGCTGGCACAGATGCCGGTCAACCGCATCGGCCTGCCAACCGAAGTCGCCACGGCCCTGGCGCGCATGGGCCTGCACCGCGTGCGACAGGTTCAGGCGTTGCCCCGTGACACCCTGGCCCGGCGTTTCCCGGCGGCGGTGCTGCAACACCTCGACACGCTGTTCGGGCGCAGGCCCATGGGGCTGGAGTGTTATGTGCCGCCGGACCGTTTCGATACCCGTATCGAGCTGAATTTCGACGTCGAATCCCATCAGGCGCTGCTGTTCCCGCTCAAGCGCATGATTGCCGATCTAGCGGTGTTTCTGGCCGGGCGCGACAGCGGCGTTCAGCGTTTCGTGATTCATCTGGAGCACGTGCCAAGCGTGGGCAGCGTGGCGCCGGACACGCAGATTCCCGTCGGCCTGCTCAGTGCCGAGCGCGAAGCCAACATGCTGTTCGAGCTGGCGCGGGGCCGTCTGGAGCAAGTCGAAGTGCCGTCGCCGGTGCGCGCGTTGCGATTGCAGGCCAAGGATCTGCCGGCGTTCGTGCCCACTCACCGCGAGCTGTTCGACGACCGTCCGCAGCAGACCATGCCCTGGGAGCAACTGCGCGAGCGTCTGCGTGCACGGCTTGGGGATGAAGCGGTCGCCGGCCTGGGCTTCAATGCCGATCATCGTCCCGAACACGCCTCGCTGCCCGCATCCCCGAACAAACCGCTGGCGCTGACCCATAAAGTCCCGCGCCCCGGCTGGCTGTTGCCTGAGCCCGAGTTACTGACCGAGCCCGGCCTGCGCGTGCTGGCCGGGCCGGAGCGCATCGAGTCGGGCTGGTGGGACGGCGGCGACGTGCGCCGCGACTATTATCTGGTCGAAACCCGCAACGGCCAGCGCGGCTGGGCGTTCCGCAGCGTCGGCGACAGCAGCCTGTTGCTGCACGGCTGGTTCGCATGAGCGGGGGATACGCCGAGCTGCATTGCCTGTCGAACTTTAGCTTTCAGCGCGGGGCGTCGAGTGCGAAGGAACTGTTTGAGCGCGCCAAACTGCATGGCTATCAAGCGCTGGCGGTTACCGATGAATGCACACTGGCGGGCATTGTGCGGGCGTGGCAGGCGGCGAAGGAATGTGAGCTGCCGCTGATCATCGGCAGCGAAATCACCGTCGAGAACGGGCCTAAAATCGTCTTGCTGGTGGAGAATCTCGCCGGTTACCAGGCCTTGTGTCGCTTGATCACCCAGGGTCGGCGCCGTAGCAAGAAAGGCGAATACCGCTTGCTGCGCGAGGACTTCCAGCCGCCGCTCTCGGGACTTTTGGCGCTGTGGCTGCCGGATCTTGATCAGGACGTTCCGACGCGGCGGGAACAAGGCGAATGGCTGCGTGGGATCTTTCAGCAGAGCCTGTGGCTGAGTGTCGAGTTGCATTGCGGTCCGGACGACCGAAAGCGCCTCAATACCTTGCTCGGTATGGCACGGGCCATGGCGATTCCTGCCGTTGCCAGTGGCGACGTGCACATGCACGCCCGCGGTCGTCGGGCCTTGCAGGACACCATGAGCGCCGTTCGCCATCACACCACCGTGGCGGAGGCAGGCCATCGGCTGTTTGCCAACGGCGAGCGGCATTTGCGACCGCTGTCGGTGCTGGGCGAGCTTTATCCGGCGAGCCTGCTGATTGAAACCCTGAACATCGCCCGGCGCTGCACCTTCGACCTCAGTGAGTTGCGCTACGAATACCCTCACGAACTGGTGCCGCCGGACCAGTCCCCCAGCAGCTGGATGCGGCACCTGACCGAGCAGGGCGCCAGCCGTCGTTGGCCTCAGGGCGTGCCGGAGGTCGCCCGCAGCAACATCGAAAAAGAGCTGAAAGTGATTGCGGCCAAGCGGTATGAAAGTTACTTCCTCACGGTGCATGACATCGTCAGCTTCGCCCGCGAGCAGCACATCCTTTGCCAGGGCCGAGGCTCAGCGGCCAACTCCACGGTGTGTTTCGCCCTGGGCATCACCGAGCTGGACCCGTCAAAAAGCAATCTGCTGTTCGAGCGTTTCATCTCCGAAGAGCGCGACGAGCCCCCGGACATCGACGTGGATTTCGAGCACGAACGGCGCGAGGAAGTGCTGCAATACGTGTTCCGTCGATACGGCCGGGGCAGGGCGGCGCTCACGGCGGTTGCCAGTACCTACCACGGTGCGGGGGCCGTCCGGGATGTGGCGCGGGTCCTCGGTTTGCCGCCGGACCAGATCAACGCTCTGGCCGACTGCTTCAGCCGCTGGAGCGACAGCATGCCGCCCGCCGAACGCCTGCGCGAATGCGGTTTCGAACCCGACAGCCCGATCCTGCGGCGGGTACTGACGCTGACCGGCGAACTCATCGGCTTTCCCCGGCATCTGTCCCAGCACCCCGGCGGTTTTGTGATTTCCGAGCATCCGCTGGAAACCCTGGTGCCCGTGGAAAACGCCGCCATGGCGGACCGCACCATCATTCAGTGGGACAAGGACGACCTCGATCTGGTGGGACTGCTCAAGGTTGATATCCTCGCCTTGGGCATGCTCAGCGCGCTGCGCCGGACCTTCGATCTGGTCAGGGGTTATCGCGGTTACGACCTGACCCTCGCGACCATCCCCGCCGAGGACAAACCGACCTACGACATGATCACCCGCGCCGACACCATCGGCGTGTTCCAGATCGAGTCGCGGGCGCAGATGTCCATGTTGCCGCGCTTGAAACCCAACACCTTCTATGACCTGGTGATCGAGGTGGCCATCGTCCGCCCCGGGCCGATTCAGGGCGGCATGGTCCATCCGTACCTGCGCCGCAAGAACGGCGAGGAGGAAGTGACCTACCCATCCGATGAACTGAAAGTGGTGTTCGAGCGCACGTTGGGCGTGCCCCTGTTCCAGGAACAGGTCATGCAACTGGCGATCGTCGCTGCTGATTATTCCCCCGGCGAGGCGGATCAACTGCGTCGTTCCATGGCAGCGTGGAAACGCCACGGCGGTCTTGAGCCCCATCGCATTCGCCTCAGCGAGCGCATGAAGGAAAAGGGTTACCCGGACGAATTCATCCAGCGCATTTTCGAGCAGATCAAGGGCTTCGGCAGTTACGGCTTCCCGGAATCCCATGCCGCCAGTTTCGCCTTGCTGACCTACGCCAGTTGCTGGCTCAAGTGCCACGAACCGGCAGCTTTTACCTGTGCGCTGATCAACAGCTGGCCGATGGGCTTTTACAGCCCGGATCAATTGCTGCAGGACGCCCGCCGCCACCAGATCGACGTGCACCCGGTAGACGTGCGTTACAGCAACTGGGACTGTTCGCTCGAGCCAGTCGCCGGCCGCGAATACAAACAGAACCTGGCCATTCGCATGGGCCTGCGCATGATTAAGGGGTTCCGCGAGGAGGACGCCACGCGCATCGAACAGGCCCGTGGTGTACGAGATTTCAAGGACGTGGCCGACCTGTGCATTCGCGCCGAACTGGACAACCGGGCCCGTGCTGCGCTGGCGGATTCCGGCGCCCTGCGCGGGCTGGTGGGGCATCGGCACCGGGCGCGCTGGGAGATCGCCGGCGTCGAGATGCAACGGCCGTTGTTCGGCGACGACTGTTTTGGCGAAGAGGCCCAGGTCGCGCTGCCGTTGCCGAGTGTCGCCCAGGACCTTGCAGCCGATTACGACACCCTCGGCACGACACTCGGCCCGCACCCGCTGGCCTTGCTGCGCCATAAACTGGCGGCGAAGCGTTTTCGCAGTTCAAAGGATTTGCTGGATGAAGAGCACGGCCGCAGTTTCAGCGTCGCCGGGCTTGTCGTCGGTCGACAACGGCCCGGCACCGCCAGCGGCGTGACGTTTGTCACCCTGGAAGACGAACACGGAATGATCAACGTCGTGGTCTGGCGTGATTTGGCCGAGCGTCAGCGCAAAGTGTTGATGGGGTCGCAGTTGATGCAGGTGTTCGGCAAGTTCGAATTCCAGAAGGGCGTGCGCCACGTCATCGCCCAGCGATTGTTCGACCTCACGCCAATGCTCACCGGGCTTGATGTGCGCAGTCGGGATTTCAAGTGACAGGCAGGCTGTCAATCTGCCCGCACCTGAGTACGGGCGATCAACACCGCGCAACTTACAGCTCCACCTTCACCGCCCGCCCGGTCTTGATCGACTCGATGGCGCAATTGGCCAGATGCAGGGCTCTCAAGCCGTCGCGGGCATTGGTGGGCAGGGTTTCGTTGCCCCGCACCGCGTCGATGAACTGGTTCAGCTCGATGCGATACGAAGCGGCATAACGCTCGAGAAAGAAATTCTCCAGCGGCTCACGCACTTCGGTCTGCGTGGCGCTGTAGCTGCGCACGGTGCTCGGGCGATGGTTGTCGTTGAGGATCATCCCCTTGGAACCGAACACTTCCAGGCGCTGGTCATAGCCGTACACGGCTTCACGGCAGCAATTGATGTGGCACTGTTTGCCGGAGGCGGTGCGCAGCAGCACCATCACGCTGTCGTAGTCGTCGATTTGCGCGAGCGCGGGCTCCACGAGGCGGCTGGCGATGGCGATGACCTCAATGGGTTCTTCGCCGAGCAGCGTACGTGCTGTGTCGAAGTCATGGATGGTCATGTCGCGGAAGATGCCGCCGGAGTGGGTCAGGTATTCCACAGGCGCCAGACCCGGATCCCGGCTGGTGATCACCACCTGGCGCACTTCGCCGATGTCCCCGCTGGCAATGGACTTGCGCATCTGCAGGGTGTCGGGGTCGAAGCGGCGGTTGAACCCCAGCATCACTTTGCCGTTCAGGCGCTCGATCTCTTCCACCGCGCGGGCGGCTTTGGCGAAATCCAGATCAATGGGTTTCTCGCACAGTACGGGTTTGCCTAGCTTGACCGCCCGCAGCATCAGGTCGATGTGGGTGTCGGTCGGCGTGCCGATGACAATCGCATCCACGTCGTCACGGGCAATGGCTTCGGCGCAGTCGTAGGCCGCGGCGCAGCCCAGCTTGCCGGCGAGGGTGTCAACGCCTTCGCGCCAGGGGTCAGCGATCACCGTGAGTTGCACGTTGGGATTGGCGGCCACGTTGGCTGCGTGAATGTTGGCGATACGGCCTGCGCCGAGGATTGCAATGCGTAGCATGGGAGGATCTCCGGGATTGTTGTTATGGGGTGATCGGCGTAGCAGGTGCGGCTGCACATCAGTGCGTCAGGTTGAACGGTGTGACCACCTGCACGTGGGAAACGGGAATCGGCACCGCCTTCCACAGACGATGAAACTGCAGGATGTGCAGAAACGCGTTGCGGGCGTCGACCTGCAGGTTGTGATCGATGATCGCGGCAATCTTTTCTTCCGCCAGCAGTTGGCGGTTTTCTTGATCGAGGTCGTGGCCGATGAACACCTCCAGGGGGCGATCCAGTGCGGCGAAGGCGTCGACGATCGCGCGATTGCCGCCGCCGACGCTGTAAATGGCCTTGATCGACGGATTGTCCTGCAGCGCTCGAGTCACTTTCTCGAAAGTCGGTTCATGCACCCCGAATCCTCCGGTCACGTCGACGACCCGCAAATGCGCCGCACGGCTGCGCAGCCAAGTGCGAAAACCCATTTCCCGCTCTTCCTCGCCACGAAACAGCTCACTGCTGATCACCACGGCCACGTCTTGTGCCTCATCGTCGAGCCAGCGCGACATCAGGTACGCCGCGGTTTGGCCGGCGGTGCGATTGTCCATGCCGATGTAACCAATGCGCTCACTCTGGGGCAGATCGGAAACAAAGGTCACCACCGGTACACCCGCCGCCGTCGCTTGATTGACTGCTTCGTTGATCGGCACCTCATCCGCGGCCTTGATGATCAGGCCCTGACTGCCTTTTTCGACGCAGCGCAGAATCAGGTCGTGCATCTGCTGCGTGCCGATGGATTGATAAAGGTGAAAGCGCGGAAAGATCCGAAACGGCGCCAGACTGCCGAGCTGCGCGAGAATCGCCTCCTGCACGGCATCGCTGAAGCGCTTGGGCGTGTGCAGGATGACGTCGATATGAAAGGTGCGGCCCACCGCAGGCCCGGACTTTTCCTGGGCTTCGAGTTCTTCGAGGGCTTGATGAATGCGGCGGTGGGTCTGGTAGTGCACGCTGCCGCGCTGATGCAGGACGCGATCGACCGTCGCCTTGCTCACGCCGGCCTGGGTTGCGATCTGCTTGATGGAAAAACGTCTGGCGCGGTCGAGCATGTGAATCCCCTGAAGCCTCTCGATGAGGTCTTGTTGAGGTCGATTCGGGGCCTCGGTGAGGCTGTCGCAATGCTAGCCGCAGTTCTATTGCTTGTACAGATGGAAATTAAATTCCAAATCAGGGAGATTCGTTAATCTCTGAACGCCCTTGGCACGGGCTGTGCTGTGCTCAATTCCTCAGATAAAAATCACTCGCCAGGAGCACCCATGTACAAAGACTATCCCGCTGCTTATCAGGTCAGCAAAGGCTCGGCCCTACAGGTCGACACGGCGTTTTATCAACGCATCCGTGAGGCGCAGGACAGCCGCACCCTGATCGAGCAGTTCGAAGTGCCGATCCGTACCGGACGGGCGTGGAAGGTCAAGGCCGGGCAGGTGTTCCGCGTGACCACACCGGTGGGCCCGCAAGTGGGCGACTTCAATGTCTGGAGCGCCGATGATCCGCGCGAGCGCATGTGGGCCGCGCGCACCCGGCAATTGCAGGGCGCCCACGTCACGACCCATGACCGGTTGTGGTCGAACCTGCCGTTCCTGCGGCCGATGGTCACCATCACCGACGACAGCCTCGCCAGTTACGGCATCGACGAACATGGCGGTCGGCTGCATGACCTGCTCGGCACCCGCTGCGATCCCTACGTGAACAAGATGCTCACCGGCGAAGACTTTCACCATCATTGCCATTCCAACCTGACCCGCGCCGTGTTGCCCCACGGCCTGACCGAATTCGACGTGCACGATGTGCTGAACATCTTCCAGTGCACCGGCTTGAATCACGACGACCTGTATTTCATGAAAGCCTGCCCGGCCAAACAGGGCGATTACCTGGAGTTCTTCGCCGAGATCGACCTGCTTTGCGCGCTGTCGACATGCCCCGGCGGCGACCTTTCATTGCCGATGTGGGGCCCGGATGCCCAGGACCCGCTGACCGTGTGCCGGCCGTTGGGTGTCGAAATTTACGACCTTGATGCGGCGTTGCTGCAAGGCTGGGAGCAGCCCAAACGCGCGGCCTACAACGGTCTGCACGGGTTGAAGATCGAAAAGGCGGACTGGGAGAAGTAAGGCTGTACTGATGCGGTTTTTCCAGTGACAGGCCCTGCGGGCCTGGCACCGCATTCAGGCATCCCGCAACAAGTCGTGGGCGTTGAGCAGGCGCCAGGCGATCTCGGGGTTCTTTTCGAGTCCCCGGCGTATGGCCGCAGGGATGGCGGCGCGGGTCTTGCGGCACATGCCGGGCAATTCGGCGATGTCGATGACCATGCCGCGCATGCTGCGCACTTCATTGAAGCCGGGGGCGATATCCAGGCGGATGCCGAGCTGCTCGAACATCCGCTGTTGCAGGCGCTGCAGATCTTCCACACTGGCGATATTTTCCAGGCGCTCGAGCAGGCGTTTCTCCTCCTGACGGGTCAGGCGAAGGATGCGCACGTCCGCGCCCTCCAGCTCTAACAGTCGGTCGCGGTCGCATTGACAGGCGCCGGGCGGGCAGGGCGAGCGGATTGGCAATGGGGAGTTCATGGGCTCCGATCATAACCATGGGCTGTGGGGATTTACAGCCGTCGTGCTGGCGATCGCGGCGAAAACTCAAATGGCTCATTTGGTAAGGCCAATAGCTTAATTATCCAATTGGTCTTGCCAATGATCCGGCGGCTGTGTAGTTTTTTCCTGCAGCGCCGCACTGTGATGGCCCGAGCCACTGCAATTGCGGTCCGCGCTTCCAGAATCCATCAGCCACCTCACAACAACAAGATCACTGCCCGGTAACCTGCGGCTCTGGCCGTTTCAGCGGCGCCGGCGTGCCTGGTCTGGAGAGAGAAGATGCTCACCGTCGTCTGCGAAAAACCCGGTTCCCTGCTGGCCCTCGACCGTCCGAAACCCGAACGCGCACCCGGCGAGACGCTGGTCCGCATCAAGCGGGTCGGGGTCTGTGGCACTGATCTTCACATCTTCAACGGCAATCAGCCGTTTCTTGAATACCCTCGGGTCATGGGCCACGAATTTTCCGGCATCGTCGAGCAAAGCGAGGCGGGCAGCGGGCTTGAGCCCGGCGACGTGGTGTACGTGATGCCGTACCTGTCCTGTGGCGACTGCATCGCCTGTCGTCAGGGCAAGACCAATTGCTGCGTGCGCATTCAAGTGCTGGGCGTCCACCGCGACGGCGCGTTCACCGAATACCTGAGCCTGCCCCACGGCTTCGTGCTCAAGGCCGACGGCGTGACGCTGGATCAGGCGGCCATGATCGAGTTTCTGTCCATTGGCGCCCATGCGGTGCGTCGCTCGGACGTGCAATCCGGCCAGCGCGCGCTGGTGGTTGGCACCGGCCCGATCGGCATGGCGGTGGCGATTTTCTCCCGACTGCGGGGGGCGAACGTCACCGTGCTCGACACCCGTGAAGACCGCCTGGCGTTCTGCAAGCAACACCTGCAGATCGACTCGGCCGTGCTGATCGGCGCAGACGACAAGCAGCAACTGGAGCAGCTGACCCAGGGCGAGTTCTTCGATGTGGTGTACGACGCCACCGGCAACGCCAAGGCCATGGAGCGCGGTTTCGAATTCATCGCCCACGGCGGCAAATACGTGCTGGTGTCCATCGTCCGCGACACCATCAGCTTCTCCGACCCTGAATTTCACAAGCGCGAAGCGACCCTGATGGGCAGCCGCAACGCCACCGTCGAAGACTTCCGCTACGTCGAGCAATGCCTGCGCGACGGCCTGATCCCCGACGCTGCGCTCAACACCCACCGCATGGCCCTGAGCGAAGTGACCGAACGCTTCACCACGCTGCTCGACCCTGCGCAGCGGGTCGTCAAAGCCATCGTCGAATGCTAGGAGGCGCGGGCATGCACGCGACCCCGTTCACCCCCATTCTGCAGTTCGGCACCAGCCGTTTTCTTCAGGCCCATGCTGACCTGTTCATCTCCCAGGCTCTGGAAAAGGGCGAAGCGCTGGGCAGAATCACCGTCGTGCAAACCACCGGCAGCGCTGACAGCGCGCAGCGGGTGCAGGCGCTGGCCAGTGGCACGGGGTATCCGGTGCGCATTCAGGGCGCGGAAAACGGTCGCACGGTGGATGAAGAGCATTGGTCGACATCGATTGCCGGCGCGCTGCAAGCCGGTCCCTACTGGGCGTTGATTCGTCAGGCGATACGGCACGACGTGCAGGTGGTCATCTCCAACACGGGCGACAAAGGCTACGTGCTGGATGCGGCGGACACGGCGTCTTGCCTGGCCGCCGAGGCGCCGACGCCCCATAGTTTTCCGGCGAAACTGCTGGTGTTGCTCCATGACCGCTGGCAGGCGAATCCTGAGGCGCCGTTGTCCCTGTTCCCCTGTGAGCTTGTGTCGCGCAATGGTGATGTGCTGCGCGACCTGATCATTGCGCTGGGAGCGGAGTGGGGCATCGATAGCGGGTTTGCCCACTACCTGCGCGGCACCTGTCGTTGGGCGAATTCCCTGGTGGATCGCATCGTCTCGCAGCCGATTCAGCCGGTGGGTGCCATTGCCGAGCCGTACGCCATCTGGGCCATTGAGCGTCAGCCGGGGCTGGTGCTGCCGTGTACGCACCCTTGCGTGGTGGTGACGGATCAGCTTGAGCAGTATGAGCAGTTCAAATTGTTCATGCTCAATCTCGGGCACACCTGGCTGGCCGAGCGGTGGTTGAAGGATGGCCGGCCTGAGAGTGAAACGGTGTTTCAGGCGATGAACGACCCAGTGCTGCGCAGGAGCCTGGAGGACGTGTGGGAGCGGGAGGTGCTACCGATGTTTGCGGCGAAGGGCCAAGGGGATCAGGCGCGGGATTATCTGGCGAGTGTCCGTGACCGCTTTCTCAACCCGTTTTTGCAGCACCGCATTGCCGATATCGCGCAGAACCACGAGGAGAAAAAACGCCGCAGGTTCTTGCCGGTGGTGGAGATGGGGCGGGGGATTGCCGGGTTGGAGCAGCCGAAGCTTCAGGGCGCACTGGCGGATTGATTCCCACCTGACACCCCGAGATTCCATAGTAGGACCGGCTTCAGCCGGGAAGGCGTCAATTGGCACACCGCAAAATTGAGGGTGAACGCACTGGCCTCTTCCCGGCTAAAGCCGGTCCCACTAAAGCTCGCCTCCGTGGCGGCGACGCAGAGCGTCAGGGGATGTGTTCCCACGCGGAGCGTGGTAACAATCATGCCGCGCACTCATAGTGGGACCGGCTTCAGCCGGGAAAGCGTCGGTAGCCACACCGCAAAATTGAAGTGGCTCACCGACTGTAAGGCCACGCCACAAGGCGCCCCAACGCCTGTGATATCCTCCGGCGCATCCTGATGGAACGTGATTGATGACCGCGCCAAGCCCAGCCCCCGAACGCCGCCTTTACCAGATCACCGCCGACCGATTGCGCGAGCACATTCGCAAGCATGGCATCGCCCCCGGCGCGCGGCTGCCGCCAGAACGTGATCTGGCGCAGTTACTCGGCGTCTCTCGTCCGTCCCTGCGCGAAGCCCTGATTGCCCTGGAAATCGAAGGCAGCGTCGAGATTCGCATGGGTTCCGGCATCTACGTCTGTGAGCACCTGCTGGGCGTCAAAGGCAAAACCCGCACGCTGGGAGAGAGCCCGTCCGAGTTGATGCAGGCCCGGGCGTTGATCGAAGGCGAGAGCGTGATGCTGGCCTGTCTGCACGGCAGCAAAGCCGATTTTCGCTACCTGCAGGGGTGCATCGACAAGATGCGCGAGGGTGCGCTCAAAGGCGTGCCGGCGCTGGACGACGACCGCAAATTTCACCAGCGGCTGGCGAAAATGAGCGGCAACTCGACCCTGGTGCGCATCATCACCTCCCTGTTCGAAGAGCGTTACAGCCCGCTCACCGCCCACGTCAGCGAACATTCCGAAACCCGCGAAACCTGGGCCATGGCGGTGGCCGAGCACGAAGCCATCCTGCACGCCGTTCAGACCCGCGACCTGATCGGCGCCCAAACCGCCATGCGCGAACACCTGCGCCGGTCCGAAGCGCGCTGGCTGGACGGGATGGATGCGGAGTTGCGTTAACAGTCGCCCGCCGCAAGGCGGTGCTGTTCAACGGTCCTCAGCCTCACGCGATGGTCTTGCGAATCCCTTCCCACAAGCCATTCAGGTACACCGCGCCCAGTGCACGGTCATACAGGCCGTAGCCCGGTTTGCCGGTTTCGCCCCAGATCATGCGCCCGTGGTCGGGCCGGTAATAACCTTCGAATCCGGTCTCGACGTAGGCCTTGACGATCTCGGCCATGTCCAGCGAGCCGTCTTCGGAGCGGTGCGCGGTTTCATAAAAATCACCGGCTTCGTTGACTTTCACATTGCGCAGATGGGCGAAGTGAATGCGCCCCTGACCGCCGAACTCGCGAACCAGCGAGGGGATGTCGTTGCCCAGATCTGCGCCGAGGGAGCCTGAACACAGGGTCAATCCGTTGGCCGGGTCATCGACCATGGCCAGAATGTGCGCCAGGTCCTCGCGGTTCTTCACCACCCGTGGCATGCCGAACATCGAGCGCGGCGGGTCGTCCGGGTGCAGGGCCATCTTGATGCCCGCGTCCTTCGCCACCGGAATGATGCGCTCTAGAAAATACGCCAGCCGCTCACGCAGGGTGGCTTCATCCACCTGAGCGTATTCGTTGATCAGCGCGCGCAGGACTTCCGGCTCATAGCTGACGTCCCAGCCGGGCAGGCTGATGCCGTTGTCCAGATTCGCCTGCTCGATCACCGCCACGTCGAACGCCAGGGTGGTCGAACCGTCGGGCAGCTCCATGGCCAGGGTCGAGCGGGTCCAGTCGAACACCGGCATGAAGTTGTAGCAGACCACCTTGATCCCGCAGGCCGCCAGGTTGCGCAGGGTCTGGCCGTAGTTGTCGATCAATTGATCGCGGGAAGGCAGGCCGCGCTTGATGTCTTCGTGGACTGGCACGCTCTCGATGACCTCCAGCTCCAGGCCGTGGGCATTCACCGTGGCTTTCAGGGCTGCGATCTTCTCCAGCGGCCAGACCTCGCCCACCGGAATGTCGTAGATGGCGGAGACCACGCCGGTCATGCCGGGGATCTGGCGGATGTAAGGCAGGGTGACGGGATCGCTGTCGCCGTACCAACGGAAGGTCATCTTCATTGCGCAGTCCTTGTTGTTATGGAGGGCGGGCCGCTCAAGACCATGGGTGCTTCACCGAAAGTGGGCCAAGAGTGGCGTGCGCAGCAGCATAGATTGGTCAGGCCAAATTATGCAAATGCCGACCGTCGAGCCAGAAATCAGCAAATAAATCGCCGTTTCGATTTCCCTAACCCGGTATGCGGGTCTAGTATCGGCTGCATTCGGATATTTGGTCAGGCCAATTCTGCGGTTCTCGAGAGATGCTTTATCCCTCGCTGACAAGTGCGTGAATCACGGGCTGGGCGCTATACGAAGCTCTAACGATGTCTTACTCATAAAAATAATTAGGAGGACTCGCCATGCAGAAAGGGCGCTGGTTGGTAATTTTTCTGTGCTTCCTCGCGGTGGCCATCAACTACATCGACAGGGCCAACCTCGCGGTTGCCGCCCCCTATATCCAGAAAGAACTCGGTCTGGGCTCAGGGCAAATGGGCCTGCTGCTCAGTGGTTTCTTCTGGACCTACGCACTCATGCAAATGCCGTTTGGCTGGTTCGTCGACAAGGTCGGCGCGCGCATCGCGCTGCCCCTCGCGGTGGCCTGGTGGTCGCTGTTCACGGCGGCTACGGCGGCGGCCGGCAGCCTGGCGTCGATGTTCGGTTGCCGGCTGATGCTCGGCGTGGGGGAGGCGGGGGCGTATCCGTCCTGCGCGAAAATCGTCAGCCAGTGGTTCGACGTCAAAGAGCGCGGCTTCGCCACCAGCATCTTCGACAGCGGTTCGCGGGTCGGCTCGGCGCTGTCCATCCCGCTGGTCGCGTTGATCATCGAACTCTGGGGCTGGCGCGCGTCGTTCGTCATCACCGGCGCGGTGGGCCTGATCTGGGTCGTCGGCTGGTTCCTGATCTACAAAGAGCCTCAGGCCGTGGCGGCCATCGAGCAGCACGAAGCGGGCAAGGCGGCGACCCTCGCCGCTCGGCCGAAAGTCAAATGGGCGTCGCTGTTTCGTCACCGCACCCTGTGGGGGATGATGCTGGGCTTCTTCTGCCTCAACTTCGTGATCTATTTCTTCATCACCTGGTTCCCGACGTACCTGGTCACCGAACGCGGTTTCTCGCTGAAATCCCTCGGTACGCTGGGCACCATTCCGGCGATCGCGTCCATCGTCGGCGGCTGGATCGGCGGACTCACCTCCGACGCGCTGTACCGTCGTGGCTGGAGCCTGACCGCTGCGCGCAAGACCTGCATCGTCGGCGGCATGCTGATGTCGTCGAGCATTTCCCTGTCGGTGTTCGTCGATGGCACCTACGCGATGCTCGGCTTTTTCAGCCTGGCCTATGCGAGCCTGGCATTTGCCGGCGCGAGCATCTGGTGCCTGCCGGCTGACGTCGCGCCGACCCCGGCCCATGTGGCGTCGATTGGCGGTATTCAAAACTTCGCGTCGAACACCGCCGGGATCTTCATCACCACCTTTACCGGCTTCATGCTGGTGATCGGCAACGGCTCGTTCACCGCGCCGCTGCTCACCGCCGGGGCGTTTGCGCTGTTGGGGGCGTTCAGCTACCTGTTCATTGTCGGCAAGATCGAGCCGTTTTCGACCACGCCGGAGGATGCCGCGCCTCTGGATGCGCCAGCGGTCGCCCAGCGCACCTGAGTATTGAAATGGATGCGGGCCTCACTTCTGTGGTGTGCCGACCGACGCTTTCCCGGCTGAAGCCGGTCCCACAAGTCGGCGTTCCAGCCAGTCCCATTGAATGCACGCGGATGGTTTAGTGCAGGCTGTGTGAAAACCCCGAACGCCGATGCACTGCTCA